>JBPEXY010000166.1:0-71154 GCA_052031065.1 Immundisolibacteraceae bacterium | reverse complement strand
TCGCGGTTTTTCTGCAGGGGTTCAACCAGCAGCAGAAAACCGGCGACCACGAGCACAAAGGCTCCGGCAGCGGTGACCATGATCCGTTCGCGGGGTTGCAGTGCGCCGAACCAGCCGGTTATTGCGTTGATACTCATTTCACGACAGTGATCTGACCGAGGATGGTGCCGTCGGCCTGTCCTGCCACCGAATCGACCTGAGCTCTGAGACCGGCATTTTCAAGAGTGCTGCGATACTGTTCAACGGTTGACATGTCGTTGGCTGCAACGGTTAGCCGGAGCTGGCCGGTACGAAACTCGATTGCCTCGATTGTCAGCTGGCTGACTTTCTCGATGGCGAGGGCCACCGGGATAAACTGGGCGGTGAATGTGTCCTCGCCAGAGCTGCTGCTGTTGCTGGCCAGTTGCAACTGCTGGCGGGTCTGGGCGTCCAGGTCAACGATGCGGGTGACGCCGGGAAATGTCTCGCGGAACTGCGTCTCTGCCCGTTGTTGAGCCTGCGCTGCGACTTTGTCAGCGCGAGAAATATCGATGGTAAGTGCGGCAACATAGACAACCACCGCCGTAAACGAGATGCCGGCGCTTAGCCAGCCGCTCTTTATCTTCGAGGAGCTTCCCCTCGTGGTTCGATAGTCATCAGTGAGTAGATTGAGCAGCGGTGTGGAGTCGGCCCTTTGCAGGTAATGTTTGGCGAGAAACTCGCCGCGATCGTCAAACTCTCCCTCCTCGCGGAGACCGCGTTGAAAATGGCGACCCAGCTTTGCGGTGTCTGTGGCATCCAGAGTTTTCGCCTTGGTGCGTCGCCAGATTCGCAGATTTCCCTTTAGCTGGAACGTTGGCGTGTCAGCGCTGCTGTCGCTATCGGCAGCGGCCGGAGAATTAATTTGCAGATCATGTAGTTGCCAATGCAGTAGTTCAGCGGCCTGTTCGCAATCTACGGCAAAGCCGCGGTCGATCGCAGTCCTGACCAGAATCTGTTCGCCATCGTCGACCAGGCTCCAGTCTCCTTCCGACCAGGGGATCGCGAGTACATCTGGCACTATGGCACTGAGGTCAATTTGGCAGTGGCTGGCTACCGCCAGCCAATCGATGAGGGTTTTCCTGCTGACGATACCGACGGTGATCTGGTCGTCTTCGACCACGCTATTAGCGGTAACGAAATGTTGATCTGCGACTGGTGTTGCCAGTTTTTCTTCCAGTGCGTAAGGCAGGGCGGCGAGCCGGTCTTTTTTGCGCTTCGCTTTGAGGCGGGTGCTGGTCATCAACAGTTCAATCGTGGGCGCCAGTAACACTGTCCCGGTGCTGCCGGTTGTCGCAGCGGCCGAGGCGCTGTGCGGACGTTCCAGGTTGTGCAGATGGATTGCCTTCATGATGACTCGCCGAGGTGGCGTTGCAGCAATCGGGCACCTTGTTCACCGATCTCGAATAATGTTCGATATACCGTGACCCGATCATCGAAGTGAAACTCGCTGCGCAGCATCCAGTAGTCGCTGGACACTGCCAGGCCAGTATTCCCGACACCGAGACCGGCGAGCTCATCGGCTCGCAGAAATTCCTCTACTGAGGTATACGGCTGGCTGCTGCGACGGCTGACCAGCTTCTCTGCGGCAGCGACAGTCAGCTGCGGGTGCAGTGCCTGTAACACCGGCGCAGAAGCGAGATTGACATTCAGATCGGCGCCAACCGGCAGCGCGGTGAGCCAGTGGCTTAGCTGTTGATAATCTGCGCTTGAGATGTGCCGGATACTGCGCAGCTCGGTGATGGCTGCCATCGGTTGATTGGCAGCCCGGTAAGCGGGACGTAATCGCAGGTAATAACCATCCTCAGCACCATCCGGGTAGCGGCGGTTGCTGTCGGCATCAACCCAGTCGTGAATGGCGTCGAGTAGTTTGGTGTCAACCTGTTGCTGTTCGAACAGGGTGTGCAGCACGGCGCGAAACGGGTTTGACCGCTGTTGCGATCCTGTGATGGTGCTCACCGGTTGGGCAGGGTCTTCTTGGGTGGCCAGGTTGTTCAGGTTGAGTCGTGACTGTAGTGGAATCAGTTCAGCCCTGGCCGGCATGGGCAGTGCGGTGAGGGTGGCAAGGCCGATTGTAAACGGATGTTGCGGGTCGCTACCGTTGACTGGCAGGTTGGCTGGCACCTCTGTTACAGCGGTTGCTTGCTGGTTGAGTAGTTGCAGGCTGGCCTGCTCTAAACCCCTTAGTGCTTCGATTGCGAGCCCGTTTTGTTGCTCGATGGCAGTGATGCTGGTTGCCCGCTGTTGGCTGGCGCTACTGCGCACCATTGCCATGCTCATCAGCGCAACCACGATTAGCATCGCAACCAGGGCCATGCCTTTCGATCCACTCTGTTTAGCCGCTATTGTCATCAGTGCACTGCAAGCAGTCGGGTGATGGCCGGTCGTCCGGCCAGTTGTAGGGTGATTTCGACACTTTTCGGAACCACCTCTGCCCCGACCGCCGGCGGCCAGTAGGGAAGCCAGGCGACAGCCGTGGAGAAGAATCTCAGTTCGGCCAGCTCTACGCCGCCGAGCAGCTCCGTTTCCAGCGGTTGATTGCCAACCGCAGTGTCGAGCACCGGCTGCCGGCTGCGTATCAGCCGGTTGTCGCGTAGCTGATAGCTGATGCGGGCAAAACCCGGGTGCGAACGGCTGCCAGGGGCGGCACTGGAACGGGTCAGTTCCAGCAGGTTTTCCTGTCCCGGTGTGGCCAGAAATGCGGCGCGTGGTTCGCCAAATCCGTCGCGTACAGATCGGGGCGCGGCCAGCAGCAGATCCCGCTCAATCATGGTGAAGCCGACCTGCAATTGGCGTAACCACTGCTCCTGCTGTTGCCGGTGGGCAGAATTATCTGTCAGCTGGTTGAGGCCCCGATAGGCAAACAGACTCATTACCGCCATGACGGTCACCGCTACCAGAAGTTCCAGCAGGGTAAAGCCGCGATGTCGCCTAGTGGCCTGATAGAGGGCCATAGCCTGTTACCGTGAGGGGGGTTGCGCCAGCGGTGCTGACTGTAACTGTTAGCAATGACAGGCTGTCGTCTGCTTCGCTAGCGCTGGTTTGCCCACTCCAATGCCACTGCTGGCCGGCAAACAGGACGGCGTTTTGCCGCTCGGGCCAGGAGCCGTTCAGGCGGTACTCTTCCAGTAGATTACGCGCCAGCCAGGTGGCGCTGACGCGCTGCTGTAAATGGGCGGCATTGCCGCTGAGCCTGCTGTCGAGGATCAGCGTCGCGGTGGCACCAATTGCGATTACCGCCAGAGCAACCATGATTTCCAGCAGGGTGAAGCCGCTGGTTCGCTCGGTTGCCACCGGCCGATCGGGCCGGATGGTGTGGTTTGAGTGAGCACTCACCGGGCACTATCCAGTTGGATATGCCCGTGCCGATCCAGGTTCAGGGTCGAGCGCTGATGCTGATTGATCAGGGTGAGTCGAAATGGGGCGATCTGGCCGTCAGCATTGATCACCACTCCCGATTGGGCATCACCACTGGCCGGGAGAATGGCCGGGCGATTGGCGGGGAAAAATTGCAGTGCGCTGCCGACGGGGAGGGCGAGGGGTGGTAGCTGCGGGTTGTTTTCAATGGTCTGCCAGCGGTCACCCTGCAATCGCTGGAATTTGCAATCGGAGCCGTCAACGTGCAGTCGGTAGGGTTGCCCGCTCATCATCGCCATCTCCTGCGCATGTAGCAGCTGATCTGACAGCTGCTGCAAAAAGGTGTCTGCGGCGCTGCGACCACCAAGGGCGCCGATGCCAATATGCAGGGTGCCGGCCAGAACCCCGATAATCGCCAGGGTTACCATCAGTTCCAGCAGGGTAAAGCCACTGTCGCTGAGCCGTCGCCTGGTCACCCGGCCCAGTTACCGATGTCAGCAGCAGCACCTTCACCGCCGGGCGCACCATCGGCTCCGGTCGAATAGAGGTCAAACTGTCCGTGAACGCCTGGTTGCAGGTAGATGTAGGGATTACCCCAGGGGTCTTCGGGCAGGGTGTCCAGATAACCCCCCTGCTTCCAGCGCGCGCCAGTGGGCAGATTATCTGGCTGGGTCATTAACGCCTCCAGTCCCTGTTCGGTATTCGGAAGAGTAAAATTGTCGAGCCTGTACAGGTTGATTGCCGAAGCAATGGCCCTGATGTCCTGCTGGGCACGGATCATCCGTGCCTCTTCCGGCCGGTCCATGATTCGCGGTACCACCAGTGCAGCAAGCACGCCAAGAATGACCACCACCACCATCACTTCGATCAGGGTAAAGCCGTGACTGCTGTTTCGAAAACGGTGGGTCAAGCGCAGTTATCCAGAGGCTGTTGTTGAGCCAGATAGTCGGCGCACACGGAGAGGATCCGTTGTGCCGACTTTCCGTCCCAGTAGGGCACCTGGCCGGCGATGCGATCCTGGTCGAGCTCAAGATAATAATTGACCAGTTGCTGAAACCGTTGCCAGTCGTTGCAAATAAGGTGGTTGCTCCCCTCAATGACGGTGACTGGTCGTTCAGTATTTTCGCGCAGGGTCAGGCAGGGTACGCCAAGCGCGGTAGTCTCTTCCTGCAGACCGCCGCTGTCGGTCACGACCATGGTTGCCGCACTCATCAACGATAGCGATTGCAAATAGGAGAGTGGATCGCAGAGCTGAATATCATCATGTTCCTCAAGCAGGCAACGTAATCCGAAACGGTCCAGGTTTCCGCGGGTGCGTGGATGCACGGGGAAGATGATCGGTAACCGGTCGGCGAGCCAGAGCAGTTGTGCGCAAACAGTCGCCAGCTGCTCGCGATCATCGACATTGGCGGGACGATGCAGGGTTACCATGGCGTAGTCTCCCCGGTCGGCGCCGTATTCTTTCCAGACCTGCAGGGCTTCTGCTTTTGGCAGGCTGTTCAGAAGGGTGTCGACCATCACCTGACCGACGAGGTGAATAGCATCACTCGCGTAGCCTTCCCGGGAAAGATTCATCACTGCGTCGGGTTCGGAGGCGAACAGCAGGGTGCTGATGCTGTCGGTGAGGAGGCGGTTGATCTCCTCGGGCATGGTGCGATCAAAGGAGCGCAGACCGGCCTCGACGTGTGCTACCGGCACCCCCGCTTTGGCGGCAACCATGGCGCAGGCTATGGTCGAGTTGACATCGCCAACGACGATACAGAGATCGGGTCTCTGACTCTCGGTCCAATCCTCATAATGACTCAGAATCGCGCCGGTTTGCCGTGCGTGACTGCCACTACCGACATTGAAGTGGCTGACCGGCTGCGGCAGGCCGAGATCCTGGAAAAACACATCGGACATCGAACTGTCGTAGTGCTGTCCGGTATGAATCAGCCGCAGATTGAACTGGGGAAACCGGTCGGCGACAGCGAACAGCGCCGCGACTTTCATGAAATTTGGTCTGGCACCGGCGATAACGTCAATGTTGAATTGATAGTTCATTATGGTCGGCCTGAAAGTACCTGGATCAACGATGATGAACTCGGATTGTAGGTTTCAGGTATGACAGGCCGATGACAGACAATGCATCGATTTGTCAGGTCCGCGACTAAAGTTGTTCCAGTATTTCGCGGGCAGCATCCCGGCCGCGAAACTGCTGGTTTAGTGCCAGTGCCCGGGTCAGGTGTTCGCGTGCTGCCTGGTTGTTGCCGGCAAGTTTTTCGCTGATGCCCAGGTGGTAGAGAAATTCGGCGCTGTCGGGGTGCGCGGTGACCAGTGGTTTGAGCAGCGCTATGGCTTTCTCCGGGCTGCCGGTATGGGCTTCAATCCAGGCGGCAGTGTCTACAAACGCCGGGTTGGCGCTGGAGCGCAGCTGTTCGGCGATAGCCATCAGGGTAGTGCTGTCGGCCGGTTGCAGGTCATGGGTGATGCTCATCATCGCAAAGTTGTTGGCGATTACCAGCGATTGTGGTTGTGCTTCATAGGCGGTTTTCATTACTGCCAGAGCATCGCTGCGCCTGCCATCTTTCTCCAGCCAGTCAGCCAGGGTTGTGAGTATCAGTGGGTTTTTGTCAGTCGCATCGAGTGCCTGTTGCAGCCGAACCGTGGCCCGTTGCGTCTCACCGTTGACACGAAGAGTTTCGGCGAGCCCCAGGTAGGGCAGGGGCCAGCGGGGGTTGATGGCGGATGCCTGTTCGAACGCTGCGACCGCTTCTGGAATCCGTTCCAGTGCCTGTAGCAGCGTTCCGCGCAGGTGGTGGGCTATGGCGTTATCGGCGTTATCTGCCAGAGCCACATCGGTGAGCGACAATGCCTGGGCGAATTCCTTCTGTGCAGCGAGGAGTTTTACCGCCCGTTCGAGAGGTTCCACCGCTGATGGAGCGATTGCCAGCGACTGTTGAAACATCTCCAGTGCAGCCTGGTGTTGCTGTTCTGCCAGCTCGACGCTGCCCAGCAGATAGAAGGGCAGGGGGCTTTGCGGCGTCAGTTCCATAAGCTGGCTGAGTGTTTCGCGGGCAGCAGACCACTTCTTCTGACTGATCTGAACTTCTGCCAGCGACTGCACCAATGCCGGGTTATCGTTGTCCAGGGTTACCGCCTGCAGGAGCTGGTGTTCCGCGCCGTTAGGGTCGTCCATCGCCAGTAATGCGCGTGCAAATTCGGCCTTCAGCCCGGCATCACGTGGTTGCGCGATGAGTGCGTTACCCCAGGTATCCCGGGCCAGCAGAGGTTCGCCGTTGAGCCGGTGGGTTTCGGCAAGTAGTCTCAGCACCACATGGTCATTTGGGGCGTCCTTAAGCAGAGCGCGATAGTCGGCAATGGCATCACCGTGCCGTTGCTGGCTATTGGCAATGCTGGCGCGCATCATCAATGCTGCGCGATCCGCCCCGTTAGCGTTGAGGATTGCTTCCAGTTCGGTTAATGCAGCTTCCAGCTTGCCTTCGCGTACCAGCAGCGCTGCCAGGCGGTTGCGGGCACTCGCCTCAGCGGGTTTAAGTGCAAAGGTCTCTATGGCGTCCAGGTAGATTTTTTTTGCCTGCTCGCGGTTGTCGGCACGTTCATGGAGCTCACCAAGGGCGAGCACCAGATTGGCTTCTTCGGGTGCGACGCTAATCATCTGCTGTAATTCTTCAGCTGCGTGGTTGAATCCCTTGCGATCATGCAGGAAGGTCACCAGTGCCAGCCGCATGTCGGTTTTACCGAGCTCCTGTGTCTGCTCTTCGACAGCGCCTTCGCGGAGCAACGCTTCAGCGGCGGCAACCTGTTCAGTACCGGCATAGAGGCGTGCCAGAGTGATGCGAATATCTGTGGCCTCGGGTTTTGCTTCGACGATGCGGCGGTAATGGTCAATAGCGCTTTGCGTATCCCCTTGTTTGAGTAGCAAGCCGGAGAGGATGGCTCTGATCTGGTGGTGATCGGGCTGTTGCCGGAGAAAATCCTGGAGCAGCGCGACGGCGGTCTCGGGTCGCTGATCCTTTTCGTAGAGCGACGCCGCGAGCAGAGTCGCATTGCCGTCGGTGGGGTACGAGGCGAGTAGCTGTTCGACCCGTTGCAGCGCTGGCTGAAGCCGGTCCTCCCTGGCATCGACGGCGGCCAGCAAAAACTCGTAGCGCGCGCTGGAGCGTTCATCCCCGGGAGGAATTTTGGTCAGCAGTTCACGAGTACCTTCGAGGTGATTGGCGGCGAAGTAAAGCTCGGCCATGCGCAGCAGCGCACCACCATGGTCACCCTGAAGCCCGATGACGCTCTTGTACTGATTGACTGCATTACTGGTCTCGCCCAGTTTCTCCAGCGTTTCCGCAAGGCGAAAACGACCTTCTACATGGTTGGGGTCGATCTGCAGCACATTCTTGAATTCCACCCTGGCCTTCTGAAAGTCCTGTTCAGCGTAAAAGGCATCGCCTTTGGACAGATGCAGGGCAACGCGATCTTCCGGTCCGCTGCAACCGGTGAGCAGCGAGACGATCAGCATTAGAAAATAAACCGGGCGTGGATTGGGCTTTTTCATGATTGAGATAACGCTGGGTTACAGGATTGGCTGCAAACGAGAACGGCAGGGCTACAGATGGAAAGTGTTTCCTCGGTCAGTGACCGAAAGGCTACGCCCGCTGTGTTACGTTGCGATGACAGATTGCTGGCAAAGCGGGTTCTACACGGCTAGTTGTTGTGTTGCCAGAGCAATAAAACTGAGCGCAGCCCAGCCAAGCAGAACCCGTTTGCTGCGGGCGGAAGTGATCACAAACTCCACCGCGTAGTAGATCACCACCAGGTTGGCAATGGCCTGGCCGAGTTTGGGGTTGCCAAACAGCGGGCCGGCAATCATCGGTACAGCAAGCGCGCAGGAGATGATCAGAAAATCGAACGGTGAGAGTTCGAACTCCTTCTGCCGGGTGTAGCGTAGCCCTGCCAGAACCAGCATCACTACCACTGCGTAGAAGGCGCTATCGATGGCCGGGAACAGGGTTCCCGGTGGCGCTGAGTTTTGCGCAAGATAGACCACAGCGGACCCGCAGAGATAGATCGCCAGTCGTCCGATCCAGTCGTGATTGGTCCAGAAACAGCCACCAACCAGCAGAATGAGGCCGATGATCGCTACCGCAAGCAGTTCCACAGTTCCGTCGCGGGTGAATATCGGAATGAAGATGAAATAACTGCCGAGAATCAGTAACAGTACACGCCTGATCCAGCCACTCAGAGAGTGGTTGCGGACCAGTTCGACCGGCTTGATGGTGATCAGCCGTTGGCGAATAGCGACCATTCCGGGCAGTCTCACGGTGGCAATTAATGCCAGACCAGTCGTCGTATAGATCAGAAGATTGATCAGGTCGTGCTGGTAGCGGACCAGAAAACCGGTGAACACCATGACTCCCTGACCGATATACATCAGGGTAACCACTTCGTAATGGTCGAGACCGGTGTCCAGCAGCCGGTGATGCAGGTGCTGCCGGTCGGCGTGAAACGGTGATCGACCCTGACTGATACGCCGTAGCATTACCTGTCCGGTATCCAGCAGCGGCAGGCCAAGCAGAAACAGCGCCAGCGCCGGACAGTAAGGGGTGGCGTCGCCGAACGTCAGTTGGATAACCACGACGCCCAGGCAGAGACCAATAAACTGGCTACCCGCATCGCCCATGAACAGTTGTGCCGGGTAGTTGTTGTAGCGCAGAAAACCGCCGATTCCGCCGATCACCGCCATGGCCATCAGCAGTTCCGTCGGTTGGCCCGATTCAATGGCCAGAATTGCCACCACGCCAAACGCCAGAATCGCCATTCCGCCGGCGAGACCATCGAGTCCATCGGAAAGATTGACTGCGTTGGTGGACGCCAATAACACGAACAGTGTTAACGGTTTACTCACCCAGCCAGGCAGTGGGGTCTGGTCGAAAAACGGCAGGCGGGTAATTTCGGTCCCGCCCCAATGGATGATGATTCCGGCAGCAGCGATTTGCAGAGCGAACTTGATTTTGTAGTCGAGGTCGGACCGGTCATCCCAGGCCCCGGCCAGCGCAAGGATCAAGGCTGCGAACAGGATCGACAGCAACGCATAGTTACTGGCAAAGGTTGCAAACAGCGGTATCAGCGCGCCGCAGGCGATGGCGATGCCGCCGAGCCGCGGCATGGTGCGTTGATGGACTTTGCGCGGATCCGGGCGGTCGACCAGGCCGATGCGTGGTGCGATGCGGATCAGCGGCGGTATCAGCGCCACCGATATCAGCATGGAGCTGACTAGTAACAGCAATGGATCCATTAACCGAACTGCCCGAATGGCTCTGGTGAGCCTTGTGCGGTTAGTCTGTGGATACCACCAGCCAGCGTCGAATGTTGAGTCCGTCGCTGATCACTCATGGCCTTCTGCTGCGGGAACGAACGGCGGCAGGCGCTTTGCGATTTCCGTGTGGAAATCGCGTAACCGCCGGTCTGCTTCCTGTTCGCCGTCCTCAGCGAGGATCGGGGTCGTTAGTCGCAGCAGGGCGCCGTCGCTGCGGTTCAGCATCAGCCCGTCCTGAAACAGGTACCACTTGATCAGGTATTCATTGGTCAGGTTACGGCCGTGCAGGTCAAACCAGTAGTAGACTAGCTGACGTAGTTCACCTTTCTGGATGACCACGCGGTTGGCGCGGGTTTGTGGGTCAAGTTCAACCTGACTGAGACTGGTGATTTGCCAGCCACCGCCGGGAATACAGGAGCGCGGCGAATGGGCCGACTCCCCTGAGGTCTGGGAGCCGTAATAGGCGACATACAGGTTGATCGGTGCAGCAACCGGTGAGCGGTAATCTGCGAGCAGATAATCATCCAGGTCGAGGGCGTCGAGAACTTCCTCAGACATGGTTTCCCGGGTTCCGCGCCATCCAGCAAATGACATCGGAAAGGTGACAAACTCCTGTCGCTCGGGCCGGTATTCATCCGCTGTGGGGTTGGTGAACAGGGTCACTGCTGCGCCGATCAGCAGGACCACGGCGGCGTAGAGAGAAGGCGTTACACGCCAGGAGTGAAGTAGATGGTCGGGGGGTATCGGCACACTGTCGATGCCGAAACAGTCCTGCAGTTTCTGCCGGGGTGGTAGCAAACGGGCGAATAGCCAGATCTCCAGCAGCAGCAGTGCGGTGCAGACCATAAAAACCGCCCAGCCCTCAAAATCATGCAGGAAGCCTTCCGCCATTTCGACACCCCAGAACTCTACGGTCACGCCGATCAGGCCGATACGCAGGCTGTTCATGATCACCGTGATGGGAATGCTGGAAAGGAAAATCAGCACCCTTTGCCAAAGCGGCGCATGGAACAGATAGGCGCAGATAAAGGCCACCGACATCAGCGGAAACAGATAACGCAAACCATTGCAGGCCTCGACAACCTGCAGTTGCATGGCACCAAGGTCAATCACGTTGCCTTCAAGATAGACGCTGATGTTACAGGCGCGAATCACCTCAACCCCGAGCGCCGAGGAGATGAGCTGTAGCTGAGCAGAGAGCTGACCATAAAGAAAGTTGGGTAGCGGAATTGCCAGCCCGAGCAGCGCGATGGGGAACAGCAGGTGACGGGTTATCCGCAAGCCAAAAGCGCTTAGGGCCAGCCCGGTAATGACCAGTAGCAGTGAGTAGTGAGAGATGATGAACAGGGTTGAATAGCGGCCCAGCACCAGTCCGCCAAGACCACAGACCAGCAGTAGCAGACCCGGCCAGCTATTGTGCTGTCGGCTGCGAGCCAGCAGACCGCGTCGTTGCCAGACCAGATAAGCGGCCACCAGCGGAATCATCATGCCGTGGCTGTACTCCTCCTTGCGCGACCATTCTCCAATCAGCCATTGCAGACTGGGAAAGAACAGATAGGTGGCTAACAGGCACGCAACCAGCAACAGCAGGAGCAGCCGCAGTTGGCCCGACGAGGGAAGTGGACTGCCCACTGGCAGTCGTTCTGAGAGGCTCGACAATTGCGTAAGGGTCGGTCAGCAGGCGCTACGATGGATCAGCAGCTGAAATGCAAAACGGGGTAATGCGGTCTGGCGAAAGAGCCGGCGGGGCTGTCGAAGCAGCCGGTAAAGCCATTCCAGATGGAGCGCTATGAACAACGCCGGTGCCCTTGGCACCCGACCGGCGAGGACGTCGAGGGTGCCGCCGATGCCCTGGCACACCTTCACGTTCAGTGCCGGACAGTGTTCTCTCATCCACTGTTCCTGCTTTGGGCTGCCCAACGCAACAAAGAGGATATCGGCATTGCTGCGGTTAATCTGTTCGACCAGCCCGGATTGTTGATCTTCATCGAGATAGCCGTGCACGGCACCGGCAATCTGCAGCGTGGGAAAGCGGTGGCGAAGTACGCTGGCAGCCTGGCTGTTGACGTCCGGATGAGCGCCGTAGAGAAAGATGCGGTGACCCAGACGGGCAGCCTGGGCGCAGATTTCGACCATCAGGTCCGCACCCGCTACCCGGTTGACGGGCTGGTCGTTCCTTTTTCTGCTGCGCCGCAGGCCAACAACGACGCCGATGCCGTCGGGTATCAACAGACCGGCATGGACCAGTGCTTCCTGCAGCTCGCTGTCCTCCTGAGCCTTGATGACCTTCTCAGGGTTGACTGCCAGAACCGTCCTCGCGTAGGTACCTTCCGTGACCTGGCGTGCCACCCATTGCAGGGCGCTGTCCATGTTCACCAGGTCGACCGGCGTCCCTAGCAGGGTGGTGCGCTGAATGTTGAAATTGTCTGTTTCCATGTTCTGATCCATCCGCTGTAATCGAAGGGTATCTGCCTGTCGGGGACGGCTTCGGGTCCAAAGCAGCTTGTTTCGGTAATCCACTCGGGGGTGTCTGTGTCTGCCTGCTCCACAATCAGCGTCTGGCCCGCCTGCAGTTCTCCGTAACCTGGTGAGCGCCAGCCAAGTGGCGAGGTTGCATTGGCGCTATAAAGCCGGGCTTCGCCGCCAGTGGCACGAATCTCCAGGCCAAATCCATTTGCTTCCAGCCGCCATCCTGCAGAGGTCTGTTCTACCCTGCCGCCAAGATGCCAGTGCAGCCTGGCCGGGCCTGCCAGTGAACCTTGCAGCTGGTCCCAGATCAGCAGTTGGCCGGCAATGGTCAGGCAGATGCCGCGCCAATGGCGCACACCATGGCGCTGGTATCCATCGTGACAGGCGAGCAGGGCGATCTGCTGCTGATCACGGTGCTGTTCTACCAACTGAGCGTTAAAGTTTTGTGACCAGAGAAAATTACCCAGTTGCCGGGTCTGGTCTTCACCGCCAATGTTGACGGTGTTGTGGGCCGCCGTACTGCGGAAATAGTGGCGCCAGGAGAGTTCGTTGCCAGTGGGTGGCAGTCCGCTATGGCCGCTGTTATAGCTACCGGTTCCGGGGTCGATCAGCAGCGCACTGCCGCCAATCGACAGTTGTACCGACAGCGCGTCCGCATGGCCGTGACCGGCGTTGGGCGGCATTCCCAGCGGACCATGGTCGAAAAGCACTTTCACGGTGTTGTCAGCTGACCCGCTGGACTGCTGGTGCAGTTTGATCAGGCTATAGCCACTTTCTGAAAAAATGTTGAGGGAAAGTCTGTGGTCACACCTGTGTGAATCACCCGCTCTGTCGGGTTGCCAGCTCAGCATCAGATCCGCACTCAGGGCGTGACCGTCGTCCGCATCGCCGGTTCTCGGCACTGTCTTTGCGCTGGTGGCAATCTGGTTGAGAAACGCTACACCTCGGTCGGTCGCGGAAGACAGGCTTCCCGGTACCTTAAAGTCGTAGTGATCCAGCAGCAGCCGGCAGAGTCCGCAGAGATCGACCACGAACAGGTGGTACCAGAAGGCCTGTTCGATACCGCCCCCGTCGGCGAGAATCTGCCGGTCCGCCTCCCGGCTGATCAGCTCGGTGCCGACTTTCAGCCAGCTTTTCGATTCGTCAAACTCCGGGAACAGGGTGCCTGCATAAACCAGCCCGGCGGCTTCGGCAATCGTGTGGTTACCGGCGGAGCTATAGAGTGACAGTCGTTGGCTGATCAGCCTGGCGTGGGCATGAACCATTCCTGGTAGTTGCTGTATCGATTGCCGGTGGCCCCCGGCCAGGCCACGCAGTAGATCAAAGGCGTGACAAACCGCGATCAGCCGTAGCGCGCATTCCATTGCCGAGACGTAATGGACGCCCTGGTAGGGTGGGTTCTGGCTAATCCAGGAGTCAAAAGTGTCAGCGAACAACTGCAGGAGTCGACCCTGTACGGGTGCGGGCTGTCGCTGGGCTTCGCGGGCGATGGCAAACAGCTGCTGTAGCCTCGCCGGTTCCCAGGCCACACGGGCATCGCCAAAGGGATTGTCTTCGCGGTAGTTGATCTTCTGGAACGCCTGGTTTGGCCATTCGCGGTCACTATCCGGCGCCTGCAGCCAGAGTCTCGGTGAGTCGATGAACTGCCAGGGATACCCCAGTGCCGGCCAGTTGCCGGTCAGTAGCTGGTCGGCCTCAACGCTGGGGCTGGCCAGTGGTAGAGCTGGAAGCAGCGGCTGCAGACTGGTGCAGAAGCGGTACTGCTGGTGATCGTAACGCTGCCGTCGCAAACGCAGCGCATCGCGTTGCAGATGGCGCAGGCCGGCCTGTTCGGTCAGCCGGTGCAGCAGTTCACCGGCTGACATTTTTGACAGCCGATGCCAATACCAGAGGAGTCGTTTCACGCCAGTGCCGGAGGTGCTCAGTCTAGCGGCAGCGGTAATCCCTGGCGCAGGCTTTCCACCGCCTTCAGGGTGGTCAGGGTGACGGCGCGGGCCTGCTCATAGGCCGGTTGCGGATCGTCTCCCCGACGAATGCTGTCGACGAAATTTTCCACTTCACCAGCAAAGCCCTTGTCGCGTTTACGGGAAGTGTGTTTTGCACATTTACCCCGGTAGCCGGCGGTGGTGGTGACGAAATCTTCGAGCACCACGGAGCGGCCGTCGGCAAAGGCCTCGAAGCGCTCCTTGGCGAGACTCTTGTCGCCGTCTGCGGCGTAGAACACGGTGCCGATGGAGCCATCTTCGAAATGGATGTTAAGGATCGCCTTGTCATTGGTGACCCGGCTGCTGTGCTGTCCAATTGCCTGACAATGAATGGCGGTTGGCAGGCTCTGGCTGACGGCGACCATGTAGTCGATGAAATGGCATGCCTCGCCAATGATTCGTCCGCCACCCACAGTGGGGTCCTGAATCCAGTGATCAGCGGGTACTGCGCCAGCGTTGACCCGGTAGAGCATCATCAGTGGGTCGCTGCGGTTGAGGAACTGCTGGCGAATAAACTGGGTATGGCTTGAATAGCGCCGGTTAAATCCGATCTGCAACACCGTATGCTGGTGGTGGTTGGCGCTGGCGAAGGCGGCATCGATCTGCTGCAACTGCTCATGGCTAAGACAGAGCGGTTTTTCTACCAGCACATGTTTGCCGGCCTGCAGCGATGCGATAACGATCTCGGCGTGGCTGTCGTGCCGGGTACCGATCACCACGGTGTTGATGGAGGTGTCCGCCAGCAGTTCGCGATAGTCGGTGTAGCAGCTGTTTGCGCCGTGACGCTCGGCGGTGGTTCTGGCGCTGATGCCGGTCTGGCTGCAGACAGCGCGCAAATTGACCGACGGATGTTGTTTTAGCCGAGGCAGCACCATATCGCGGATGTGGTTCCCGGCGCCGATAATGCCCAGCTCCACTGCGGCCACTGGCTTGACGTTCTGGCTGATGACTACCCGGTTGGTTCTGGCAGGGCTTACGCCCTCGTCGGCATACTGCAGACAAATGCCGATGAAAGGCTCCGAGTTACTGGTGATCAGCTCGTAGGCCTGTTCAGCTTCACTGATATCGAAGCGGTGAGTGGTAAGTGGTTTCAGGTTGACTGAGGTGGCTGCCACCAGGTCTAGAAACGCGGCCATATTGCGCTGCTCGCTCCAGCGTACATAGCCATAGGGGTAATCGTGGCCGCCCTCCTCGTAATCAGGATCATAACGGCCCGGCCCATACGAGGTAGAGAGTCTCAACTCCAGCTCTTTGGCGTAATAATCCTCCCGCGGGATGTCCATGCCGGTGGCCCCCACCACGACCACCCGGCCCTTGCGCCGACACACCTCGCCGGCCATGGTGACCGGCTCGCTGCTTTTGCTGCTGGCAGTCAGGATCACAGCATCGACACCATAGCCAGAGGTTGCGGCCTCGCAGGTTCGGGTGAAGTTGCTGCCTGTCACTGCATGATCGGCCCCTAGAGCGGTGGCCAGTTCCAGTTTGCCGGGCTCCAGGTCGGTGGCAATAACGGTGCAACCGTTGGCTTTCAGCAGTTGCACCACCAGTTGGCCGAGAAGCCCGAGGCCGACCACCGCCACTATCTCGCCAAGCTTGGGGTCTGCCTGACGCACACCCTGAAGAGCGATGGACCCCAGGGCGACGTATGCGGCGTCTTCCATCGACACCGTATCGGGAATTTTCACGCAGAGGTTTTTCGGTATGTTGACCAGTTCGGCGTGTGAGGCGTAGTTCTGACCAGCGCAGGCGACCCGGTCGCCAACCGCAAAACCACAGTCTGCAGCGCCGACATCAACGACCACCCCGGCGCAGCTGTAGCCCAGAGCGGCGCGAGTATCGAGCCTGCCCATGACCATGCGCGCGGTATCGACAAGCCCTTCTTTCTGTACCTGACTGACCACTTTACGTACCAGGTCCGGGCGAGCCTGGGCCTTCCCTGCGAGGCTCTTTTTGGCCATGGTAACGGTGCTGCGTTCAGTACCGGCGCTGATCAGCGAGCAGTGGTTGGCAACCTGGACCCAGCCTGGTTTAGGTACTGGCGGAGGGACTTCGTCGACTTTTAACTCGCCGGATCTGTAGTTCTGGACAACCTGTTTCATCGTGGGAGATCTGTACCTGCCGAAATTAAATCCGCGACGATCTTAAGGTTCAGTTGCTTCAAAACGATGACAATGTGAAGACGCTGAATGCCAATACTATTTCGGTGTATGCCGGACCGCTGTCATCAATTCGCAATCAATGGTGATTAGTATTCTGCGGTTTTCCGCGCAGCGTGAATCGGTGTCGGGGCGCGTCAAGGATTTGCCGGTTCGGTTTAGAGTTTGCCGGTTCGGTTTTCTGTGACTATCAGGCAGTTGTAGGTGGAGTTGTTGGTAAATAGCGGGTCACCGGTGAGCAGTTCCGGCAGACGCTCGTCTTTTCGTAACGATTTCCTCTGTTACGGCCTGACTGAGCTGATTAACAAGATGATGCCGTTCCTGCTTCTGCCGGTGATGGCCCGTGTCCTCAATCCCGCAGAGTTTGGCCACGTGGCGATGTTCGAGACCCTGCATGCGGTCTCGCTGGTGGTGGTGAGCCTGGGAGTTTCCGGCGCGATCAAGGTGTTCTATTTTCGCTACCCGGGGGACGAATTCGCCCGTTTTCTGGGCACGCTGATCGTGCTGTCTACCCTGTTTTCCCTGGCTGTGGTGGCGCTGTTGCTGTGTCTGCCCGAACTGCAGCGATGGCTGCTGATACCATCGTCGTGGGTGGCGTTGGCGGTTGTTGCGGCACTGGCTGAGGCGATCAATGTTGCTCGTCTGACGCTTTGGCAGGTTGAGCAGCGGCCGTTGCACTACGGTGGTTATCGGGTTGCACAGACTGCATTGAATATGGGGCTGTCTTTATACCTGGTGTTGCCCCTGCAACTGTCGTGGCAGGGACGGGCAGGGGGAATCGCGGTTGCCAGTGTTTTGTTTGCGCTGCTCAGTCTGGTTCTGATGAGCAGAGAGCGACGGTTACATATCTGGCCGTTCACTGGCGTTCACCTGCATTCGATTCTTAAATTCGGTTTACCGCTGATCCCCCATGGCTTGTCAGCCTGGTCGCGGACCGGTATTGATCGGCTGCTGTTAAGTGCCTTCGCGGGAGGGGCGCTGATAGGTTCTTACGCGGCGGCGTTTCAGATTAGTCTGGTGTTGTTCACCCTCGGACGGATATTCAGGACCGCCTGGGAACCACGGATGCTCCGCGCGCTGGCGGATCACGACCCAGCGTCGCTATTGCAGTTGACGCGACTGTTCCTGTTGTTGTGGTTGATTGTGGCAGCGCTTGCCTGCGCTGTGGCTGTCGCCGCTGAGCCGATCTGCCGGCTGATGCTGGGTAGCGATTATCCCGACAGCCCGCAGCTACTTTACTGGGCGGTGATTGGTCAGGCGTTTCTGGCGATGAAGGTGGCAGATGTGCAGGTGATGCACGCCCGCCGTACAGCAATATTGGGCTGGATCAGCCTGCTAACCACACTTCTTCACCTGGTGCTGGGCTATCTGGCGCTACGTCACTGGGGTGTGGTCGCACTGGTTCAGGTGAGTGCGTTGACTTTCCTGCTCGGTTTTATGTTGACCCAGCTGGCTGGGCAAATCTGTGCGCCTCTGCCCTATGGTGCTGCTGTTGGCATTCGCCGGTGCAGAAGCTGATGTTCGCAGCCTCTCGGCAGAATTTCGGGAAGCCGGTGTAATGGAAACGTTGCTGGCACAGTTGCTCTATTTTCTACGACCGGTGCTGTTCATTGAAACAGATATTTCGGTTGCCGGCCTCGGCGGCTTTGCGCTGTTTAATGGTCTCTACTTTGCGCCTTTGTTACTGCTGGGTTTAATGGTGCTTGGCAAGAGTAACGCCCTGCAGTTGAGCAGGATCGAGAAGTTGCTGCTGCTCTATGTTGGCTGGGGCGTGCTGGTAGCACTATTTTTTTCCCCCAATGCGTCTGCCGACGGATTTATCAAGCTGCTCGCGCCACTGGTCAGCTATCTGATCTTTCGCCGGTTAATCAGCAGCAAACGCCTGTTTGTGCGCGCACTGCAGACGATGCTGGTTGGTTTCGCGCCGCCGGTGTTTGCCAGTGCCTGGCTGATTCGACACCGGCAGGGCAATGTTGATGTCGATTTTTTCAGTGGCGTGGAGCGCTTTTCGGGGGTCTACAGCCAGATCCATCCGATGGGTCACAGCATGGGCCTGGTGTTGATGCTGACGGTGCTGCTCTATGCGGTCGCCTCGAGCCCGGCGGGCGGTCGGGTCGGTATCAGCAGGGTGTTCTGGCTCTACCTGATGCTGCTCTGGCTGGGTGCGTTCTACTGTATGTTCCATTCGCATGTGCGTACGGTTTATCTCGGATTGCTGATCTTTTTTCCAATCGTCTGCTGGAGTCTGGGAAAGCGCTATCTGCTGTTACTGGTTGTTGCCGGTGGGCTGATGGCTTCAACCCAGACCGAGATGATCCGGTTGGTGTTCATGGATGTAATTGACGCCGTAGAAGGCCGCGACAGTATCGAAAAGGCCGGATCCGGCCGATTGCTGATCTGGGGTGACAAGCTGACTGATTTCGCCGAGACGCCCCTGGATCGCCAGCTGGTTGGAAAGGGGCTGGGGGGCCATTTTGTAGAGTCCGACTCCCACTGGGGCGCCCTGCAAAGTAATGAAGTGCAGTTTGACAGCCACAACGACTATCTCCACGTGCTCATCGATTACGGCATCATCGGTCTGTTGTTGTTAATCCTGCTGTATAGCGCGGTCTGGAATCAGATTGGCCGCCTGGTGGGCCTGGAACGGGCGGTATTCAGAGGTTTTTTTCTCGCGGTGTTGGTGATGAATCTGGTCAGTAACAGTTACGTTAGCCGGTTTGGGCTGGCGCAGATCCTGTTCATGGTGTTGATCTACCTGGATCAGGCACCGGTCTACTACCGGCGCTATGGGCTGGCTCAACAGCGTATGCGAGCGCGTTCGCGAAAACCAATGCTCAGTGCGGGGCCAATCGGGTGACCCGACCTGGCGTAACCTTCGCACGGCGCTGTTTTTTTGCCGGGGCGCTGTTGCTGTTGGCTTGCGGTGGAGCTCGCAGCCAGGACTGCGATGGTCCGGTAGCGGAAGGGTTAACTGAGAATCGCTACCTGTTTGCCGGTGGCTTCAGCTGGATCACCAGAAAGGGGGCGGATCGGCTGATCCGTCAGGCCAGACGAGCCGGGTTTAATGTGCTGGTGCCGGCGGTCTGGAAAGGGCGTGGCAGCGGCTGGCCCAGCCAGTTTGCTGAAAAAGAGATGAAGTGGCTGAAAAAAGGGGTGGTGGCTGATTTTGACCCGCTGGCCTACCTGATTGAACAGGCCCACGCTAACGGTCTGGAGGTACACCCCTGGTTTACGCTGAGTAAACGGCAGGCGGACTTTATGCCGGTCTACCACGACGACGGAACGCCGACTAACTTCTTTAATGTCCACCGCGAGGATTTTCGCCGGTTTATCGCTGACCTGGTGGGCGAAGTGGCAGAGCGCTACCCGGTCGATGGGTTCAACCTGGATTATGTTCGTGCGGGTGGCGTCTGCCGTGCCGATCTGTGCCAACAGGATTATCTGCAGCGCACGGGCCATTCGCTGTCCGTTGACCTGCTGGCCCGGCAGGTTAACAGCGCTGCCTACGAACGGTTACTGCAGTGGAACCGACGCGCAGTGACGTTGATGATTCAGGAGGTTGTTGGGGCTATCAGGGTGCATCGACCCGAAGTGCCGATCAGCATCGATACGCACCTGGAGGTTGAAGAGTTGCAGTTGCAGGGGGTGGATGCCGCAGGTTGGCTCAATAACAACCACATTGACCTGATTTTTCAGATGCAGTACCTGACCGTCAGTGATGAGGATATCGAGGTGATCAGCGACATCCGTGCGCAGCTGTCGAATCCTCATCGGCTGATGTTGCTGGTGGGTAATTTCTCCTACAGCACCATGCGCAAGGCGACCCGTAAGGTGGAGGTATTACCGGCAGCAACCGTGGCCGATTTTATTGCCCGTGGGAGAGCCTTTTCGCGGCGGGGCAACGGTGTCGGGCTGTTTGAGTACAGTATGCTCAATGAGGCGCAGATAGAGGCGCTCGCTTTGGGCCCCTTTCTGGAACCAGCCAAACCACGTGGTTACTGCGTGCGCGTCCACTAGTTGGTAGATGATGGAGAGCAATAATATGAAACCGATTTTCATCGTCGGTTGTGCGCGTACCGGGTCGAAACTACACGCCGATATCCTTAATGGCCATTCACAGCTGAATCTGGTGGATGAGCTGCACTATCTGGCGCCCTGGTGGTTGAGACGCGATTTTGCCAGGGCAGCCGCCTCCGCCGGTGCGCTGAAGCATGACAATAACCTCTCTGAACTGCTCGATCAGATGTATTCGGGACGGTTGGCCGGCACGTTCTGGCAGCCGCCTCCGGCTGAGCAGCGTGACAACCCGCCGCAGACCATTTATGACCTGGACCGCCAGCAGTTGGTGGCGGAAATTAACCAGAATGGCAGGGACCTGCGCGGCATTTTTCTGAGTCTGATATCGCTGCAGGCCACATCGCGCGGCAAGTCGGTGGCGGGAGCCAAGTTCCCGGTCGACATCAGTCAGGTGTCGAGATTGTTGCAATGGTTTCCTGACGCGCGGGTGATTCATCTGGTACGGGATCCGCGTGCGATCTACGCCTCCATGGTGTCGATGGATGCCCGCTATGGTGTTTACGCAAGAGATGGTGCAAGGATTTCACGACGCCGACCGCTGCAGAGACTCCTCTATCTGATCAGCCGATTTCGCCATACCGGGCGGTTACATCGGGCCATGGCCGAAGATCCGCGATACTTTCATTCCAGTTTTGAACGGTTGCTTGAGCAGCCGGAGCAGCAGATCAGAGCGATGGCCGCGTTTCTCGGTGTCGGGTTTGAAGCGGCGATGTTGGGGCCGCGAATTCGCAGTTCATCGTTTGGTCAGACCGGAGGGAGTGAAGCAACCGGTTTTGATCGTGCGGTCAATGAACGCTGGCGCGAACATCTACCGAAACGGGAGCGGCAGTTGGCGGAGATTGCGCTGCGTCGTGAATTGCAACAGTTTGGATATTCCTGATGATCGATAAAGGGGTCTGCCGGCGAAGTTTCGGCCGGGAGTGCCGGGTTGCAAAAAACCAGTAGTCCATCTGAGAACGGGCGGGTGCCGAAGGTGTTGATGTGCGGCCCCTGGCCAGCGCCGGTTGGCGGGGTGAGCGTGCATATTCAGCGGCTCAGTCAGCGACTGGAGGAGCGGGGCTTGCGGGTCGCCATCTGTGATGAATCCCCGGACCGCAAACAAGACCATTTCTTTTTGCGCAGTTTCAATCTGCGTCGCTACATACGGCTGGTTCGCCAGGCTGACCTGTTGCACATTCACAGTTCGGTCCACTGGTTCCGGCTGTTACATCTATTTAGTGCTGTGCTGTTTGGCAAACCTGCGGTGATCACCTTCCATTCATGGCGCGCCGGCGGAATGACCACCCGATTGTGGCGACTCCTGCTGCGGGCGACCGGCAGCGAGCTGGTGTTTGTCAGTGAAGAAATTGCTCAGCAACTGGCGCTGCCGGGTTTGGTGGCACCAGCCTATGTGCAGGGGGTTGCAGCGTCAGAACCGCCCCTTCCACAAACGGTGGTGTCGTGGATCGAGCAGCAGGCCTGCGCCGGGCGGCTGCTGCTGGTTTCCAATGCCTACCGTTTGAATGACCACGCCGGGGCAGACCTTTACGGTCTGGATCACTGTCTGGCGCTGATTCAGTCATTGCGAGATCAGGGTGTGGCGGCCGCGCTGCTGTTTGTTGTCGCCAACCCCGAGGGTGGAGAGGAGAAACTGACGAGCGCCGAGGCGTTCATCAACAACCATGCCCTTGCCGATCATTGCCTGATTCACCGTGGTGCGCTCTCCTACGTCCGCCTTTTGCAGCGGGCTGACATCGCTCTGCGTACTACTAACACTGACGGCGATGCGTTATCGGTACGCGAATCGCTGGCTGCCGGTTGTATCACCATTGCGTCAGATGTTACCCGGCGTCCTGCCGGGGTGCGGCTGTTCGGTACTCGCGATGAGGCCGATCTGCTGCGTGTGGTGACCGTCGCCATTAAGGATCTTGCTGCCGGCAGGGGAGAGTGCAAGCCCGTCGCTGACGAAGATTGCGTCGCAGCCTTGGCGCTACTCTATCAGCGTTTATTTCGCAAAAGCGGGGCGGGTCTGCTGTTTTAGTAACGTCCTGTGTTGCTGCAGCTGTTCTTTACTAAAGCGTGGCTTGAGCAGGCGGGCCGGTACGCCACCGACAATACTGTTCTCCGCGACTGAATCGATCACCAGGGCACCAGCAGCAATGATTGACCCGCTGCCGATAACAACGCCCTTCAATATGGTGGCGTTGGCGCCGACCCAGACGTCATCATGAATGAACACCGGCTGGTCGTCCTGTGGCCGTTTTTCCTTAACATCCTTCATGTAGCGCCCCACTTCGGCGGTATTGTGGTCTCCTCCTATTATGGTGACACCGGGTCCAAACATGACTTTGTTGCCAATGGTAATCGCGCTGTTACTGGCGCTGAAGTGTGCGCCGGGACCGATATAGACATCGTTACCAAGGGTGATGGTGGAATAGGTGAAATAATCGCCTGGGTCAAATTTGACGTTGTCGCCGCACGACTGGAACAGTGGTCTTAAAAAATAGCGCCTCATCCCCCTGGATAGTCGAGCGGCGAGTAATAGAACCCTTCCGGGTAGTGGTGACATTGCTGCAATCCGGATGTTGCTTGGCCTAGAGCGCCCTTAGCGGTTACTTTGATTGAGCAGGGTGCCGGCACAGGGTGTATTGCCGAGCAGCGCCATGGCCTGCTTTAACTGCTGAGGGGTGTTTTTCCCCGCTTCAACCACCAGCAGGTAAGCGTCAAGGCAGGGGGAGAACAGCATTACATCGTCAGTCTCGGTCACTGCCGGCAGGTCAAACAGCACGATCCGGTCGGGGTAGCGGTCGCGCAGGTCGGTTGCCAGTTCCACCACCGGCGGTGTAGAGAGAATCTCGGAAGAGCTGGTCACACCTTCACGACCGGGCAGAACCACCAGCCCCGGGGTGCCGGGGTTGACCAGTACCTCCGCCAATGACGCTGAGCCTTCCAGGTAATCGAGCAGACCCACTGTCGGCTGAAGATCGAGATAGTTGCTGATGCTGGGGTTATTCAGATCAAGGTCAACCAACATCACCGTGTGGTTGTATTCCTGGCTCAGGCTGATAGCAAGATTGATCGACGAAACGGTTTTGCCTGCACCACTATGCACACTGGTGACGCCAAAGGCTCGCCAGTGATTCCGGGTGGCCTGTTCAAGCAGACGGGTGCGCAACATCTTATAGGCATTGATGATCGCCGCATCGCTTTTGGGAGTGAGGATTCGGTGGCGCTCCCAGTAGTCGATATTGCGGCTGATGTTGCGGGTCTGGTTGTAGGCAATGGACTTGGTGGCGAATGAGCGCGACATCGGCAAATTCTCTTCGGCAGTGAGCGGGTCAGATGCCCAGACGGCGCATGGCGACGAACCAGGCAACGTCAAGCGGCATGATCAGAAGATGGAAGGCGATCAATGCCACGGTGAGCATCGTCACCGTGGCGATCAGCGCCTGGCGTTTGCGCTGCTGCTGACGCGAACGCTCCGTAATCGTGGTAATGGTCGGGATCGCTGCCAGGGGCAGTTCACCGGTGATTTGTTCCAGCTCTTCCGGGTGGTGGATGCTCGGGTCGGTGCTTTCACGCAGCGCAATCGTACCGGCAAATGCGCCGGCACCAAGCAGCAGGCTCAACACCAGTAATACCGGTCGGTTCGGGCTTACCGGTTCTTCGGGTAGCAGGGGCGGTTCGATGAGGGTAAAGCGTTCACCTTTGCGCCCGCTCTCGAGAGACTCGGCGAGTTGTGCTTCCATCTGTTTATTCTTGATTTCACGGTACTTGAGCATGGCGTTGTCATAATCACGAGCCAGCTTTTTGTAGCCCTGTTCCACTTCGGGAGTACGTTGAATCGCGGTTTCCAGCAACTGGATTTTCTCTTCCAGTTCGCCACGTCGGTCCAGGTACGACTGCTCATTGGATGTTACCGTTTTCAGTCGTGCTTGCAGGTCGATGTAGAGTGGATTGTCTGGCGTGCCGGCAGCAACCTGCGCGGCCGGGTGCGATGACTCCAGGCCTTCTTCAAGTCCTGCAATGAGTCGGTTGAGCTTCCTGATTTCTGGATGTTCTTCACCGTAGTTCTGGGATGCCGTTGCCAGTTCTGCCTGCAACGCTGCGAGCTTTGCCTGTAGATCGGCGCCAGGGTCTGATCCACCAGTCTCCGCTTTTAGTGCATCGATTTCCCGCGACACGCGGATGATCCGTGGATGCTCCTCGGCGTAACTGGCCCGTAGCGAGATCAGCTCTGTTTGCAGAATCTTCAGCCGGTCTGCTGGTCCCATGATGCGCTGGCCGTTTTCCGCCACCATCTGGTCGTAGGGGCGGGTCAGTGCCAACTGGCTTTGCAGGTGAATTTTCTGCTCTTCCAGTGAGCTGAGCTGGCGGTTGATCTCCTGTAACTGGTTGTCGTGTCGGTCGAGCATCTGCAGGTTGAGCTGCAGAAGTTCCGGGAGGCTGTCGGCGTTGATTTCCTTGAATCTTGCCATCTGCTTTTCCAGCGTGGTGATGGTGCTGTCGAGTTTATTGGCTTCAGCAGTGAGGAACGATGAGGTTTCGCTTGCGCTTTCGGAGCGGTTTTTGATGTTTTCCTGCAGAAACAGGCTTACCAGTTCGTTAGCCACGGCCTGTGCAGTGGTAGCGGATTGGTGATCGAATGAAAGGGAGAAGGCGATGGTTGCCTGCGTGGGGCGGCCGCTACGTGGGTCGACTACATCGGCGCTGATCATGTCCTGGTTGATGGCGTCGCGCATCTGTTCCAGGATCACCTCACGCGGTTGCCGCTGACGATCTTCGGCGTAGAGGTCGAAGCGATCAATGATGCGGGTTAGGTTGGCGCTGGTCATGACCCGCTGACGAATCATCTCCACCCGCTGATCGGCGAAGCCGGTAACGGTGGAGCGGATCAGCTCCTGGGGAATGTCCTGCTGCTCGATGAGGATGATCGCCTGCGAGCGGAATTGGGCCGGTAGCCCGAAAGTTGCCGCCAGGCCGATGACCAGCACTACCAGCGCCAGGGCAGTGGCTTCACGATAGCGCCGCCGGAGCACCTGTTTCAGGTTCAGGCGTGGTTTGTCGCTGCTGGTTTCCTCACGAGCGTCATAGAAATCTGAATAGGCAGTTGCCATTGCGTCGACCTGGGTAACGATTAGTGAGCGAGCCGCCGCGCTTCGGGGCTGAAGCTGATCGACAAAGAGATACGGTTGCGGCGTGATTCGTTGGTATCTGTGTCGCGCTCCTGGGTGGCGTTGATCACACGCATACGCGCTGCCCAGTAGCGGTTCCACTGCCAGTTCAAGGCCAGGTCTATTTCGCGGTAGGTGCGCTCGGAAAGCTGGTTCTGGGTGGAAAAATTTTCCGTCGTCAACTGTCGGATGCTGCCGACCACGCTGATTTTCTCAGTGAGCTGCGTCCGCGATTCCAGTTTCAGGTCGTCGCGGGTCAGCAGGATGCCACTGCCGCTAGGTACCAGCGACCGCGACGCGGAAAAATGCTGTTGTGATCGTTCTCCGACTCTGCCCAGGCTGATATCGACTGATTCTCCGTGCAACCTGCTTTCAGCACCGGTGGAGAAAGTGGGTTGCTCAATCTTCGTTGTTTCCAGGCCAGCGGAAACCCGTGTTGACCAGACTTCGTTGAGTTGGTAGTTCCATCCCAACAACAGACTGTCAGAACTCGTTTGCAGGCCGCTGAGTTGCGCCTGATAGTCGCTGCGCGATAGAAATGCGCTGATCTGCTGGCGCGGTTTCAGCTCGAAAGTGACTCCCGCCTGGACGGCGTTGTAGTCGTAATCCTGCAGGCCGCTGCCGGTATCGTAATCGACGTCGGTGGCGAAAGAAGAGAACAGAAGTTGCCAACGCTGATTGATGCGATAGTTCAGCTGGGGTGAAAAACGCCATGACTGGCGGTCAACACCGCTGCCGACCAGTCCGGACGTGTCTACTTCGCTGGTGAGGCTGGTATCTTCGCTGACCGAGACTTCAACGCTATAGCCGAGGCGCTGTCCCTGCCAATTCAGGGTCGATGCAATGTCGACATCGGTGCTGTCAAATCTTCGTGCATCCAGGTGGTTACGATCAGTAATCAGCCCGCGTAAATCGAGACTGAGCCGCGGGGTTTGGTGGTTCCATTTGCCTGAGAGGTTGGTGACCCATTTGCCGGTAGAGATGGTATCGTCGACCTGCAGGGTAAGGTTGTCATCGTGTTCATAACGGCTGCTGAGCTGCGTCTGAACACGGGTTTCACCACTCCATGACGTTGTGACCGGTAGCATTGTCAAAGCAACGCAGATGGTAGCGGCACGCAGCCAAAGCATCGGTAGACTGGTGACTCGAGCTTTGTCGGGGATTGGCTGGATAGATCCTGGCTGATCACGGAACAACGACCACATCACCGGGTTGCAGCAGCAGGTTTTGCTCCAGTTTCTTGCCGGCGGCGACTTCGCCGTAATCGAAACCGATAGCCTGTTGACCATTCTGGTCGCGGCGTAAAATGCGTATTTTTGCGGTCTTCGCGAAAGGGGTCATACCACCGGCAATACTCAGCGCCTGCATCACATCAAGTGGTCGTTGCATGGTGAAACCACCGGGGCGGTTTACCTGCCCAAGCACGTAAGCGGTGTATCCAGCAGAATCGAGCACGGCCACGGTGACGACCGGGTCGGGTATCAGCGTGGTAAGGCGTGTCTCAATCAGGTTGGTAATCTGCGCCGGGGTCGATCCTGCGGCGCTGATTTCTCCGGCCAGCGGCAGGGTGATATATCCGTCGGGGCGCACCAGGGTTTCAAGATTGAGGTCAGGTTCGTCCCAGACGTGGATTTTCAGCAGGTCACCCGGTTGTACTGCATAGGTTCCCTGGTCGCCGGCGAATGCTGAGGTAGAGAGCGCCAGCACTATCAGGTAAAGCCAGCCGTCGAGAATAATGCGCATTGTGGGGTAATGTCCGGCGGTTAATAACAGGCTGGCCAGCGTAATACATTGGTGTTACAGGCAGGTTACGGTCTAGCGTTGATGGGCACCCGGTGGGTTGCGAGCGCAGCTGAAATTGACACCGGAGTGGTGCAACGGGTTGCACCACTCCGGCGTGGGTGTCTGGGGACGACCCGCTTAGACGGGCAGCGCGGGTTTGCGCAGGCGACGGGAGCCGAGCAGACCGAGCGCACCAGCAAACAGCCAGGCCGATGCCGGCAAGGGCACAGCTGACGGATTTACGGCACCGATAACGCCTGAAAAGTCTGCGTTGAAGTTGCCCTCGGTATCGCCTGTCAGATTGGTAAGCAGGGCTTCAAATTGTCCATCGATGATGCCGTTGACCAGGCTACCGCCGGTGTAGTTCAGCGTGGCGGAGAGCAGATATTGACTACCGGCGTGGGTCATCATCAGATTGCTGAAACTGGCAGTCAGCAGGGTGCCGGATGTCAGGCTGGTGCCGCAGCTGCTGCCGATGCACAGATCTCCCGCACCATAAGACCAGACTGAACCGGCTACTAGCACACTCTGCGGGCCCGACAGCAGGCGAAAATCCACTGGTGCCGCTATAGGAACAACATTACCGCCAGCGTCGATAAAATTAGCGAGTGATCCGTCTATCGACAGTAATCCACCGGTTTGTGACACTCCGGCATCAGATTCTGACGGCAGTGTGCCAAGGTCGGCATGCGGCAGCGTAACTGCAGCGGAGAGGTGTGATGAGAATCCCAGTGTCAGCGCCAGAAAGGCACTTTTGACGAAGTTCAGGTTCATGGCTTTCATCCTTTTTGGCCGAGTCAGTCAGATGTGGTGGGTGTGAGTGGTCAACCTGCGTAAGGCAGGTAGAACTAATGCTGTGCCAAACAATAGCGGAATGGTGGGTTCCGGGACCGGGAGGGCCTGAATTCCGTTGCCTGCACCCGTGCTGTTGGTGAGGCCAGAAAAATCCTGCAGAAACATACCGGCGCTAAAGCTGATATCGAGATTGACCACCAGCGCGATCAGTGAAGATGGATTGGTAAAGTCATTGAGCAGCAGACCACTGAGTGGGGTCAGAATCCCTTCGAGGGTGCCGGAGGTTCCCGGTAATCCGGGTCCGCTCAGTCCGACCAGAGACAGCGAAATAATGTCTGCTTCCAGCAGATTCACCGTGCTGCCGTCTACAATTGAAAGGTCAGGTGTGGCAGTGCCGCCAATGAAATTGCCCGTTACCTCTTCGAAGCCGAAGCCGAGGGGGGTCGAGCTGGAGCTATCCAGGGTGGCGCTAAGAGACATTAAACTGCCGCCCAGGGTTGGTGTGACGCTGATGTCCTGATAGCCCGACAGCTCTGCTGTGAGTGTCAAAGCGCCGCTGCTGGCCACATAGTCGAGCGTGCCGTCGAAATTAAGCGTGGGTACAGCGCTGGCGCCGGTGGCGAAAATCAGGCCGCCGATGCCCGCCAGCAGTTGCCGCAGCGGTGCAGATGAGGTGAGAGAGTTGAGTAACACGGTCGTTACCTCGCTGAAGTTTGAGGTCAGGCCCCCATGTGTCCAGGTTGCGGGGGGTGTCGGATGCCCAGACTAACGCCAGCGTGTTACAGATCGGTTTAGGAAATATTAAAATTGCAGGAGATTTGCCCGGGAATGGTTCCGGGAATGGTTCCGGGAACGGCTAACGCGGTGGCTGCTCAGAATTTAACCACGCCGGGTTCCTCAGGCAGGGTGATGGCGGCCTGCGGTGTTTGGTAGATCTGCTGGTCGAGCTTGTCGCGATACTCCTCAAGAATATTTTCGATTTCCACCTGTTTCAAACCGGTGACCGGTTCGCGCTGTAGCAGGGAGGTGCCTATGCCTTTGTTTTTGTAGCGATCAGCCATCTCCAGGTTGGCCTGGTAGAGGGCAATGTTCTTGTCCTCACAGAGCAGTAGTTGCTGCTTCTGTAACTGGTCAAGTTCCTCCAGGTCGAGCTTGTGAGCGCTGAGGTTGCTGATCTGATAGCGAGCGCCGGAGAGTTTTTTTCGGGTCAGTTCGAGGCGTTCGTCGGTGCGTTTGATTCGTTCGATTGCCTGATCGAGGCGCTCGCGAAGCTTGTCCCGCGAGTCGGCGGTTTTTTCCAGCTCCCGTTCTCTGAGGTCGAGGTTCTCACGGGTTTCGGTTAGCTGGTCGTTGAGCTGCTGCAGCTCTCCCGCCTGTGCGGCGACCTGTTGTTTGAGGGCGTTGATCTGAGCGATGTAACGCTGCCCGTTCTGATCGCCACCGCCCCCCGCCGGTGTTCCGCGGGGTGAGGCGGCAGTCGCAGCCTGGGTGAAGAAACCAGAAAGTATTAACAGGGTAAGCAGGCCGGTAATCTGTTGCATGACCGATCCTCGAAGCGGAGTGAATGGTAGGTCAGAATCGGGCGTTGAGGTCGAGCTGGAAAACATCAATGCCCAGCGGTGGACCGTCAATTTCATCAGCGGACAACCAGCGGGCGGTGAGATAGGCATTATCACCAACGCCGTATTCGCCGCCGAGTATCCAGCCCTCAGCGTCGGTGCCACCGAGGTGAAAATCAGAGTCGGTAAAGGCATCCAGTACCGCATCCCGCTGCAGGTATTTGTAGGCCAGCGAAAGTCGCCAGTTGCCCTTCATCAGCACCGAGGGCGAGCCCATGGCCAGTTTTAGCTGGTAACCTTCATTGCGTTCTTCGAACAGTTTGTCGATGACTGAGGCGTTGAACAGGTTGCCGCCGCTGCGACTGATCACTTCATCTTCGTCGTAGCCAATGTTCTTTACGTAATCAGCTTCGACCCAGATATGCAGTGGCGAGAAGCGCGCCAGGTCGTACTTCATGGTCAGGTTGAGCAGTTCGTAGTCTGAGGCCAGCGCCAGCAGCACGTCGTTGGGGTCGGGAACCGCTCCGATCAGGTCGTTGGAGATATTGAACAGGCTGTTGCCCTTCTGCATGAACTCCGGTGCGGTATGGTCTTTGTCGCGCAGCCCGGGATCGTTTTGCTCGCCGGTAATGTTCATGTATTTGTAGTAGGCCAGACCGATATCAAAGGTTGACTGGCTGCGAAACTGAAAACGACCGCCGAGCTGTCCGCCGACCAGCCATTTATCGTCACCGGAAAGCTCAAATTCCTGCAGTGGAAAAGCGCCAAGAGTGAGGAAAAGTTCGCGGCTGTCATCATCAAGCGCGAAGAGATCATCGCTGCCGGCCAGGTTGTAGCGGAAGGTAGAGGCGATCCCTTCGAAGGAGAGGTCGCTGTCCCAGACCAGGTCGGTGCTTAACCATGGATTGGGAATGCGGCCCAGCCAGACATCCAGCCAGGGATAGCCATCGAGGTTGTCGTCGTGCCACTGCAGATAGGCACGGTCGAGACTCAGATCATATTTGCCGCCGGTGCGACCCAGGGTCTGGTTGGTGGAGACCGGGTCGCGCTGGTTACCGGTGGCCAGACGAAACCCTGCGGAAAGGGAATTGTTGACCTTGGCATCCATCGACAGTCGGGCGCGGATGCGAGTGCGGTTGCGGTCGTCGTTGGTGTTGAGAATGGTGTCTATGTCGGTAACGTTGCGCGCTGCATTAACCTCCATTGGGTCAAGATAGGTGGTCACGCCCAGGTCATTGCTGTTGGCGAACATGTCGCTCTGGGCCCGCAACCGCACATCACCCTTGAATTTCACCTTGTTGACCCAGCCCGGCAGCGCTTCAGGAATGCCCCAGCGTTCCTGCTTGGCCTGTGACAGGATATCGGCGCGGACGTCGTCGCGCAGCTCGGCCCGCACCTGTGCCCGAATCTCATCCTTGACGAATTCCGGTACGTAGGAAACCCGCACCTCGCCGGGCGCTGGCTGTTCGGCCTGCGCTGCCTGACGCGCCTCTTCAGCGGCATCGAGTTTGGCTTTGTTGACCATGTTTGCGGCCGCATCGGGTGCGATGACCCCTTCCTCAACCAGGGCTCCAATCAGGTTGAGAATGGTGTTTCGCAGTTCCAGGAGGTCCTCCTGTTCTCCGCCGTGGGCGGGTGTCCCCAAAAGCAATGCGACGCAACCGGCAGATGCTAATCGCCTGATCATTATTTTTGTCCTCAGCGTTGGTGCTTTTTCAATGAATGGGTTAAGGATCATCGTCTGTTGGCTGGAGTCCGCTTAATCGCGTCCTTCACCGATCAGGGTGATTTTCAGTGCTTGCCCCTGTGCCTGTGGTGGCTGATCGACATTGCAGCGAATCGGTCGATCAAACTGTGTCAGGATGTGGTCGAGCAGTTCGTCTGTAGCGGTTGAGGAGACCACCTTAACCTCCACCGAGCCATCGCTTCGGCCACGCACGCGCAGGTCTACCCGGTAGCTGCCGACAGTGCGAATTGACTCCTTGTCCTGTAGCAGATCGTTGATGCAGTCCTGCAGGCGGCCCGCGTACCATGCCATCGGGTCACCCGAGAGCAGGCCACGACCGCCTTTGCGGGCCACCAGACCAAAGGCGTCGCCGCCGCCTGAGCCATCTGCATCGAGACCCAGCTGTTCGCCGGGCGGAGGTTCGTCGCCCAGCTCCGGTATTTCCTCCGGCATTTCGCTCAGTTCCGGTATTTCAACCTCTTCCTGGAGTTCCGGTTCTGGTGGCTTTTCCATCTTTTCCTCCGGCGGTGGAGGTGGCGGCGGTTTCACCAGGGAGATGATCTGCTGCTTTTTCTGCGGTGGCGTCGCCGGCTGCTGGCTCAGGGCGGTGACTGCGAAATAGAGCGCCACGCCAAACAGCAGAAACAGGGTGACGACACCAACCCATATCCACCGCTCTCTGGTCACTGGTTCGCTCGGCTGTCGGCAGTTCGGTAACCGCTCACTTGACCAGATTCTGGGTGACCAGTCCGACCTGGGTGATATCGAGGTTGCCGAGCAGGTCGAGCACCTCAACGACCCGTTGGTACTGAATCTGGGCATCACCTTTGACCACTACCGGTAACTCCGGGTTGGCGGCGCGATGTTGTGCCAGCAGGCTCTCCAGTTCAGTCATCGAGACCGGATAGGTATCCAGAAAAACGGTACCCTCAGCAGTAATGGTGATTGCTTTGGTCTGGGGTTTCGACAGGCTTGGGGCGGCGCTCGCTGAGGGCAGGTTTACAGAGATGCCCTGCACCGTTGCGGTGGTCATGACGATGAAAATCACCAGCAATACATAGGCCACATCAAGCATCGGGGTGATGTTGATGTCGTCATAGGGTTCGTTGTCGGCGCGAATGTCCATTGATCAGGCCCCGTAGGCTTCGGTGAAACGGCCGCTCAGCTCTTCAATGAATACCTGCATATCGGCGCTCAGTTCCTTGATGCGGCCGGCCAGATAGTTGTAGCCAAACAGTGCCGGTATCGCCACGGCCAGGCCAGCGACCGTTGCCAGCAGCGCCGCAGCCATGCCGGGAGCAATACTGTTGATGTCAACCTCACCGCTGGCGGCGATGCCGGCGAAAGTCAGCATGATGCCGATCACCGTGCCCAGCAGACCGAGAAACGGGCCGCCACTGATGGCAATGGTCAGCAGTACCATCATCGAGTTGAGTCTTTGCAGCTGACGCACCAGCACGCTGTTCATGGTTGAGCGAACCGCCAGTAGCGAGCGGTCGCTTAGGCCCGCTGCCTGTGCGCCGACAGTGTGGCCAAGGCGCTGTTCGACCTCCTGGAGTCCTGCGGCATAGAGCTGAAAAAGCGGTGATTCGGAATACACTTTCAATTGCGGGTTCACCTGTGCGCCGTCGTCGGCATGAACTCCACCTACCCGGTTGAAGGCGTCGATGAATTTATTAGTGGTGCGGCGGTATCGGCCCACCATCAGACCTTTGACGACTATGACGATGCCCGCGCCGAGAGCCATGAAGGCACAGATGACAATCACGATCCAGCCGGCCAGATCGACTTTGCCGGCAATGAAGATCAGGTGTGACGCCTCGCCGCCATGGGCTGAGTCCTTTGATTCATCTTCGCCGAATGCCAACATCAGTGAATCTTTCTGAATCGTCGCGTAGCTAGCCGCAATCCAGTCGGCGCTGCGAGCAACCTTGGCCAGGGTGATCTCATCGACTTCGAATTGCAGCCCCGACCCATCGCCAATACTAATTACTGGAGACAGTGTCAGGGTTGATAATGGCTGCGGCAGGTTGGTGACCTGTTTTCCATCGAGGAACAAGGAGAGGCCGTCTGGCCTGGCAACCAGCACTAGCTGATGCCATTCAGACAGAGAGATTGGTGCACCGGCGGTGGCTTCAGCCGGGTTGGCTGCATCGAGAGTGGAGTGTAATTTCAGTAAGGCACCGCTTAGGTTGACGCGCACCTCGCGACCCTGAGCATCCGCCAGGGTGAAGATTGCTCCGGCCTGCTCCAGCTGTGCAGGTTTTACCCATGCGCTGAGAGTGAAGCCGTCACTGCCGTTGAGACTGATTGCCGGGTGCGGCATTACCTGTAGTTGGCCGCCATCGACTGCGGCGCCTGCAGCAATCAGCGATGCAGGCACGGGGGTCACGGCGACGGCCTGAGGCTGGATAGCGTAAGCACTGGCATCGTTGATAACCGCGCTGTCATCAAACTGATAGGTCAACAGTAGATCATTGTCGTCCGCGCCGCGCGGCGCGTCGCTGGCAATTGCCTCTGGGTTGCCGTAGTACATCCAGATCTGCTGGCTGTTGGTAACACCCTGCAGTTGTGGTAGCTGTAACCAGATCAGCGCCATCTGGTTGATCGGGTCAAACCGTTCAATATGGTGTTTGATCACGGTCTGGTCATCGCCGGACATGAAACGCAGGTCGGCCCCATCCGCCTGAACGTCGGCGAAGTAGGCGAAATTGCCGGTATGCAGCCTCACCAGTACCGGCACGTTGAGCGTCGAACTGGCGATATTGCTGCCCGCAGGGGTGGTATCCAGAAAGATAGATTTGCGGTAGGGCCAGTCGGAGTTCCACCAGGCATGGGACAGGGTTGGTAGAAACAGGAGTACCAGTGCAGTCGCGATAATCGACCTGATCATTGAGTTAGTCTCGGTAGTGCAGGGGCTAAAGCGGTATCAGGCGTGAGATTATCTTGCTGATTTGTTTCAACTAAATGACGATATTGTTACGGTTTGGAGTGTGTTCACTGTGGTCGTTCTGGACTGGATACGGTGGGCTGGCGGGACTGTGGTCAGCAACGGATAATGAGCAGTCCCTGCCTGCGATACCCTGGAACCGCCCCGATAAGGTTGGTCAACTAGGCCGGATTACGGAATTTGCAAACAAAGCTGGTTTATCAGCGACGTGCCCCTTGCAGGCGCGAATTACCTGGAGACTGAGTACATGAGTGGTACCCAACCGCCAACCGTGGCTGTGATCATGGACCCGATCGACAACATCATCCCTTATAAGGACACCTCATTGGCGATGATGCTGGAGGCGCAGCGTCGTGGCTGGCGGGTGGAATATTTGCAGCAGACCGATCTCTACATGCGTGACGGAGAGGTGGCAGCACGACGTCAGGGCGTAGAGCTGTTCGATGATACCGGGCAGTGGTATCGGGTGATTGATGAGGTGGAGGGTCCGTTGGCTGAGGTCGACGTGGTATTGATGCGCAAGGACCCGCCGGTTGACGACGAATATCTTTACACCACCTGCCTGCTCGACCGGCTGGTGCATCGGGGTGTTCTGGTGGCCAATCCGCCGGATGCACTGCGTGCGGTGAATGAAAAACTCTTCACTGCCGGATTTAACCACTGCATGGTGCCGACTCTGGTAACCAGCAGCCCCCAGCGCATACGCGACTTTCTCGCCGAACAGGAGGATGTAATCCTTAAGCCGCTTAATCTGATGGGCGGCGCTTCGATATTTCGCCTTCGCGTTGGTGACCCCAATGTGGGCGTGATTCTGGAACAGATGACCGATCATGGCCGCTGTTCGGCGATGGCGCAGCGCTATATTCCAGAGATAGTGCATGGTGATAAGCGAATACTGGTGGTAGGCGGTGAGCCGGTGCCCTATGCACTGGCGCGAATTCCGGCCGAGGGTGAGACCCGCGGTAATCTTGCTGCGGGTGGTCGCGGTGTGGCGCAACCACTTTCGGATCGCGACCGCTGGATTGTTGAGCAGGTGGCGCCGACGTTGAACGAAAAAGGCCTGCTGTTTGTTGGCCTCGATGTGATTGGCGATTATCTGACTGAAATAAATGTCACCAGCCCGACCTGCGTGCGCGAAATCGATGCCCAGTTTGGTGTCAATATCGCTGCAACATTTTTTGATCTGCTTGAACAGAAACTGGGTTAAGGGCGGTTGATGTCTTGAGCGCAGTGGTTCGCCAGGCCCGGTTGTTGGACGACGCAACCCTGCTCGACCCAGGTGTCGATCAGATCGAGAGTGCCGCTGTCGGGGCTGGTGATCGGCTGCTGGCGACCTTGTTATATGCGCTTGCCGTTCATGTGGTGATTTTTCTCGGCTTTCAGTTTGAATTGACGCTGAGCGCTGAACGGAGCCACCAGCCCTCTCTCGACATCACGCTGGTGCCGCGGGAATCCCTGCAGGAACCTGATGAAGCAGATTTCCTCGCCCAGGCTAACCAGCAGGGTGGCGGCGAGGAGCAGGAGCGGGCCAAACCGACTACTGTGCTGCAGGATCAGCAGCGGATTGCGGCGATGCAGCCGCAGGTGTCGCCAGTTGCCAATCCAGTCGAATCAGCACCCTCTGCGTCGCAGCAGCAGGCCGTGTTGGCGGTGAAAAAACCGGCCGAGCAGAGGGTGCAGTCGAGCCAGCAACGTGATGTCGACAAACGCCCTACTGATCTTTCTGCTGCAACATTGCTGCAACAGAGCAGGCAGTTTGCCCGGTTGCAGGCCCAACTGGCTGAGCAGCAGGCCGCCTACGCCAAACGCCCGCGTAAAAAAGTGATCAGTGCAGCGACCAGGGAGTATGCCTATGCGGCCTATATGGAGGCATGGCGTGCCAAGGTTGAGCGGGTCGGCACCCTGAACTATCCGGCCGCAGCTCGTGATGCTGGTATTACCGGTAGTTTGCGCATGGCGGTGGAGATACGCGCCAACGGTTCTCTGGGCAAGGTGGAGATCAGCCGCTCTTCGGGGTTTCCGTTACTGGATAAATCAGCGTTGCGTATCGTAAAAATGGCGGCACCGTTTGCGCCACTGCCGACATCAATTACCAAAGAAGCGGACCTGCTGGTGATTGTTCGTACCTGGCAGTTTACCCAGGATAGCGCGCTCACCAGCCGCTAGTTGGCAGCCGCCCCTTAATCACTGGCGATGGTTTAAAATGGCGTCTATGGACCAAGCAACAGACCTGACCGGATGCTTTCTGATTGCCATGCCCGGATTGACAGGAGAGCCGTTCGAGCGATCGGTCTGCTACATCTGTCAATACGATCAGCAGGGGGCGTTGGGGCTGGTGCTCAACAAACCCCATGATATGCAGCTCAGCGAGATTTTCGAGCAGACTGAAATGACCGCCAGTAGTGAGCAGGTCGCTGCATTACCGGTTTTTCGGGGCGGCCCGGTCAATACCGAGCGCTGTCTGGTGATCCATCAGCCGCTGGGGGAATGGTCGGCAACACTGCAGGTTTCCGACCAGATCGGCGTGACCGGCTCTTCCGATGTCCTTGAAGCGATTGCTGATGGTCGCGGCCCGCATCGGTTTCAGGTCTGTCTTGGTTACGCTGGCTGGGGCGCCAACCAGCTCGACAAAGAAATTCTCGATAACAGCTGGCTGGTAGCACCCGCTGATATGGAGGTGATGTTCGACCTGCCGTTGGAGCAGCGCTGGCGCAGTGCACTGGCGCGGATGGGGATCGACCCTAACCGCCTTTCCAGTGATGTGGGTCACGCTTGATGGCAGGTCGGTTGCTCGGTTTTGACTACGGACGCAAACGTATCGGCGTGGCTAGCGGCCAGCAGATTACAGCCACCGCGAGTGCGTTGGAGACGGTGCGCGTTTTCAGTTCGGGTCCCGACTGGTCGCGGCTGGATAATCTGGTCAATCAATGGCAGCCAGAAACGATGGTGGTTGGTCTCTCCATGCATGCCGATGGCTCTGATTCAACGCTCACCCCCCACATTCGCGAATTTGCGCTGCAGCTCGAGCAGCGGTATGGCTGTCCGGTAGAGCTGATCGACGAGCACCTCTCGTCCAGGGAGGCGCGCCAGCTGCTCAGGGATTCCGGTGCCGCAGAGCAGGGAGATCATCTTGATGCGCTCGCCGCGCAGCTGATTCTGCAGAGCTGGATTGATCACCAGGTTCGTAACGGTCGCCGGACTCAGGGCTGCGACGAAGTTGATGGAGTGGCCGCGCGGTGAACGTAGTGGCTGATCTCGACCCGCTGCCGCTGATAGACCGGCTGTCCGAAGCTTCGCGCCAGCTATTGCAACAGTATGACGCTCCTGCTTTGAAGGATCTGCTGGTGGTCGGTATTCATACCGGTGGTGTCTGGGTGGCGCGGTTGATCGCTGATCAGCTGGGTGCTGAGCTGGGCGAGGTGGATATCAGTTTTCACCGCGACGATATTCTTAAAAGCGGGTTGCCGCAGCAAACAGCGGTGACCCGGCTGCCGGTGACGTTGGATGGACGCACGGTTTTGCTGGTCGACGATGTCCTGCATACCGGTCGTACGGTGCGCGCTGCGCTCGATGAGCTCTATAGTTATGGCCGACCGGCGCGGGTGCTGCTTGCGGTATTGTTTGACCGGGGTGGTTACGAGTTGCCGATCCGTGCTGATGTTGTCGGTCAGCGACTGCAACTGGAGCCGGGGCAGCGTGTCAAATTGAGTGGCCCGGAGCCGTTACGGGTGGAAGTACAGGAGCCCCGGCCGTGAGTGTCCAGACGACTGCTCAGCTACAGTACAGCGATACTGGCGAACTGCGTCACCTGCTGACCACAGAGGGACTGAGCCGACAGAGTTACCAGCGCATATTTGAGCTGGCCGATTCGCTTACCGAAACCCAGGGGGTGAGAAAACTGCCGGTATTGCGCGGCAAAACCATTGTTCTGCTTTTTTTTGAGCCCTCCACCCGCACCCGCACCACCTTTGAGATTGCTGCCAACCGCCTTTCCGCCGACGTTACCGTGGTTTCTGTTGCCAGTTCGGCGACCAGCAAGGGGGAGAGTCTGTTCGATACAGTGGAGACGCTGCAGGCGATGCAGGCGGATATGTTTGTGGTGCGTCATGCCCAAAGTGGTGCTGCCCATCTGATCGCCGAACATGTCGCCCCCAACGTCAGTGTGGTCAATGCCGGTGATGGCTGCCACGCACACCCAACTCAGGCGTTGCTGGATATGTACACCATCCGCCAGAAGAAGGGTGATGTTGAGGGACTTCGGGTTGCCATCGTTGGTGATCTGCTCCATTCACGGGTGGCGCGGTCTCAAATTCATGCCCTGCGCGCGCTTGGCGCAGCGCAGATAAATCTGATTGGGCCGCAGAGCCTGGTCCCTGACCGGTTTGCGGCTCTGGGCTGCACTATACACCGTGATCTGCGCGCCGGCCTTGCCGGGGTCGATGTGGTGATGGGTTTGCGGATGCAGCGTGAGCGCATGGAGGGCGGTCTGTTGCCCTCCAATAGAGAGTATTTCCACCATTACGGTTTAACCAGAAAGCGCCTTGACTGGGCTGCAGAGAATGCCATTGTGATGCATCCCGGCCCGGTTAATCGGGGGGTGGAGATCGATTCCGATCTGATGGATGACGAACGTAGTGTGATCCTCGATCAGGTTACCAATGGCATTGCGGTGCGCATGGCGGCAATGAGTCTGGTCCTCGGCCGGGCCTGGACGGTGAACGGCTGATGGCAACCCGTTATCTCATCAGCGGCGGGCGGTTGCTCGATCCGGACAGTGGTACAGACCGGATTGCTGATATCGCCATCAATGATGGGCGTATCGTGGCTATAGACCGGGTGCCGCGGGGCTTTAAAACGGCGATTCGAATCGACGCCGCAGAGCAGTGGGTACTGCCGGGGTTGATCGATCTGCGCGCACGGCTGCGCCACAGCCAGGCTGAGCAGAGCCTGGTTATGCCAAGTGAGCTACAGGCGGCGGTTGCTGGCGGTATCACCACTCTGGTCGCTGCGCCGGAATCCGGTACGCTGATCGATAACTCCTCTGCCGCTCATCGGTTGCTTCAACACAGTGAAAATCTGGGGCTCAGTCGGGTGATCCCGAAGGGGGCGTTGACCCGTGGTCTGCTCGGCGAGCAGCTCAGTGAAATGGGCGCGTTGCGAGATGCAGGATGCCAGCTTCTCGGCAATGGGCGTCATGCCGTCGGTGTGCAGATGATGCGCAACGCGCTCGATTATGCCGCCAATTTTAATCTCCCCGTGGTTGCTCACTGTGAGGCGCCGGGACTCGCCGGGGGGTGTCTGCATGAAGGTGAAGCCAGCCTGCGACTGGGTCTGACCGGGATTCCCTCCGCAGCTGAAGAGATCGCAGTGGGCCGGGAGATTGCACTGGCACGACTTACCGGCGCACGTGTACACCTGGCTGGCATTTCGTCGGAGCAGGCAGTAGCCCTGATTGCGGCAGCCAAAAAGCAGGGGCTGCCGTTAACCGCCGATGTTGCCATTCATCATCTGCTGCTGTGTGACGAAGATATCATCAGCTACGATGTCGATTACCATTTGCGTCCACCTCTGCGCAGTGCGCAGGACCGTAATGGCCTGTGTAAAGCGGTGCGAGAATCGGTGGTGGACGTGATCTGCAGTGATCATGCCCCAAAAACTGTCGATGCCGAGTTGATGCCGTTTGCTGAAAGTGAACCAGGCATTGCCGGACTGGAGAGCCTGTTGCCGCTGCTGCTGGAGCTGGTGCGCGGGCGGCGGTTGCCGCTGATGCGCGCCATTGCCACAGTGACCTCCGCACCTGCTGCACTGCTGGCCGGTTCACGTGGTCAGATTGTTGAAGGTGGCGATGCGGATCTCTGCATTGTTGATCCGACGTTGGAGTGGCGGCTCGACCCTGAAGTTTGGCAGAGCAGCGGCCAGAATACCCCCTTCGGTGGTCGACGGTTGAAAGGCAGGGTGACCCACACGCTGGTCGGCGGCGAGCTGGTCTATCGGCTGGTCGACGGCACGGCCGAGTTCCCCTGTTACCGGCCGCAGTGACGGGCGCAACGGTGGAGCAGACAGACTCAAAGCGCGGTAGCCTGCTGGTTGAATCGGGCAAAATTCTGGCGGTAAACCATTTCGACGGCGCGCAGGTGGTCATGCGTCTGCAGGCAGAACAGATTGTCAGCCGCGCACTGCCTGGTCAGTTTGTTCATATTGATACCGGCGAGCGCTGGGCTTTGCGCCGACCCCTGTCGATTATGCGCATCGACCGTCAGCGTGGCTGGATGGAGCTGTTGTTTAAATGTGTGGGCCGCGGTACCGCCGACCTGGCTCGCCGCGCGGTCGGTGAGCAGTTGAGCCTCATCGGTCCTGTTGGCAACGGGTTTCAGCTTAATCTGGACCGACCGCGTCCGCTGTTGCTCGGCGGTGGCGTGGGCATGCCGCCAATGCTGTTTCTCGCCGATGCTTTGCGTGGCCAGCGCCATTACCAGCCGTTGGTGTTGCTGGCTTCGGAAGTCCCTTTTCCTTTCCGTCCACAGCCGTCAACCCTCATGATTGAGGGGATGCCTTCGGCAGCCATTGCAACCATGCCGCTGCTCGACGATTGGGGTGTGCCGGCGCGGCTGGCCTCAACGCAGGGTTATCCCGGCTGTTTTGACGGTTACATCACCGATCTCGCCAGCCATTGGCTGACGAACCTTGATTCCCAGGAGCGTTCACGGGTAGAGCTGTTCGCCTGCGGGCCGGAGCCGATGTTGCGCGCCGCGGCTGAGCTGGCGCTGGAGTTTGAGTTACCGAGCCAGCTGTCACTGGAGGAGTACATGGCCTGTGCGGTTGGCGGCTGTGCAGGCTGCGTGGTGTCGATCCGGGAAGATGATGAGGTTGTGATGAAGCGGGTCTGTGTCGATGGGCCTGTTTTTAAAGGTAACCAACTGGTTTTCTGACGGGGAGGGATGAGATGGCGGGACTCAATCTGGAGTTGGTTGACGGGGGTGTCGGGGCTTATTGCGCGCGCCCTGCCAATGGCGATGCGCGGATCGGACTGGTGGTAATCCAGGAAATATTTGGCGTAAACAGCCATATTCGTTCGGTCTGCGACCGCCTGGCTGAAAGTGGTTTTCTGGCGGTTGCGCCGGATATGTTTCATCGTCAGCGGCCGGCAGTTGAGCTCGGTTACGGTGAACAGGATATCGCCACTGGATTTGGGCTCAAGCAGCAGCTGGCGGATGAGGATGCGCTCTGTGATCTGCAGGCGGCAAGCAGCTGGTTGCGGTCAGAGGGCGTCGATAAGGTCGGGGTGGTCGGCTTCTGTATGGGCGGTTACTACACTTTTCTGAGTGCGGCCCGCCTGCAGCCCGATGGTGCAGTAGCCTATTACGGCGGAGGTATCGGTGACCTGCTGGATGAGGCCGATTCGATCAGCTGCCCGATTCTGTTTCATTTTGGCAATCTGGATGCCCATATCCCACCGGAAGTGGTAGATGCTGTTGAGAAGCGTACCGCCAGCCTTGATGCCAGGGTGTTTCGCTATGATGCTGATCACGGTTTCAACTGTGACCAGCGCGGCTCTTATGACGACAGCTCTGCGCAGCTTGCCTGGCAACGCACCGTCGAATTTTTCAGGAATTTGTAGTGCAAGTTGTCACACTCTGGAAACAAAGCGCTGAAATAATGGCTCTGTTATGAGTGCAAAAATTCTGATTGTGGACGATGAGCAGGCGATCTGCGATATGTTGTCCTTTACTCTCGGTAATGCCGGGTATGAGGTGGCCGAGGCGGTCAACGCGCGCACCGCGGAGTTATCCATCGCCGAGCAAAAACCTGATCTGGTCCTGCTTGACTGGATGATGCCGGGGGAGAATGGGGTGGCGTTTTCGCGGCGTTTGCGGGACCAATCGGCGACCCGGGAAATTCCGATCATTCTGTTGACAGCCCGCGGTACTGAGGATGATGTGGTCACCGGTCTTGATGCCGGGGTCGATGATTACATCAGCAAGCCGTTCTCCACCCGCGAGCTGTTGAGTCGTATTAAAGCGGTGTTGCGGCGAGCGGCTCCGCAGGCAGTGGGTGAAACTCTCGGAGTTGGTGATCTGGTGCTGGACCCGGTTTCCCATCGGGTCAGTGTTGGTGAGAAAGAGCTCTCCATTGGTCCAACCGAATACAAACTGTTACAGTTTTTTCTCTCCCATGCCGAACGGGTCTATAGTCGTGGTGACCTGATCGATCAGGTCTGGGGCCAGAGTGTCTATATTGAGGAGCGGACGGTGGATGTGCATATCAGGCGGTTGCGCGAAGCATTGAGTCCGTTTTCTTATGATCGTCTCGTACAGACGGTGCGTGGTGTGGGATATCGCTTTTCCACCCGCTCCTGAGACCCACCTCCCTTGCACTATCAGCGCTGGTATTCAGAAATTGGTCTGATCGTCAGTGTGTTGCTTGCTGCGGTGCTATTGGAGAGATTGCAGTGGTGCCCTGGTGAGGTACCCCTGATCGGCTATCTCCTCTGGCAACTCTGGCAGTTTCGCCGGCTCTCACAATTGCTTGATCACCCCGAAGACCCCCATGCGATAGAACCGCGCGGCTTTATCGGTGCTGTTTATGACCAGTACTATCGAATGGTCAGGGAAGCGGACAGGCGTGAACGGCTGCTGGAACAACGCATCCGCCGGTTCGAAGAGTCAAGCGCCTCGCTGCCAGATGGGGTAGTGTCACTCGACCGGTCAGGGAATATCGAGTGGTTTAACGCACCTGCTGGCAGAATGCTGGGACTGCAATCCAGAGACCTGGGTCAGCGGATCGTCAATGTAGTGCGCTCCCCCCAGTTCGTCGCGCTGTTTGATACTGACTCGACGGTCGACATGATCGAACTGCCGGCACACCAGCAGGCTCACGAGGTGCTGGAGATCATCAAGGTAAAGGATCGCGGACAGCGCTCTCTGCTGGTAGTGAGGGATGTGACCCATCTACGTCACCTGGAGCGGGTACGCCAGGATTTCGTTGCTAATGCGTCCCATGAACTGCGCACCCCGTTGACAGTGATCAGCGGTTATCTGGAGTCGATGGCAGAGTCGGACGAGCAGATCCCCAAAGGCTGGCAGCAGCCATTCCGACAGATGCGCCAACAGGCGTCAAGAATGCAGCAGATCATTGCCGATATGCTTTCCCTGGCGGCATTGGAGGGCGAGCGTCACCTCCCACAGCATGACCCTGTCGATGTGTCTAAGCTACTCGAGGAGATCCGTGAAGCCGGTAAGCGGCTGAGTGGAGAACGGGAGCATCAGATTGTTCTCGCAATAGAACAGGATGCCCGATTGCTTGGGTCAGAAAAAGAGTTGCACAGCGCCGTGGCCAATCTACTTTACAACGCGGTCCAGCACACCCCGGACGGCAGTCATATTACTCTAAGCTGGGTATTGCAGAATGATGGTAGTGGACTGCTTGCGGTGGTTGATGATGGTCCGGGGATTCCCCGGGAACATCTCCATCGCCTCACCGAACGGTTTTACCGTGTTGATGTGGATCGCTCGCGCGAAACCGGTGGCACCGGGCTCGGGCTGGCGATTGTCAAACACATCGCCAATATTCACGATGCCGAGTTTACCCTTACCAGTGAGGTGGGCCGGGGCAGCCGCTTTGAACTCCGGTTCCCCCCCGAACGGGTGATCGCTGAACCGGTGCGTGCCAGCGGCGGCGCTGGCTAACAACCCGTTGCTGTAGGATTTTCAAGCGTCATTACCTTCAATGATTCAGGCACCGTCGGAAGAATGGGTGGATAGCGTGCATTAGCTCGCGTTTCTCCAGCTATCGGCTGGAGATGTCGAAATATTCGTGTCTGAGGTTGTAGAGACGTCTCTGGCTTCCGCAGGTTGAGGCTTTACTTCCTGAACTTTGGCCGGGTTCTGGTGGCGCTCGTGTAGGAACTTGACCACCTCCGCCCGATAACTATTGTAGGTGGGGTCTTCGGCCAGCCTCAGGCGGTCGCGCGGACGCTCAAGGTCGACGTCAAGTATTTCGCCAATGCTGGCCGAAGGTCCGTTGGTCATCATCACGATCCGGTCTGATAGCAACACAGCTTCATCAACGTCGTGGGTGATCATAATCACGGTGTTATTGAGGCGAGCGTGGATCTCCATCAGTGAGTCCTGCATGTGTGCACGGGTCAGCGCGTCCAGTGCACCAAACGGTTCATCCATCAGCAGCACCTTGGGTTCCATGGCAAGTGCCCGCGCGATACCGACGCGCTGTTTCATGCCGCCGGAGATCTCATCTGGTTTGCGGTCCAAAGCGTGGGACATGTGCACCAGTTCCAGGTTATGGCGTGTCCACTCGTCGCGCTCCTTTGCCGAGCGCTTTTTCCTGAATACCTGATCAACCGCCAGACGTACGTTATCGTATGCGCTTAGCCAGGGCAGTAGCGAGTGATTCTGGAACACCACGGCACGATCTGGGCCGGGTTCGGTCACTTCATGGCCCTCGAGTACTACTCCACCTTCAGTAGCCTGCACCAGGCCGGCAACGATATTGAGTACAGTAGACTTGCCACAACCGGAGTGGCCGATCAAAGAGATGAACTCGCTCTGTTGAACCTGCAGGTTGACTCCGTTAAGGACGTTTAGCGGTCCCTTGTCGGTGGGAAAGGTGATGCTGACATGATCGATATTCAGGTGTGATTTCATGATGTGGCCTCCTTGCCAGTGTTCAGCGTAGCACCGCGTTTTTGTCCCAGCTCACTTTGCGCTGCAGCATCAACATGCCACGATCCAGTGCAAAACCGATGAGTCCAATCACCAGTACCGCAACCATGATGCGTGCGAGTGAATTGGAGCTACCATTCTGGAACTCGTCCCAGACGAATTTGCCGAGTCCCGGGTTCTGCGCCAACATCTCTGCGGCAATCAACACCATCCAGCCAATTCCCAATGACAGGCGCAGACCAGTAAAGATCATCGGTATGGCTGACGGTAAAACAATTTTTACGGTTTTGGTAAACCAGTTCAGACGCAATACGCGGCTAACGTTGAGCAAGTCCTGACTAACGCTCGAAACTCCCACCGTGGTGTTGATCACCGTTGGCCACAGGCAGCAGAGGGTAACGGTGATGGCGGAAGTCAGAAATGATTTCTGAAACATTGGGTCGTTGGTGACGTAGACGGCGGACACCACCATCGTCACCAGCGGCAGCCAGGCCAATGGTGAGACGGGCTTGAACAGCTGGATGATGGGGTTCATTGCACGGTACATGGTGGGGCTCATGCCACAAAGAATACCGACTGGCACCGCGAGAATGGTGCCGAGTAAAAACCCTGTCGTAACGGTGATAAGGCTGGTGATGATCTGATTGAAAAAGGTTGGCGCGCCGGTGTAGCGTCGAGCCTGAATTTTGTCCAGAGTTTCCTGAGGCTTACCGGCGGCAACGGCCTTGTCGAGGCGTTTCTGTAAGCGTTCGTAGAACGCGGTCTCTTTCTCGCGTTCCTGAAGGTGCTCGTCGTAGAGGCTAAGGGTCTGTTCCCAGACTTTGGCCGGGCCTGGCAATTGACCGAGTGAAGTCTCCACTTTCCTGGCACCCCCAGCCCATAACATCAGGAATACCAGAATAGCAGCTATCGGCACCAGGGCCGTTTGTGCCAGTCGACTCAGGGGGGCGTTTGCCTGGTCCCCGGAAAGGTATGCTAGCAGGCGGTTCCAGGCACCGAGATTAAATGTTTTCTGGTTTGAGAAAGTCATTGTTCGTATTCAGGGTTGAGAGTCGTTACTCTGTTGTTCTGCCGCTCGCCCCTCGTTGAGTGCGCAGGGGTGAGCGGCAGAATGATTCGGGCTACCGCGGCGTTTCGTCGCCCTTCAACCCAAGCGGGAAGTTCTCCAGATATGCATTGGGTTTAGTGCCGTCGTAGGTGATCTCATCGATAAACTCGGTTTGCGGCGGTTTAAAGCCAGTCTCGGTCGCAAAATCCGGGAAATCAGATGCCTTGAAGGTGCCCTCTTCAATTAATGCCTTGGCGGCCATGGCGTAGAGGTCAGGGCGATAGACCGATTTGGCGGTATCTATGTACCACTGGTCACTCTTCTGTTCGGCGATCTGACCCCAGCGGCGCATCTGTGTGAGATACCAGATGGCGTCACTGTAGTAGGGGTAGGTGGCGTGGTAGCGAAAAAACACGTTGAAGTCGGGTACTGAACGCTTGTCGCCTTTTTCGTACTCGAAGGTGCCGGTCATGCTGTTGGCAATGACGTCGTAGTCGGCACCGACATAGTTAGATTGGCTCAGGTACTTGACCGCTTCGGGCCGGTTGGCGTTGTCGTTCTCATCCAGCCAGTAGGCTGCGCGAATCAGTGCTTTAACCAGGCGGGCGGTGGTGTTGGGATATTGTTCTGCAAATTCCTTGGTGATGCCGAAGACTTTCTCTGGGTTGTCCTTCCAGATTTCGTAATCGGTAATCACTGGTACACCGATGCCTTTGAATACCGCCTGCTGGTTCCAGGGTTCACCCACGCAGTAGCCGTAGATAGTGCCGGCTTCCATGGTGGCTGGCATTTGTGGGGGCGGCGTCACGGATAACAGGACGTCTGCTTCCAGCTGGCCACTGATGTCACCCTTGGCAGGCGCATAGTAACCAGGGTGAATACCGCCGGCGGCGAGCCAGTACCGCAGTTCGTAGTTATGGGTGGATACCGGGAACACCATACCCATTTTGAAGGGTTTACCTTCATTACGATAATTCTCAACCACGGGCTTGAGGTAGTCAGCTTTAATGGGGTGTACCGGTTTGCCGTCGCTCTGTTTTGGCACGTGGGGCTTCATTTGTTCCCAGATGTGATTGGAGACAGTGATGCCGTTGCCGTTCAGGTCCATGCTGAAAGGCGTGATGATGTGCGCTTTGGTACCAAAACCGATGGTGGCGGCCAGCGGCTGGCCGGCGAGCATATGAGCGCCATCTAACTGGCCATCGATAACCCCGTCAAGCAGTACCTTCCAGTTGGCCTGGGCTTCGAGGGTGACGTACAGGCCTTCGTCCTCAAAGTAGCCTTTTTCATAGGCGATGGCCAGGGGGGCCATATCGGTGAGCTTGATGAAGCCGAACTTGAGGTCTTCTTTTTCCGGCTCGCCAAGCGCGTGGCTGATGGAGGTAGATAAGGCGAGGACAGTCAGACCGGTGAGGCCTGACCTGATGAGTTTGCGGGTAAATCGGTTCATTACGTTCATTTTCATCCTTAAAAAATCCGAGTGAACGGGATCGGGGTAAAGGTTTTGCAGTAGCGCCCGTCGGGTTTCGTTGGTGGTTGCCTTTAATGCTGTGGTTCGGCGAACCAGCGGTCCGTTGATCTCCTGTCTGTCAACGGGTTGGTGTAGAAGCCATCGTTGGCTGTTCATCCGTACTCCTCTGCGAAAGCCGTGCCAATATCAGTAGAGTTGCTTGAAAACGTGTCCAGAAGAATTGATTAACAAGCGTTTTTAAAGGGAAAAATGCTTCTAGTTGAGCGTAATGGCGATGGAATCAGTTTTTGGGTTGGTTGGTAACAGGAGGTTGTCACCCCAAAACGGTGCGTACTTCTTGTCCGTGACTGGTGCGTTTTTTCAGCGGGTGCACCAGAACAAGGACGTTGACCCGGGTTAGGTCGTTATGCTGCGGGAGGGCATAGTTGCCGGGATGTGTCTCAATTCAGGAGGTTCAGGTGCTGTTACACCTTATATATACGGGCGCTATTGCCCGGCTGGTTGTCGCTGAGCTTTTCACCGGGTTTTCGTAAGTTGGCATGTTCCCTGCTATCAAACATGCCAGTGGAAGGCAACGGCGCCGTAGAACTGCAGGATCCGGTTCAGTGCGCCATGCGCATGGGCTGGCTCTGTCAACATCGTCCAGATGGAGCTCCCTCTTCAGGCGAGTCCTCGGGCGAACTCATCAAGGAGTGATGATGAAACACCAGATAATTTTCAGGGCTGCCGCATCCGCAACCCTTACCATGGGACTGCTTGCCGGTACTAATCAGGTGGCCGCCGATCCACTGATTGATGCGCTGTCACAGGGCAAGGTGTCCGCCAACATCCGCCTGCGGTATGAGGGGGTCGACGACGACACCCGTAGCAAAGATGCCGATGCGGTGACTATTCGAACCCGCCTTGGTTACCAGACCGCCGATTTCAATGGCTGGAAGCTGTTCGGTGAGATTGAGGATGTCACCGCCCTTGATGAATCCTACAACAGCACGGTGAACGGCAAGGGAACCTATCCGGTTGTTGCCGACCCGGAAGATACGGAGATCAATCAGCTGTTTGTCAGTTACGGCGGGTTTGCCGATACCTGGATCAAGGCGGGGCGCCAGCGCATTATTCTTGATGGTGCCCGCTTCGTCGGTAACGTTGGCTGGCGCCAGAATGAGCAGACTTACGATGCGTTTTCCGTGGTCAACAAATCACTTGCCGACACCGTGTTTACCTATGCTTATGTCAGCGAAGTACACCGAATCTTCAGTGATGAGAGCCCGCGGGGTAACTCAGAAATGGATTCACACCTGTTGAATGTCAGCTACAGCGGTTTTGATCTTGGCAAGCTCACCGCTTATGCCTATCTGCTTGGTTTCGACGACACCACGGCCGGGGCTATTGGTCCGGGAGCGGCTACCAAAACCATTGGGGTGAGTTTCAGCGGTGGCACTGCGCTGAGTGACACCCTGAAACTGCTCTACGCGTTTGAGTATGCTGACCAGAGTGACTATGACGACGGCGCGTCGACCAACGATGCTGACTATAACCACCTTGAGCTGGGTCTGAAGTTCCCCGCTGTCACTGTGAAAGTAGGACGCGAAGTGCTGGAAGGTGACGGAACCTACGGTTTCTCAACCCAGCTGGCGACACTGCATAAATTTAACGGTTGGGCAGACAAGTTTCTGGGAACGCCGGCTGCGGGTATCGAGGATACCTATGTGCTTGCTACCGGTAAGGTCGGTGGGGTGAAACTGCTGGCCAAATACCACTGGTTCGAGTCGGACGCCGGTAGCTTCGATTATGGCGAGGAACTTAACCTGCTGGCGGTGAAGAAGTTCGGCAAGAACTATACTGTCGGTCTGAAATACGCTGACTATGATGCCGATAGCAATGCCGCCAATGTCGGTGGCACCGCTGCCGACATTGAAAAGCTCTGGTTCTGGGGTGAGTTAAAGTTCTAATTTGAGTTGATTGGAATTGTTACAGAGGAGGGGCTTGGGCCCCTCCTTTTTTTGAGGGGGGAATAAAACACATTTATAACAGCAGGTTAAAGGCTGTCATAAAAACTTAATATTTATGTAACAAAGCTGTCACGGCTTCTTCCGAGACTACGCAGGAATTTTTGGTTCGATCCTATGTAGAAAGGGGAAGTTGATGAAGTTAACCACGAAACTGAATAACACGTTGGCTGGTGCCGTTGCACTCACTGCGCTTGCTACCACCACAGCGCATGCCGTCGAGGTCGATTCAGGCCTTGCCACCTATCAGAAATCCAGCGGAGTTTCGGGCAATCTCTCCAGTGTCGGTTCCGACACTCTCGCCAATCTGATGACTCTCTGGGCTGAAGAGTTCAAGCGCGAGTATCCCAACGTCAATATCCAGATACAGGCTGCCGGTTCGTCTACCGCGCCGCCAGCGCTGACCGAAGGGACCTCCAATATCGGCCCAATGAGCCGTAAGATGAAGGACAAGGAGATTGAGGCCTTCGAGCGCAAGTTCAACTACAAACCCACACCAATTCGCGTTGCGATCGACGCGCTTGCGGTTTATGCCCACAAGGATAATCCGGTCAAAGGGATGAGCATTGCTGAAGTGGATGCAGTTTTCTCCACCACCCGCAAATGTGGTGGCAGTGAAGACATCCGCACCTGGGGTCAGCTCGGCGTCGAAGGTGCATTGAAAGATCAGTTTATCCAGATCTTTGGTCGTAACTCAGTTTCCGGCACCTACGGATATTTCAAGAAAAAAGGGCTGTGTAAAGGCGATTACAAGTCCACTGTCAACGAGCAGCCTGGTTCCGCCTCGGTGGTGCAGTCGGTTTCTACCTCGCTGAACGCCATTGGCTATTCCGGCATCGGTTACAAAACCTCCGGCGTGCGCGCTGTGCCGCTGACTAAAAAGCCCGGTGGGGACTACATCGAAGCGACGCCGGATAACGCGATCAATGGTAGCTACCCGCTGGCCCGGTTCCTCTACGTCTACGTTAACAAGAACCCCAACAAACCCCTGTCACCGCTGGAGCGTGAGTTCCTCAAGCTGGTGCTTTCCAAGGCCGGCCAGCAGGTTGTTGTGAAAGATGGCTACATCCCGCTGCCAGCGAAAGTGGCTGAACAGGAACTGGCCAAGCTCAACTAATTTGTCCGCTCTTTTGCCGGTGGACGGCCTGTCCACCGGCTTCTCTAACTTAAAAACATAAAAATTCTTTTACCCATCAGGAGATCGAAAACCGATGTTTAAACTGAATCGACTCAACAGCGCCCTGGCTGCCGTTGGCCTCAGCGCTATGATTGCGGCACCAGCCCAGGCGGGCGAGAAGGAGCTGCTGGATATTCTGTTGCAAAACCATGTCATCACCGCTGATCAGCATCAGGCGTTGATGGATGCCTACGTCGAAGATAGCGCCTCGGATATCAAAATCACCACTAAAGGTGGTCTGAAGGCGAAAAGCGAAGATGGTAATTTCACTTTTCAGGTCGGTGGCCGCATCATGGCGGATGCCACTTTCGGCAGTGACGACAACTCCTCCATTAACGACCTGAATACCGGTACCGAATTCCGTCGTGCCCGTATCTTCTTCAAAGGCACCCTGAACAAGGACTGGGCCTACAAATGGCAGGTTGATTACGCCGATGACAATGTCAGCACCAAAGACATGTACATCAACTACAAGCCGATGGGTCTGACCATTGGTCAGTTTAAGCAGCCCTTCAGTCTCGAAGAGAAGACCAGCTCCAAATACATCACCTTCATGGAGCGGGCACTGCCGAATGTATTTGCTACCGGTCGCCGGGTTGGTATCGGCTATGACACCGCCTGGGATATGGGTACTTTTGCTGCCAGTGTTTATGGTCAGGAAGCGGGTAACGGTGACGAAAACGAAGAAGGTTTTGGTGTCGGTGCACGCCTGACCCTGGCGCCGGTGAATGAAGCGGGTAATGTGCTCCATTTTGGTATCGCCGCTGCTCAGGAAGAGCCGGGTGAGGGTGCTAATGACCGTGTTCGGGTCCGTGCCCGGCCAGATGCCCACAACTCGCCACGTCTGGTTGATACCAACAACATAGCGAATCTGGGCAATGTCGATGATCTGACTAAAGTGGGCATTGAAGGCGCGTGGGTTGCCGGTCCTTTCTCCCTGCAGGCCGAATGGATGCAGATGGATCTGAGCCGCGACAGTGGTTTCAGCGATGTCGACTTCGACGGCTGGTACGCCTATGCAAGCTGGTTCCTGACCGGCGAGTCCCGCCCTTACAGCAAGGGTGCCTTCAAGCGTGTTAAGCCCAACAGCCAGGTCGGTAAAGGCGGCATGGGTGCCTGGGAACTGGGTCTGCGGTTCGCAGAGCTTGACCTCAGCGACTGGGATGATGTTGCTGCAGGTGTTGGTCTGACCGGTGCTCACGCGGGCGAGCTGGAGACCACCACTCTGGGCCTCAACTGGTACGCCACCAAAAATGTTCGCTTTATGATGAACTACGTGATGGCGGATGCCGAGTACGGTGTCGGTGTCGATGATGAGCCGGATGTGCTGCAGTTCCGCGCCCAGATCGACTGGTAATTATCACCCTCTGTGGGGCACCGCAGGATCAGGACGTCCCGGTGCCCCCTCTCCCTCTGGTGATTGAGCTGACCCCGCCGCTGGCGGGGTTTTTTTCTCGCGGTCCTGTTTTTTCGGACTGTCGGAACACAGATTGGTAAAATGCGAGTAAGGTCCGCTGTTCCAGAACCGCTCAGCGATCGCTTCAACTTTTTCAGATGAATTATTCATGATCAGTGACCTCAAATGGCGATTGCGTATAGACCGCTGGGCAACCCAGGTGGTTTCAGTTGGTGGTATTGGCGTAATCGCCGCTGTGGCGCTGATTTTTTTCTACCTGCTCTACGAAGTGGTGCCGATGTTCCGCTCGGCAGAAATGCACCCGCGCGCAGAGTATCAACTGCAGCTGGAAGGTACGGCGGAGGTGGTGCATCTGGCGGTGGAAGAGCAGGGCGAATACGGACTGCGGATATCCCGCGACGGGCAGCTCCATTTCTTCTCAACCGCTGACGGTACGACGATCAAACGTCAGCAACTCAATCTCCCCCCAGGCGCCGAAATTACCGTAGTTGCTGGCAACGATCCGGATCGTCAGCTGTTGGCGCTCGGCCTCAGTAATGGTGGTATTCAGCTGATCGAATATGGTTACCGGATTCGCTTCAGCGACGAGGGTAACCGGCAGATGACCCCCGAAGTGAGGTTTCCCTACGGTGAACAGCCGATTGAGGCCGCTGGCGGGCTGGCTATCAGCGCTGTAGCAATCCAGGCTGAAGAGGGTGAAACCGGACTGCTGGCACTCAACAGTGATGGTGATCTACAGCGGGTGCAGTTTACCCGCGAAGAGTCTTTTCTCGGGCTCGAAGATAGCGGCGATGTAGAGATTTCAGTCACCCGGCTCGGCAAGGTTGAAGGTGATGTCTGCCGTCTGTTGATGGACCGCATGCAGCAGTTTCTCTATGTTGCCCAGTGTGGTGGAACCATCCAGCTTTTTGGCTTGCAAGGGGATGACATAACACTGCTCGATTCCAGGCCGGTGGTCGGGAACGGGGCTGGATTACAGGTGGTTGAGTTTGTTTCTGGTACCTACTCGATCCTGGTAGGCGATTCCGCCGGGCAGGTGCGGCAATGGTTTCCGGTTCGCGCTAGCGATGGCACTGTTTCGCTGCAACAAATCAGAGAATTCTTACCGCTTGAAGGTCGAGAGCCGATTATTGCCATTACCGCCGAGGAGCGGCGCAAGGGTTTTGCGGTGCTTGCGGCGGATGGCGCACTGGGTCTCTATAACACCACTGCGCGGCGTCAGGTACTGGAGGGCAGCGTTGATGCAACGACTACCCGCATGGTGCTGGCACCGCGCTCCAATTTTCTGCTGCTGGAAGGCGATCCTGGCACTCAGCAGTTCTGGAAGGTGGATAACGAACACCCGGAGATTTCCTGGTCGGCGTTGTGGGAGAAGGTCTGGTACGAGAGTTATCAGCAACCGGAATATATCTGGCAGTCATCGGCCGCGACCAACGACTTTGAGCCGAAATTCAGTTTGACCCCGCTGGTATTTGGTACGGTCAAAGCGGCCTTCTATGCCATGCTGTTCGCGATGCCAATTGCCATACTTGGTGCCATCTATACCGGTTATTTTATGCATCCGCGAATGCGCGGGCTGGTCAAGCCGGCGATTGAAAACATGGAAGCACTGCCGACAGTGATCATCGGGTTTCTCGCCGGTTTGTGGTTGGCGCCGGCGTTGGAGGCGAATCTGCCGGGGCTGTTTGCCCTGCTGCTGATTACTCCCCTGGCAGTGCTGGCCGCTTCGCTGGCCCATTTTCTGCTCCCCCATGATCTGCGTTCGCGTATTCCGGAAGGCATTGAAGCGTTGCTGCTGATTCCCTATCTGCTGTTTATCTGTTGGCTCTCTTTTGCCATGAGTGGCACCGTCGAGGGCTGGCTTTTTGGCGGTGATGTGCGTGCCTGGATCAACAGTGAACTGGGGCTCGATTTTGATCAGCGTAATTCGGTGGTGGTCGGTATCGCCATGGGCGTTGCGGTCATCCCGACGATCTTTTCGATGGCTGAAGATGCCGTCTTCAGTGTACCCAAACATCTCACCCAGGGTTCTCTGGCGCTTGGCGCGACGCGCTGGCAAACCCTTAGCCGGGTGGTGATTCTGACCGCCAGCCCTGGCATTTTTTCCGCGGTGATGATCGGTCTGGGGCGCGCGGTGGGTGAGACCATGATCGTGTTGATGGCCACCGGTAACACCCCGGTGATGGATTTCAACATCTTTTCCGGTATGCGCACCCTGTCTGCAAATATTGCCGTGGAGATGCCCGAATCCGAAGTCGGTAGTACCCATTTCCGGGTGCTGTTTCTTGCCGCGCTGGTGCTGTTTGCACTGACTTTTGTGTTCAATACCGCAGCCGAAGTTGTTCGTCAGCGGCTGCGTGAACGTTACAGTTCGCTGTAGTCGAAGGATTAGATTGAGATGAACAGCCTTAAAAAATGGTACGGCAGCGGCGAAGCGGCGATCTGGCTTTGTGGTGCCGCGGTGAGTACCAGTGTCATCATTGTTTTTGGCCTGCTGCTGTTGATTGCCGTCAATGGGCTCGCCCATTTCTGGCCTGCGCAGGTCGCTCAGTTTGAGTACCGTGTTGACCAGGGTAGTAGTCAGCTGTGGGTTGGAGAGATCCGTGATGAAGAGCTGGTGCCGACCGCCCGTGCTTTACAGAGTGGCGCCTGGTTGGCTCAGCCTGACCAGGAGTCGCAGCAGCGGCTGCTGGTGAAAACGGGTAACCGGGACCTTTACGGCCTCGATTTTCGCTGGCTGGTTGCCGGCAACATTGACGCCCAGGAATATCCGGCCGATATCGTGGTGCTGGAACGACTGGAGTGGGGCAACTACTACGGTTACCTGCGCCAGGTGGTGGCCGAAGGCGGGAAATCCGTTGCTGGCAGCGAGGCGGTAGCGGCGATGCAGGCTGCACTCGACAGGACGCTGGAGATCCGTGAGGACATCCACCGTATTGAGAGGGTGGAGATCGGTCGCATCAATTATGCGATGGAGAAGTTACGCCTTGAACAGCGACGGTTAGAACTGGACGGCTCGCTGAGCGAGAGCGCACAGCAGGATATTGATAGTCGTCGACAGTCTCTCAATGAAACGTATGGGGAATTGCAGCACCAGCTGAACAGTCTTTATCGCGATGTTAATCGCGATCAGCTGGTGCTGGTCGATGCAGCTGGCCGCGAGAGCACTATTGCGGTGGGTAATGTAGTCCGAGCCTACTATCCCAATCAGTTTACGCTGACGGAAAAGATTGGATTTTATTTTGCCAAGGTCTGGGAGTTTGTCAGCGATGAGCCCCGTGAGGCCAATACCGAAGGGGGGATATTCCCGGCCATATTCGGCACCGTGGTCATGGTGTTGGTGATGTCGGTGCTGGTTACCCCGTTTGGTGTGCTGGCAGCGGTCTATCTGCGCGAGTATGCCACTCAGGGACCAGTGACCCGAGTAGTCCGCATTGCAGTGAACAATCTTGCCGGTGTCCCATCCATCGTCTATGGGGTGTTTGGTCTGGGGTTTTTTGTCTATTTTCTGGGTGGTAATATCGATAGTCTCTTCTATCCCGAAGTGCTGCCGGCGCCGACTTTTGGCACGCCTGGGCTACTCTGGTCATCACTAACCCTGGCGCTGTTGACTCTGCCGGTGGTGATCGTCTCCACCGAAGAGGGGTTGACCCGGGTGCCGCGCGCTGTGCGTGAAGGCAGTCTGGCGCTCGGCGCTACCAAGTTGGAAACCCTCTGGCGGGTGGTGTTGCCGATGGCATCACCGGCAATGATGACCGGCATGATTCTCGCGGTTGCCAGGGCTGCCGGTGAGGTGGCGCCGCTGATGCTGGTCGGTGTGGTCAAACTGGCACCCTCGCTGCCGATCGATTTCAATGCACCCTTTCTGCATCTTGATCGTAAATTTATGCACATGGGTTTCCATATTTATGATGTCGGATTTCAGAGCCCGAATGTGGAGGCAGCCCGGCCACTGGTCTACGCTACTGCCCTGCTGCTGGTGTTGGTGATTGTGGTGATGAATCTGACCGCGATACGTATTCGTAACAGTCTGCGTGAGAAATACCGCGCTCTTGAACATTAGCCTTATGAGACGATGGTGCAATGAAGATGAATGACGCAGAACAGATGGAGAGCGCCCAGATGAGCCATGGGATTGATGTCGACAAGCTGGACCGGGCCCAGAACCTTGGCCAGCCAGATCGCTTTGAGCCCTGTATCGAGGTGAAGCATTTCAACCTTTTTTATGGGGATAACCAGGCATTGTTTAATGTCTCCATGACACTGCCCAGACATCAGGTCACGGCCTTTATCGGTCCTTCAGGTTGCGGAAAATCGACCCTGTTGCGCTGTTTTAACCGCATGAATGACCTTATCGATTCGGTGCATACCCAGGGGGTCATTGAAATCGAGGGGACCGATATCCATCAGCGCGGTACCAATGTCGCAGACTTACGCCGCCGGGTAGGTATGGTGTTTCAGAAACCCAATCCCTTCCCGAAAAGTATCTATGAGAATGTTGCTTACGGCCTGCGACTACAGGGCGTCAACAAGCGCCGGGTGCTTGATGAGGTGGTCGAGCATTCGCTGAAACAGGCAGCGCTCTGGGATGAAGTCAAAGACCGTCTTGAAGACAACGCATTTGGGCTGTCCGGCGGTCAGCAGCAGCGGCTGGTGATTGCCCGCGCGGTAGCGGTGGAACCTGATGTGTTGCTGCTGGATGAGCCTGCGTCTGCGCTTGATCCGATTTCGACTCTGAAGATCGAGGAGCTGGTGCACGAGCTGAAAGAGAAATACACCATTGTGATTGTTACCCATAATATGCAGCAGGCAGCGAGGGTTTCTGATTACACTGCCTTTATGTATATGGGAGAACTGATCGAGATTGGTAACACCAAAGAGCTGTTTACGGTTCCGCAGAAAAAGCAGACCGAGGATTACATTACTGGACGTTACGGTTAACCGCTGGCACGCGGATTCCCGGATCACTGGAGGCGCCTATGGAAAACACTACCGGACACCACATTTCACGTCAGTTTGATGAGGATCTGGAACAGTTGCGAAGTATGGTGCTGTCCATGGGCGGTGTGGTTGAAGAGCAGATCGGTGACGCTATTGAGGCGTTTGTGAATGCCGATCGTGACCTGGCGGAAAAGGTCTCTGAAAGGGATCACGAGGTTAATGGAATGGAGGTCGCGCTGGATGAAGAGTGCAGCCGGATTCTAGCGCTTAGACAGCCCGCAGCTGGCGATCTGCGACTGATCTTTGCGGTGATCAAGACCATTACCGACCTGGAGCGGATCGGCGATCAGGCGGAACGGGTTGCGAAAACGGTCATCCGCCTCGGAAGCGATGGTCCAATCAACGAGCATTACCCGGCGATCCGCTATCTCGGTAGTTTGGTCAAGGAGATGCTGCATCGTACCTTGGACGCCTTTGCCCGCATGGACCCGAACGAGGCGGTAGAGATTGTTAAGGGTGACCGGGAAATTGATCGGGAGTATGAGGCGTTGACGCGTCAGCTGATCACGGTGATGATGGAAGACCCGCGCAATATCCGCGGTTGCCTGAGTATGCTGTTTGCATCACGCGCCCTCGAACGCATTGGTGATCACAGCAAGAATATCAACGAATACCTGGTCTATATGGTGCGCGGCAAAGATATCCGCCACACTCTTTGATTACACAGCGCTGTTGTTGGCTCTCGCCACCATGCTTTTTGAAGAAATGGTGGTGATAGCCACTGACCTGGTCAGGTTATTGTTCTCATCAGCTGACTCAGCTGCTTAATGCACACCGGTCGTATTTAAGCGTTGTTGTGCTTTAGGCTGGCAGCGTGGTTCAGGGTGAATCAACGCCAGCTGGGGTAGTCTCATCAGCCTGAATGTTAACCCCTTTCTTGCGCATGGTTTCGATCAGCAGAGCGGCGTTCTCATTGCCCTGATCGGCCATTGCCAACGCCTGACGGGCCAGCTCTCGTAGCTGGGTACGTACTTTCTGCCCATCCTCAATCGCTGGCTGCTGTTGTTCAATGGCTGTTTTTAACCGTCCTGCTTCATTGACCAGCGTCAGGGTCTGAAACCCGAAGCTGGTCAGTACTGCCAGGGCGAGCAGAAATAGCGGAAGATAAGGTGAGAAAGAGTTCGATTGATCACTCATTGACCTGCTCCTCGCTACCCTTTGCGCTATTTTCCTTAACGGTAAACCCGAAGCGACCCAACAGATCAAGTAGTGGCTGATCTTGTTTCTGAATCGCAACCTGCGCAGTCGTTTTGACCAGCTCGCCACCCACCTGGCGCAGTTTGGCGGTCTGGGCGATAAACTGCTGACCCTGGCTGAATTTTGCCCGCTGTTCAGCATTGGCGTTGAAGGTGATGGAATTGACCACCGCCAGAATCAGACAGATCACGGCAATGGCACTCAGCAGCCCGAACTGCAGGGTGCTGAGACCGGTGTCATTGCTCATTTTCAAGCGCCTCCAGATAGTCGTTTTTTAGTTCTGTGTAGTGTGCAGCAGATTGGCTGAAAAAGGCCAGTTCATCAGCGGAGAGGGGGCGAACCGGTTTGGCCGGCCGGCCGGCATAGAGAAAACCGCGCTCAAGTACCTTGCCGGGGGTTACCAGTGATCCGGCAGCGAGAAGTACTTCATCCTCGACTACCGCACCGTCGAGTACTGTTGAGCCCATGCCGATCAGTGTGCGGTCACCGACGCTGCAGGCGTGCAGAATCGCCTGGTGTCCGAGGGTGACGTCGGCCCCGATGACCAACGGCCAGCCGTTGGGGCGGTCGGGTGTAGGGCCGTTGACGTGCAGGATTGAACCGTCCTGCAGATTGGTGCGTGCGCCAACGGTAATGGTAGAGACATCGCCGCGCAACACGGTCATTGGCCAGACCGAAACATCCTCAGCAAGGGTTACCTGACCGATCACACTTGCCTGCGGGTCGACATAGACCCGTGCCGCCAAACTGGGGGTAAATTGTTTGTAGTTTCTAATCATCGCATCAGCACCATCTCTTCACTGGCCGTGGGGTGAATGGCCACCGTGTCGTCAAAATGTGTTTTCGTTGCGCCGCTTTTAATGGCTACCGCAAACCCCTGGACCATCTCATCAGCCCCGCGGCCGATCACATGACAGCCGACGACTCGTTCCTGGTCGCCGGCGGTGATCAGTTTGCACAGGGTCCGTGGCTTGTGCTCGCCTAGGGCAAAGTACATGTCGGTAAATTCACTGGTATAGACCTTTACCCGCTCGCCATATTTCTCCCGCGCCGCTGCTTCGCTGAGGCCTACTGTACCGATCGGTGGATGACTGAAGATCACCGAGGGAATATTGTCATAGTCGAGTTTGCGATTGCTTTGGCCGTCAAACAGGCGGTCGGCGAGTCTTCTGCCGGCGGCTATGGCGACGGGGGTCAACGCCGCCTGCCCGGTGACATCACCGACGGCAAAAATCCCCTTTTGTGAAGTGTTCTGGTATTCGTCAGTGACGATGAAGCCTTTCGGTGTCATCGCCAGCAGGCGGTTTTCCAGGCCCAGGTTGTCTGTGTTGGGTTGCCGGCCGATGGCGAGAATCACCTGCTCTTGCCCGGCAATGGAGACCCCGGACTCGGCGGTCAATGTCAGGCCCGCTGCGCTGCGGGACACTTCCGCCGGGGTGAAGTTGGTTTCGATGGTGATGCCGTCGGCCTGCATCTGTGCCATCAACGCTGCGCCGAGGTTGGTGTCGAACTCGCGCAGAACGGTCTGACGACGGATTGCCAGGGTGACGGTACTGCCAAGGGCGTTGAGCAGGCCGGCAAACTCGACCGCGATGTAGCCGGAACCGACCACCGTGACACTGGCCGGCAGCGAGTCCAGCTCGAAAAAACCGTCACTGGTGAGACAGAGGTCGGCGCCGGGAATCTCAGGTACGGATGGCTTGCCACCGGTGGCAACCAGTATTTTGTCGGCAAATATCTTCTCGCCGTCCACGGTGACGTGATTTTCGCCACTGATCTGGGCCCAGCCACGGATAATCTCGACGCCCGATTTTTCCAGGTTGGTCAGGTAGATATCGTTGAGTCGGCTGATATAGGCATCACGGCTGTTTTTTACGGCCGCCCAGTTAAACTCCGATACGTCCACTGTGAAACCATAAGCGGATGCCATTGCCAGGCTGTCGGCAACAGAGGCGGCATTCCACATCACTTTTTTCGGTACGCAGCCGACATTGACACAGGTGCCACCGAGTGGCCCGGCTTCGATAATCGCCACTTTGGCGCCATGCTCTGCGGCGCGTCGGGCGGAGGCGATACCACCGCTGCCGGCACCGATAACCAGATAGTCATATTTTTCTGTCATGGCGTTCTGTTTTCCTGGGAAGATGTTGATGAACTCTGATTTTTCTCTTCTTCAAGAGAGGATAAACGGGCAGTGGCCCGAGCGATTATCTGCCGTTGATCCTCTGGATCGGTATGACCCCAGCGGGCAATCTCATCGGTACATCGGCCGCAGCCGGTACAGTAACGCTGCTTTGCGTCGAGCTGGCAAACTGCAATACAGGGGGAAGTAACAGCAGTCACTGCGCCTCCCTGATCAGTGCCAGGAATTCGGCAAGCATAATCGCCGTGGCTCCCCACACCTTGTGGTGATCTATGGCGAAATAGGGGACCCGGGTTTTGCCCCATCGCGTCAGCTCCCGTTGCTCTGAGCGCTGGTTGTCAGGATCCATGAGTGCCTTGAGTGGAGCTTCTATAATCTCTGCGACTTCCACCTCACAGGGCACAAAACGGGGTCTGCGGGGTGTAAAGCCGACGTAAGGGAACACATTGTGGTTGCTGGCGTAAACATGAAATGCTGGCAGGCGGCCCAATATCTCTACCTGCGCGGGATCGACGCCGACCTCCTCATGGGTTTCGCGGGTTGCGGTCTGGATCAGCGGCTCGTCGTTCTCCTGGCGGCCACCGGGCAGGGAAATCTGACCGCCATGGGTGCCGTCATAATCGGGTCGCAGGATGAAGACCAGATGAAGGAGATCTAGAGGGTCACCGCCAGTGGGCTCGAAATGGTCATCCGGATAGAGTAGAAACAGTACCGCAGCCTGACGGTGATCATCCCGCAGTGGCGGCCAGCTGGGAAGGGTGCCATCTTCCGGCAGCGGCATCATCGATTCCCGTACTCCCGTCATTTCCCTGGTCTGCTGGAGTAATTGCTGCAGGCGGGTAATCGTTTCCGGTAATGGGCAATCCATAGCAAAGCTGTATGTACCTGGTAATCTGTTTTGGTGAAGAAGGCGTTCTAGATGCCCATGTTTGACAGGGTCATACAGAGGTTGTTCACCAGATTAACCAACCGCGGGTGGTTGGCTTCAAGCTGTACCAGGTTGCGCTCGACCCCCTGCAGCGCGAATTTCAACAATTCGGGGTCCTGCTGTGGACGCAAGGCCTCGTGGGCCGACAACTGGGTAAAGCCGAGCAGGCTGGCGAGGGACTCGGGATCAAATTCGACCTGCTGGTCTTCTTCCAGCTCCGTTTTTAGTTCCTCAAGTTTTGCCAGCGCCTCATCGCGCAGCTCTTCTGCCAGTGCTTCGGTGGCCTTGATAAGGTGTTCGATCTGTTCCAGTTTCTCTTTGATCATCGCTGTGGTCCGTGGATTTCCGCTCTGTTGGGTAGTCTGCTGTGAATCCGCTGATCAGTGCCCAGAATGACGTCAGCAGGAGGGGTTGTCGATCTTTTCATCGCTGATTTTGCGTTGAAAGTCACTGCTGGTGTTACTGCGCGGAAACGGGGTGTCTGGAGTCTCCACCTGTAAAAATTTGCACAGTGGCTCCCAACCGTCACTCACGTCGTAGACCAGCAGCTGCTCTGCCGGTACTTCGGCAATGACCGACTCGTTGTGTCTCCGATAGACATCAAGGACATACTCCTTGTCGTCGCAGCGGTCGTCGAAGGTGCCGAAACGGATCAGTCGGCGTGGCATCAGCAGATTCATCTCCGTCTCATCTTCGGCCAGCGACCGGTTTTGCGCCGGGAAGATCGTGCTACTGATGCTCTGATACCAGCTTTCCGGGTCGCGTACGGTCAAAATCACCCGGGCGTTGGGGGAGTGAGTCAGTAGCTGGCGCCAGAAATAGGCGGGTGGCCAGTCGACGGCGCTGTTGTAGCCGGCGAGCAGCCTGTCCCAGTCTGCATCGCCATCAACGCGGGCCTGTTCCCAAAGGGCGGCGTGCCCAGGGACTTCAAACACCGTATGCATGTGGTAACAGGGGCCGCAACCGAGCTGTTCCAGTGCCAGTTTGAGTGACAGGGTGCCGGTTCTGCCAAACCCTGCACCGATCAGTGATAGAGCCATATTGTTCGGTTTAATAGGTTGTTCGGGTGAGCAGGAGCGGTTTCCAGTCCAGGCGCCGTGGATTGATTGACCCAATGCTGATACACGATTAAGGTGATCCCCAATGGTTAACCAACCTGGTTGGTCCAGGTTATAGATCTATTAAGGAGAACCGCTATAGTAAACGAAAGTGACCGTTTTTTATCTTCGTTACAGGAGTGTGCCAATGAGAATACCTTTACAGATCACTGCCAGAAACCTGGAAATGACCGATGCGATCGATGCGGCAGTGAGAAAGCGGGCTGACAAGCTGGAACACTTTTCAGATTGCATTACCAGCTGCAGGGTGGTGGTGGAGTGCCCACATCGACATCATCACAAAGGGGTGCTTTACAACGTCCACATCGACCTGACCTTGCCGGGAAAAGAGCTGGTGATCACCCGTGAGCCCGCTGAGGACCTCTATGTAGCGATCCGTGATGCTTTCGACGCGGCGACCCGGCAGGTGCGTGAACACATGCAGAAAAAATCCGGCCATGTGAAAAACCACAACAAAAACCAGACTGCCGAGATATAGAACAGATTGCTGGAGCGGGTCCTAAATAAGGGCTCGATTCCGCTAGCAATAACCAAAAACCCCCAGGAGATGAGCATCTCCTGGGGGTTTTTATGTCCAGTTCGCAGGGTTTATCGTGCTGCAGCCAGCGCCTGGTCGATATCAGCGATGATATCTTCCACCGATTCGATACCGATAGAGAGGCGCACCATATCCTCGGTGACCCCTGCAGCGGCAAGCTCTTCTGCGTTGAGCTGACGATGAGTGGTGGTTGCCGGGTGGGTAGCGAGCGATTTGGCATCCCCAATGTTGACCAGCCTGACAATCATCTGCAGTGCATCGATGAATCTGGCGCCGGCTTCCAGACCACCGTTGAGGCCGAAGGTGAGGATGCCGGAAGCGTCGCCGCCGAGGTATTTCTCAGCCAGCGCGTGGTCAGTGTGACTCGGCAGCCCCGCGTAGGAGACCCAGCCCACCTGTTCCTGCTGTTCGAGATGTCTGGCAACTGCCAATGCATTGCTGCAGTGGCGTTCCATCCGCAGCGGCAGGGTCTCGATGCCCTGCAGGATCTGGAAGGCGTTAAACGGCGATAGTGCAGCGCCCATGTTACGCAGCATCACCACCCGTATGCGGGCGATACAGGCTGCTGGACCAAAGGCTTCCGCCATCACTGTGCCGTGGTAGGAGGGGTCTGGTTCACAGAACTGTGGAAAGCGGTCGGCGTGATCAGTCCATGGAAAATTTCCACCATCAACAACAACGCCGCCCATGCTGGTGCCGTGGCCGCCCATGTACTTGGTTAGTGAGTGGATCACCAGGTCGGCGCCATGTTCAATCGGTTTGCAGATTGCGGGGGTGGCTACCGTACTGTCGACGATGACCGGTACCCCGGCAGCGTGGGCAATTTCGGCGAATGCGCCAATATCGGTAATGTGGCCGCCCGGGTTGCCGATGGTTTCGCAAAAAACCGCCTTGGTGCGATCATCGATGGCGTTCTTCAGTGCATCGAGGTCGGTATGGTCGATAAAGCGTACTTCAATACCGAATTGCGGAAAGGTGTGGGCGAACAGGTTGTAGGTACCGCCGTATAGTTTCGAGCTGCTGACAATATTGTCACCGGCACGCGCCAGGTTCATGATCGAGTAGGTGATCGCCGCCGAACCCGATGCCACCGCCAGTCCGGCAATGCCGCCTTCCATCTCCGCGACCCGCTTTTCCAGCACGTCGCTGGTAGGGTTCATGATCCGCGTGTAAATATTGCCTTCAACCTTCAGGTCGAACAGGTCAGCGCCGTGCTGGGTGTTATCAAAAGCGTAGGACGTTGTCTGGTAGATCGGTACCGCTACTGCTTTGGTGGTCGGGTCGGGGGCGTAACCGCCGTGAATCGCCTGGGAATCTAGTTTCATCTTTCGTTCCTTGGGTTGGGCTTTGGTTTGGTGGTTGATTCGCTGTCGGTGCCAGATTGAGCCGGGCGCCTATTCTACTTGACTCGTGGGTAACTCAAAGCAAACTAGTTTAATGATACGCCGCGATAGCTTTCAGGTGCCGGTCGTCCAGCTGCCGCCGATCTGGTGGATGGCATAATTGGCAGACCGCTGTTTGGTAATGACAACAACTTTTTCTCGGGAGTGATGTGCAATGTTGTACCGTCCGTTAGGGACAACCGACCTGCAGGTCAGCCTGATCTGTCTGGGTACCATGACCTGGGGACAGCAGAACAGTGAAGCGGATGGTCATCAGCAGCTCGATTATGCCCTCGACTGCGGAGTCAACTTTATCGACACTGCGGAGATGTATTCGGTGCCGACCCGCGCAGAAACCCAGGGCAGCACGGAACGCATCATCGGTAGCTGGCTAAAGGCGCGCGGGGGCAGGGAGCGGATTATTCTGGCGACCAAGGTCGCCGGGCGTTCCAGTGGTATGAGCTATCTGCGGGGCGGGCCGCAGGTCGACCGGGCCAATATCGAGGCAGCAATTGAAGGGAGTCTGCAGCGGCTGCAGACTGATTACATCGATCTCTATCAGGTGCACTGGCCTGACCGACCCACCAACTATTTTGGCCAGCTTGGCTACCGGCACGATGAGAATGCCGAATCAGTTCCGATTGAAGAGAGCCTGACAGTGTTGGCGGAACTGGTGGCCAGCGGCAAGGTACGCCATATCGGTATCAGCAACGAAACCCCCTGGGGGGCGATGCGCTGGATAAATGCCGCTGAGCGGCTTGGTCTGCCAAAAGTGGTCTCGATTCAGAACCCATATAGTCTGTTGAACCGTTCGTTCGAGGTTGGCCTGGCTGAAGTGAGTCACCGCGAACAGCTTGGGTTGCTCGCCTATTCGCCCCTCGCCTTCGGCACGCTTTCCGGAAAATATGTTGCGGAAACGGCAACGCCACAGGATCGGGTGAATCAGTTCCCGCAGTTCGCCCGCTATACCGGCCCGCAGGGGGTTGCCGCGACCACAGAGTATGTAAAACTGGCCAGCGATCACGGCATTGATCCGGCGCAGATGGCGCTGGCTTTTGTTAACAGCAGGCCGTTCCTGACCAGTACCATTATTGGTGCCACCAGCATGAGTCAGCTGCGCAGCAATATTGAGAGTGTTGATTTGCGCCTCACCGATGAGCTGGTTGCCGGCATTGAGGCGATTCACCAGCGCTACCCCAATCCCTGCCCCTGAACCAGAGCAGTACCGGTTAGCGAATGTTAATGCTCTATGGCCATCCACTGTCGGCGCCAACGCGGGAGATCCGCGTGCTTTGCCACCAGCTCAGCATCGAATACGAAATGGTGGTCGTTCAGCAAACCGAAGACCCCTATCTGCCGGAGGCGCTTAATCCGCTCTGCAAGGTGCCGATGATCGATGACGACGGTTTTGTACTCTCCGAAGTGCACGCCATTCAACGTTACCTGGTGCAGTCGCGGTGTGCGGCAGAGCAGCTCTACCCTGCGCAGATAAAAGCGCGTGCAGTAGCCGACCAGTGGCTCGCGTGGCAACAGCGGCTTGCCCTGCAGAGTGCGGAACTGCTCTATTGCCGCAAACTGAATCCACAACTGGAGGCGACTGGCCGCGTTGAACGTGCAGAGAGCAATCTTGCCCAGCTGTTGCCGGAACTGCAGATGGCGCTGGCGGATGGCAGCGTCGATGGTAGCGGCTGTTCACTGGTGACCATTGCAGTTGGCGTTTCACTGCAGCAGTTAAGTCAGAGCGGTTTCTCACTACTACCCTGGCCGGCAATTGAGCGGCTTCGGTTAGCTTCTGCCGCCTGGCCCGGTTTTGCGTTGACCGGGGCTGACGCTACGGTCAGCGCATAGGTTGCTTTAACGGTGTCAGTGCGCGGGGGTGCCGGTCAGTTGCCAGCGGCATTCGCCGCCAGCCCTTAGCGGCACCACCTGTTCCCGTCCCTCACCGTACCAATCTGGTACCGGTTGCGTAACTTGTTCCAGGGTGATGTGCTCCTGGTTCCTCGGCAGGTGGTAAAAGTCGGCACCGTGGGCACTGGTAAAGGCTTCCAGCTGCTCCAGGGCACCGGCCTGTTCAAAGGCTTCGGCATAGAGTTCGATGGCAATCGGCGCCGTATAGATGCCGGCACAGCCGCAGGCAGACTCTTTGTCAGATTTGGAATGAGGGGCGCTGTCGGTGCCGGCGAAAAAGCGTGAACTGCCACTGGTCGCTGCCTTTAGTAGTGCCTGGCGGTGGCTCTCCCGCTTCACGACTGGCAGGCAGTAGTGGTGGGGGCGGATGCCACCTACCAGCAGGTCGTTGCGGTTCAGCAGCAGATGGTGGGCGGTGATGGTCGCCGCAACCCCGGCGCGTGCCGACAGCACATAATCAACACCATGACTGGTGGTGACATGCTCCAGAACGACCCTTAACCCGCTGAATTTCTCCACAATTGGAATCAGGTGCTGCCCGATAAAAACCGCTTCCCGGTCAAAAATATCGACTTTCGTATCGGTCACCTCGCCGTGGATCAGCAGCGGTAAGTCATATTTTTCCATCCACTCCAGTACTGGGTAGATTGCCTGCAGGTCGCCGACGCCAGCTTCGGAATTGGTGGTTGCTCCGGCTGGATAGAGTTTTACTGCGCCGATATGAGGATGTTCAGCGGCGCGACGGATTTCCGCCTCGTCGAGTTGATCGGTGAGATAAATCGCCATTACCGGGTCGAAGGTGGTGTTCTCTGGCGCTGCCTGAAGAATCCGCTGGCGATAATCGATCACCGCCTGGCAGTTGATAGCGGGCGGCACCAGATTGGGCATGATCATCGCGCGACTGAACTGGCGCGCACTGTGGTTGACCACCGTCCTCAGCATGGCGCCGTCGCGCAGATGCAGATGCCAGTCGTCGGGTCGGGTCAGGGTCAGTCGGGTTGTCATTGAGGTCGTTGTACCGGAGGTTGGTGTGAATGGTTATGGTAGCAGGCCAGGTTATGCCTGATCGCGCCCTGAACCGGCCCGGTATATCGCTGAATGGGGTGCCGTCGCCCCATTGTCGGTGACAGCCACAAGCGTGCGCCAGTGCGGTTAGTTTAACGGATCGGTCGCGGTTAACCGTCTCTGATCAACGCAGCTCGCGTGGTGCAGTGCTGGTGTAGAATGGCGCCCTTTGTCGTTTCCGCGAGCCGCGGAGCACATAGCCCGCCAACGCTGGCGATACCCCGCTCAGTTTTTGGTCGGTACCGATCAACCAACAGTGAAGTCGGAGGGCATTAGCCGTCATGAATAAATCCTTGGAGGCGCTGGAAACAGGGTTGCCTGCAGAGAGTGATATCGATCCGCAGGAGACCCGGGAATGGCTGGAAGCACTCGATTCCCTGCTTGAAGCAGACGGCGCTGATCGCGTTCGTTATCTGCTCCAGCAGCTGGCAGATGAAGCGCGACGTCGCGGCGTCGATTCGCCATATAACGCCAATACCCCTTATCTGAACACCATTCCGGCACATCTGGAACCACCGGTGCCTGGCGACCCGACCTTGGAGCGTAAACTGCGTTCCTACTCTCGCTGGAACGCAATGGCAATGGTGGTCAGAGCCAATGCCGATGACAGTGGTCTGGGTGGGCACATCGCCAGTTATGCCTCCTGTGCGACCATGCTCGATGTCGGTTTTAACCATTTTTTTCGTGGCGCAACTGACCAGCATGGCGGTGATATGGTGTTTTTTCAGGGCCACTCTTCACCCGGCATTTATGCGCGGGCGTTTCTGGAGGGGCGGCTCAGCGAAGAGCAGTTGATCAATTTTCGCCGCGACCTCAACCCTGATGGCTCCAAGGGCAACGGTGTCACCTCCTATCCGCACCCATGGCTGATGCCGGAGTTCTGGCAGTTTCCCACCGTCTCCATGGGGCTTGGTCCGATCATGGCAATCTATCAGGCCCGCTTCATGGCCTATCTGCATAACCGCGGATTGATGGATATGCAGGACCGCAAGGTCTGGGCATTCCTCGGCGATGGCGAGATGGACGAGCCGGAATCACGCGGTGCGCTGTCCCTGGCCAATCGGGAGAAGCTCAATAACCTCGTGTTTGTGGTCAACTGCAACCTGCAGCGGCTCGACGGACCGGTACGTGGCAACGGCAAAATCATGCAGGAGCTGGAAGCCGATTTCCTCGGCGATGGCTGGAACGTGATCAAGGTTGTCTGGGGTGGCGGCTGGGACGACCTGCTTGAGCGCGACAAGAGCGGGCTGCTGGCCAAGCGCATGGAGGAGGTGGTGGATGGAGAGTACCAGGCCTACAAATCCCGCGGTGGTGCCTACACCCGGCAACATTTTTTCGGTAAGTACCCTGAACTCGTGCAGCTGGTGGCACACCTTTCCGATGAAGAGATCTTTCGCCTGAAACGGGGCGGTCACGATTTTCGCAAGGTTTACGCTGCCTACCATGCGGCGATGCTGTCGGATAAACCCACTGTCATCCTCTGCAAAACGGTCAAAGGCTACGGTATGGGTGCCGCCGGTGAGGGTAAAAACACTACCCACCAGCAGAAGAAGCTGGCAGCGGATAACCTGCTCTATTTTCGAGATCGTTTTGGCATTCCGCTAAGCGACGAAGAGGCGACCAAAGCACAGTTTTACAAGCCGGCAGACGATGAGCCGGAAATGGTTTATCTGCGCGAATGCCGCAAGGCGATGGGTGGCCACATACCCGCGCGCAACCCGGTGGCGCCAACACTGCCAGTACCCGAGCTCAGCGTGTTCAAGGCGATGCTCGATGGCAGTGGAGATCGTGAAATCTCCACCACCATGGCCTTTGTCCGCATCCTTACCCAGCTGACCAAGGACAAAGTACTGGGTAAACATATTGTGCCGATCGTGCCGGATGAGGCGCGTACTTTCGGTATGGAGGGGTTGTTTCGGCAGTTGGGTATTTACGCTTTTGAAGGGCAGAAATACGAACCTGAAGATGCAGAAAGTTTCATGTTCTACCGCGAGGACAAAAAGGGTCAGATCCTGCAGGAAGGAATCAATGAAGCGGGTGCCTTCTCTTCCTGGATCGCCGCCGGAACTGCCTACAGTAATCACGGCGTCAGCATGGTGCCCTTCTATATTTTCTATTCCATGTTTGGTTTCCAGCGCATCGGTGACCTCGCCTGGGCAGCGGCGGACATGGGTGCTCGCGGGTTCCTGTTAGGCGCCACTGCTGGTCGCACCACGCTCAATGGTGAGGGATTGCAGCACCAGGATGGGCATAGCCATCTAATGGCGGCGACGATCCCCAACTGCCGCGCCTATGACCCGGCATATATGTATGAGCTGGCAGTCATCGTGCAGGACGGTCTGCGGCGAATGTATGGAGAGGATGAGAATATTTATTACTACCTCACCGTGGAGAATGAGAATTATGCGCAGCCGGCAATGCCAGCGGAGTGTGAAGAGGGCATTCTGCGCGGTATCTACAAACTGAGTGCTGCACCGAAAAAGAAGGGTAAGCAGCTGCGCGCCCAGTTGCTCGGTAGTGGTTCGATTCTGCGTGAAGTGATTGCTGCAGCCGAGATTCTTGAACAGGATTTTGGCGTGCATTGTGATGTCTGGAGTGTTACTTCCTTCAACGAACTGCGCCGGGATGGCCTGCAGGTGGAGCGGCAAAATCTGCTGCACCCGGATAATCCGCCGCAGGCCTGTTATATCGAAAAAGTTTTGCAGGACCAGCCGGGTCCGGTGGTTGCCGCGACCGATTACATGAAGGCTTATGCCGACCAGATCCGTAACTGGGTAAAAGCCCCTTATGTGGTGCTCGGCACTGATGGTTTTGGCCGCAGTGGAACCCGCGAGGAACTGCGCCGCTTTTTTGAGGTTGACCGCTATCACATCGTCTATAACACGCTGGCTGCACTGGCGCGCGAGGGTGAGCTGGATGCCAGCAAAATGGCCGGTTATGCCAAGCAGCTGGGGATTAATTGCGATTTACCCGATCCGGTGACCGTTTAAGGGACTGATAAACAATGAAAATTGAAATTCGAGTCCCTGAGCTGGGTGAAGGGATTGAACAGGTTGAAGTCGCGGCGATAGAGATCGCTGTTGGTGCTGCTGTCTCGTCTGGTGACACTCTGGTGACTCTGGAAAGTGACAAGGCAGCCATGGATATCCCGGCTGAACAGGACGGGGTTGTCGCCGAGCTGAGCATCAATGCGGGCGACCAGGTTGGCGTTGGTGACCTGATTGCGGTGCTTGAAACAACCGCTGCGGATTCTGAGAGTGGCGCAGATACTGCTCCGGATACTACTCCGGCAGTCGCCGATGAAACTGCTAACCTGGAACAGAGTGAGCCGGTGATCTCGCCAGCGCCCGCGGCCGGGTTGCAACAGATTACCTGTCCTGCGCTGGGTGAGGGCATTGCAAGTGCCGAAGTGGCAGCGATTGAGGTGGCCGTTGGTGACACTATAGAAGCTGAACAGACACTGATAACGCTGGAAACCGACAAGGCGGCGATGGATCTGCCAACACCGGTTGGCGGCAAGGTTGTTGCCATTAAGGTCTCAGTGGGTGAGCAGGTGAAAGATGGCTCGCTACTGGTCGAGATAGAGTCGGACTCCGTCGCGGCATCACCGGCACCGTCTGACGCTGGGGGCTCCTCACCGAGTCAGCCTGTAACCGCTCCGTCCGTAGCGGAAGACAAACCCGCTGTGCGCCATTCGGACCAGGCGCCTGTAGCGACTGCAAAGGCTGGCGCTGCCCAC
>JBPEXY010000165.1:0-34969 GCA_052031065.1 Immundisolibacteraceae bacterium | reverse complement strand
GCAAACTGCCCCAGAAAACTGCAAATTTGCTATCGCGGTGGAACATTTCGTGGGCGGCTGGTAGCCCTCCAAGCGCAGTCATGAACGCCACTGAAACGGTCGCGCCGACGATTTCCAGCATACTCATCGAGCCAAGTCCGGTTCCCAGGCGCCAGGCAAAGGCAATCCAGAGCAGTGCTACCGGGATGACCTGGAAATAGAGAATGGCGTCGGCCAGCAAGGGCCTCCCCTGTTGCCGTTGATCAAAGTCCTTGCCCAGAAATGGGTCACAGGCCGCCATGGCGAAAAACACTGCCGTTCCGAGCCAACACCAGAGCCCGCCAAGTAACAGGCCGACAATGCCGGCGCTGACCATGGTGGTTGGCAGCATGTAGCGGAGATAACCGTCCATTACATCATACGTCGGCTGTGTCGCCGGGTCAGCGGCTCACCGGTATGACCACTGCGTATTCCTGTTCGCGGCTGGTATCTACCTGAAAAATCTCTTTGCGCCTGGCCGGGTCAATCGTTTCCGCAGGTTCACTGTCGCGCCAGTGGAAGTAGCAATCCGGACAACCGAACAGGGTCCAGACCAGTTCGTTACCTTCTCTGCCTTCGCGCAACACAGTTACGTTACTGTTGGAACATCTCGGACAGCTGCTCATTTGCGTGCCTCTTCCTGCATGGATTTGATCATTTGTGCCAGATGGTCAATTTCTGGCCCACTCGGTGGACGGACAATTTCGACGTCATTGCCAATCGGGTCGGGTGGTACGTGAGTTGTTGCATCAATAATCAGATGGTGGCCTTTACCGGGTGTGACTGCTGACGGGTCGATCATGATGCCGGCCATGTTATCGAGCACCTGGATGTCGTTGGCACGGGTCCTGACCGACAGCGCCCACATCACCTGGTTGAGATCGAAAGGGTCGACATCAGCATCGACCATGATCAGGTTTTTCAGATACATCAAGCCGTGGGGGGTGCTCAGGGCACGCAGCGCAACTGATTTGGCAAAGCCGGCAAAGCGGTTTTTAACCGCGATGATGCCGGTCAGGCCGTGTTGGTAGAGTGCATTGACAGCTTCTACTTCGGGGAACTCTTTCTTCAGTACCGAGTAGATCGGCGCTGAAGTGTTGAGGCCGATCAGCGTATCGTGTTCGGTCCAGCCTTTGCCAATATAGATGTTTTCAAAAATAGGATCTTTTCTATGAGAGATGCCGGTAATTCGAAATACCGGTGCGCGCCGCACGCCGCTGTAGCTTCCGGGAAACTCACCAAACGGCCCTTCATATTGCCGCTCGCCATGGACAAATTCCGCTTCGATGACCATCTCACCATTGGCCTGAATATCAAGTCCGTTACCCGATTCGGTAAGCGCGATAGGTGCACCCATCATGCCGGCAGCGTAGGCATATTCTGACTCGTCATAGCCGACCGGGGTGGCGGCAAACATGGCCATTGCCGGGTGGTTGCCAAGCATGACCGCTATTTTCAGCGGTACCTGGTCCTCTTCCGCGAAGACCATATGCCGACCCATGTCATGAATCGGCACGCTCATCAGCGTAAAGGTGTCAGGCCCATGGGGTTGAATGCGGTAAATACCAACATTCTGCTTACCGAAATTACTCTCATCGCGCGGGTCGCGGCTGACCACATTGGCTTTGCCGATGTAGAAGCCGCCATCCATCTCGTTAATGCGGTAGAGGGGCAGAAGATCAAACAGGTCGAAATTCTCCTCAATTCGCACTTCATGAATTGCCGCCTGATCAGGTTTTACTCTTGGCAGCTGCGGGTTGTCACTGGTCCAGCGGCTGGTGATGTCGTAGAACAGATCCCGAATCGGCGTCCCCAACGGGTGGCCCAGTAGCACTGCCAGATTGGAAAAACTGCCGTGGACTCCGGCGACCATCCGCTTACCCGGATAGCCCTTGATCTTGTCAAACATGATCGCCGGACCATTTTTATCGTCGGTTCCTGCAGCAACGAGTATCTTGCGAATATCCGGCTCTGGCATGACTGCCTCTGGCCAGGTGATGAACTGGCCCTGTTCTTCCAGAACCTCGAGAAAATCCCTGAGCGAGCCGACGCGAGCGGCAACGTTTGCGGGTAGATCTGACTGCTTATTCATGGGTAAACCCCGACATGTCGATGGCTGGTCGATTTATGGTGTTTGCAGGAACTCGATCAACAGATCCAGTTCCTTATCGGTGATATCGGTCGGTCGCAGTGGTGCCATCTCCAGAAAACCGTTGCGAACCACCTGTTTGATGTACTCCGGTGTCAGTGTTATGTTGCCTTTGATCGCCATGCGCTGGTCACCAAAACGCCGCTGCAGCATCACCGCGCCCGGTCCTTCTCCGTCAGGCCGGTGACATCCTTCGCAAAACAGTGCCCAGGATTCTTCGCCAGGGCGGGGTCTTTCTTCAGCGTTTGCAGTCATGCCAGTGATGCCTAGCAGCAGGGCAAAAGCGACCTTTCTCGTTAGCTTGTCCATGAATGTTTCTCCCGCATGTGCGCTGGCCAGATTCCCTGTTTGCCAGGAGCGATAATGCCATTGGGGTCAAGGGCATCCTTGAGTCGCTCATTGAGTTTCCAGAGCGCATGGTCATTCCAGCTGTAGGTCTTCGCCACCTGGTCCATAAACGCCAGATGAGTGCGGTATTCACCATAACCGGCAGCCGCTGCTTCGTCGATTAGCAGGCCGAACAGCTCGTGAGCCCGCTGGCGCTCTTCTTCGTCGGTACGATCAAACATCAGCATGTAGATGTGGTGCATGTCGCGCCAGCCGACGGCAAACTCACCGATGTAATCGAAACCGTACTCGTGGGAGCGCTTTTTAATCATCTGGTATTGGCGCATGGCGTCTTCGCCGGTCGTCGGGCTGATCGGCGAAAAGTTAATATGACCACCCCCACCGACCCAGTTCATCAGTCCGAACTCGGTCATGTTGGGCTCGCCGCGCATCAGTTTGGCTCGGTACTGGAACGCGGCATCGTTCTTGCGCTCGTCAGCTGTCCATACGCGTGCGCCGGGAATTGATCCGAGCGATTCGCGGATCACCTTCATGGTGTTTTCCATCATCGGTGGCGGCCCGTAGAGGGCGGCGTAAAAATTCCAGTAGCCGAGCTTATAGTCCGCCATGATCTTTTTGCGAGCGCTATCCGGTATCGGGCCCTTTCCGGAGTAGTATTGGCGTTTGGAGACCTTGACCGCGGCGTCCCAGAGCAGGTCGACGGTGAACGCAGCGTTGGGGATGACCATATTGACCTTCAGCGGGCGGACGATTTCGGTGATCGCTGCCAAGTCTTCTTCTTTTTCGTAAGTGATCAGGAACGGCATGTACCCAGGAGGTTCAGGCATCAGCCACATGCCCATTTTGGTCACGATGCCAAAGTTGCTCTGGCTGAACATGCCATCGAGTATCGGCCCAAACCCATACTGAAAAACCTGCCAGGATTCTGTAGCTGGTAGTGAACCCTGCCCGGTGCGAAATACGGTGCCGTCAGCCAGTACCACTTCCATGCCACAGTGCATCATGAAGTGGTCGCCGTAGGGGGTATAGCCGACACCATGCTCGAGGGTGTTGCCGACAATGCCACCCCAACCGGGGGCGGCTGGGTCAATCCAGAGCCTGATGTTGTTTTTCTGCAGATATTCGTAGAGTTGAAAGTAGCTCACGCCGGGTTCGACCAGTGCGTAGGCATACTCTTCGTTGACCTCCAGAATCCGGTTCATCCTTTTCAGATCGAGAACCACAAATCCCGGCATACGTGGCGCAGGACCGCCATAGGCAAAATTTCTACCGGTGGAGATGGGCCAGAGTGGAACCCGGTAGTCGTTGGCAATTTTCAGAATGGCCTGAATTTCTTCAATACCATCTGGGGCGATCACCGCCGAGGGCAGGTTGGCCTCGTCAGAGAGTGTTGAAAAGGAGTCTCGGTAGCTCCTTAATTTTGGGTCTCCATCGCTAATTACCCACTGTTTGCCAATGATTGACGCAATTTCATCAATGGCAGCGGAAAATTGTTGCGGCGATAACCAGTCAGGAAGCGCTGGTGCCATGGTTTACTCCTCCCAAGAGCCGTGGGGTAAGGTGGTAATGCCGGTTTAGATGCCAGGGTGACTTCGGTTCCGGCAGGTTCTAATCCAGACGGGGTTTATTTCAGCTTTAGCAACGGCGGCGCCACTTCGGTAAGTGAACACGAAAACCTGTGTGACCCGCTCAGGCCGGTTCCAGAATCCAGGAAACCAGATGTCCGGGGCTAGTGGTTGCTCTTTTACTGTCAACGGAGACGGTTTTTAGTTCGCTGGGTACAGATTGACCCACCAGCGTCGGAATCAATTTGGCGATGATCTCCGGCCACTGTTGTCTGGAGTGCTGCAGTGCAGACTCAGTATCCTTGTGCCAGCGGCGATCAAGTTTGAGTTGATGTTCGAGATTATGCTCGCCAGTGTGCTTGTGAACGCCCTTGAAGCTTAGTTTGTAACCTTCTGCGGTGGCAATCTGTTCGGCCAGTAGTAGAACAGCGTCACTGGTGAGGCCGACGACCGGATGGTTTTGTCTGAGTGCTTCCGCAATCAGTGGTATGACCGAGCCAGGGTCGGTGTCGATGCCGTGGGTCCGGTAGGCTGTCTGATTGATGGTGGCCAGAAAAACGTCACCTTCGTTGCAGTGGGTGTCGCAGATCGCCTCAAACAACGGTGCGCTCTGCTCCATCTGGCCGGCAGAAGCCGCCCCACCTGGAAGCGCCGTAAACAGGCCGGCAACGGTTCCGGCGCGTAGAAAGTCTCGCCTGCTGATCATCTGCAATCTCCCATAGTCGGGTAGGTAATTGTTAGAGATATCTAGTCGCGAAAGTGGCCAGTCGGCGGAAGACCAGCCCACAGCTGTGCGCATAACCCGAAGGCTGCCGATGGTAACCAAAGGGCAACATGCTGTAAACGGATGGTGAGCTGGTTTTGGTGACAGCGCCGGATGCATTATTCTCGGGTTCCGCTGGGTCAGCTGGCCTGGACTGTTGATATAGTTTAGTTGTGAGCTTTCCAAAGCTGCTGATACCGAGTTCAGTAGTTGCGATAGTCAAGGTTGTGATCATTATCAGTAATAGTTTGCCTGGGGGACAGAGTCATGAGTGTCAGCGCAATTGAAAGAATGTTGTGGGAGTTTGGTGAAAAGGAGGCGCGAATCGAGCAATTTAAAGCTGACCCGGACGCCTATATGTCTGGACGGGACCTAACTGATCAGGAGCGAGAGAAGCTAAAGGAGCTTGATGTCTCCTGGTTGGTGGATCATGGTGTTAGCAGCATGTTGACGATGATGATCTGGCCAATGATGAAAGGCGTGGATGAAATGCCTTTCGACTATTTAACCCAGATGAACGGCGGTACGCTTCCTGATATGGGGTTAAAACCCTGGCAGCATATGGGCTTGAGAACTTTTCTATTCTTACGCGGCCTCTGGTGGGGAGTTGTCGGCAAGCCGGGCAAGAAAAGTATGGCTGAGCTCTAGGCAGCTGGTCTGGCAGGGTTAATGAAGGATGCTTTGGGGCCGGTTGGAGCAGGCTTGAAGGGTAGGGGCGTCTGAAGGTTTGGTTGTACCAAGGCTTCCGTGCAGCCGATAAAGGTTGCAAGGTGATGGTCCGGGGCACGAATTCAACCGTTGGCGGAATCCATGTTGCGCTGCAGCGTAAATTGGCTGGCCAGCTGTTGCCTGAACGTTCGTTAACCTTTAGCATTGGCCGTCTTTTATCGCCGTGTTTTTCGGGGGGAGAAAGCACGGATGGTTTAAGTTGCCTGGCTTTACCCGCAGGACTCGGAAATCGCCGTAAGGTTGGCTGAGGGTCAGGGGCTCGCGACGTTGAACGCGTGTTACTGCAGCGGTGAAGCCGATTGGTTAATTAATGCTTAAGGAGCCTTGCCATGGTGAATATTGACAAGCTGGTCGATCTGGATAACGCCGTCCAGAGCAAAAAAGTCTTCTGGGATCAGGAAGTCTACGAGATGGAGATGGAACGTATCTTCGGTCGAGCCTGGTTATTCCTGACCCACGAATCACAGATACCGAATCCGGGTGATTTTTTTACCACCTTCATGGGTGAGGACCCGGTTATCGTTGCCCGACAAATGGACGGTTCGATCAAGGCTTTTATTAATTCCTGTACCCATCGTGGCAACCAGGTCTGTCATGCTGACAGTGGCAACAGCCGTTCATTTACCTGTAGTTACCACGGCTGGTCTTTCGGTCTGGACGGGGCTCTTGTCGGTGTGCCACTGGAGGAGCAGGTCTACTACAACAAGCTTGATAAAGAAGCTCATGGTCTGCCTCAGGTGGCCAAGGTGGAGAGTTATCGAGGTTTCGTGTTTGGTTGTTTTGATGCTGAAGCGCCACCACTGATCGATTATCTGGGCGAGATGGCCTGGTACATGGATAGCTGGGCCGATACCGGTGGTGGCGCCGAGTTGATCGGTACGCCAATGAAAACCATCCTGCGTTGCAACTGGAAAGTACCGAGCGAGAATTTTATCGGTGATGGTTACCACGTTGGCTGGACCCATGGGGCGGCTCTGCAGATGATTGGTGGGCCGCTGGCAGGTTTGGGCGGTAACGCCGATATACCGCTGGACGATATCGGTGCTCAAGTGACCACCCGCCACGGTCACGGGTTTGGCGCTATTTGGGAGTTGGGGCATGCTATCCATACTGGTGCCGATAATTACGTGCAGTATCAGCAGCAGACATTGCCTGAAGTAAAGGAAACCAAGGGTGACTGGCGAGCCCGGTTTTACACCGCGCACTGGAACTCAGGGATTTTTCCCAACACCTCCTTCCTCTACGGAACCAACACTTTCAAGATCTGGCATCCGAAAGGTCCACATGAGATAGAGGTCTGGACCTGGACAATCGTGCAGAAAAACATGCCGGAAGAGCTTAAACGGGAAATTCAGAAGCAGGCGATCATGACCTTTGGCACCGCCGGCACTCTCGAGAGTGACGACGGAGAGAACATGGAGACCTGTACCCGTACCAACCGGGGCTTTCAGACGCGGCAGGGAGCGATGAATGCGGCGATGGGCCTTGGCACCGAAGGACGTCATCCCGAACTACCCGGGGTGGTGGGTCGCAGTTTTATTGGTGAAACTTCCTACCGTGGTTTTTACCGATTCTGGAAAGAGATCATGCAGGCGGAGAGCTGGGATGATATTCGCAAGCATGATGACGACTGGGTTGAGCAGTGGCTTGGCGAGGGGGCTGTGTCGGGTATGGCTGCGAACAAAGTCGCCTGATTCATCAACCGGGAGCTCAGTAACAAACGGGTTCCCAATCTTCTCCACTGTATTTTTGAAGGACTCGTAATGGCGGAACAAAAAAAGCTTGCTGCGATGGAACTGGCGTATCAGGTTGAGCAATTCTATTTTCGTGAAGCGCGACTGATGAACGAACGCCGTCACCGTGAATGGCTTGAAACGATGGTCCACCCGGATATTCACTACTGGATGCCAATCACGGAAAATCGCTTAGCTAAAGACAGGCGCCCGGAACCGACGCCCGATGATGGCGGGATCTATAACGACAACTACTCTGATCTGGATATGCGTATTGGTCGTCTGGAGACCGGGTTGGTCTGGATGGAAGATCCACCGTCGCGTATTCGCCACCTGATCAGCAATATCGAGGTGTACCATCTGGACCAGGATAACCAGCTGGAGGTCTATTCCAATTTTCATGTTTACAGGAACCGCCGGCAGCGTGATGAGACCAATCTTATTGGTGGCCGAATCGATACCCTGGTTAGACAGGATGACAGTTTCAGGATATTGAAAAGAAGGATTAACCTTGATATGCGCGTGGTACTGGATAAGAATCTCTATTTCTTTATCTAGTAAACCGAGGTAAGGGTGCTGAAGGGTATAGCCCCGGTTGAACAATTGGTCAGTGCGGGAGAGGAAAAGCAACCCGCTCTCCGCAACTATCAGGGTGGTCTGATGAGTATTCATGGAGTGGAAAAAGCCTTTTGGACCCTGGGAAAGGATCCCGACGCAATTGGGCAGTTAAAGGCTGATCCGGAACTGTTCCTCGCACAGTTTGTTCTGTCTGAGTCAGAGCGGAAAATGATCCGAGAGAATGACCTCAAAAGCCTCGCAGATCAGGGTGTCAATACCCTGCTGACCTTGATGGTCTGGCCGATGTTTAACGGCCCGGATGGTATGCCGTTCGATTATCTTACCCATATGAACGGTGGGGTGCCGGTTGCAGGCATGGAGGGCGTTGCTCCAGAAAACTGATCGTGGAATAGACCTGGAGCGATAGGCTAATTTTCAATAATTACGGAGGAGCATTCAGATGGCACAACTGGTAGGTGGTTTTGTGATGCCGCACGACCCGATGATTACCGGCAACCCCGAAATTGCCAGTAAAAAGCAGGTAGCGGCGGTGGACCAGGCGTTTGAAACGGTTGTTGGGCGGCTCAAGGAACTGCAGGTGGATACGGTGATTGTGATCGGTGATGACCACTACACCATGTTTGGTCCGCACTGTTTACCCCAATATCTGATTGGGGTTGGTGATCTTGAGGGGCCTGAGGAAAACTGGTTGCGGATCGATCGTTACGCGGTGGAGAATAATACCCCGCTGGCGGAACATATCATGAATTATGGGTTCGCAAACGGCTTTGACTGGGCGGTGGCCAAGTCGCTGGTCCTTGATCACGGTACCATGATCCCCATTCACAAGGCGGTCACGCCGATTTCGGGGGTACGCGCCATTCCGATCTATCTCGCAGCGGCAGTCGAGCCAATCATCCCGATGAAGCGTGCCAAACAACTTGGTGAGATGATTGGTGATGCGGTTGCTGCTTGGGATAAGGATGAGCGGATCGCAGTTTTTGGTTGCGGTGGTATCAGTCACTGGGTGGGTACCCGGGAGATGGGCCGGGTCAATGAAGAGTTTGACCACATGGTGCTTAAACACGTTGAGAATGGCGATGTTGATGCGCTGATCGCTCTGGGTGATGATTACGTACTGGAAAATGGCGGTAATGGCGCGTGGGAAATCCGTAACTGGGTCTGTGCAATGTCGGCTTTGAAGAAGGTGAGTGGCGAAACCATCTGCTACGAACCAATGCCAACCTGGATTACCGGTATCGGGTTTTCTGAACTGAAAGTAGCTTGAGTCTTTTCTTGCTGAGTTAAAGCGCGCCCTTATGCGACGCATCAGGGCGCGTTAACGTTTGTAAGCGGTTGACCAGGCCGCGGGCTGTGGCGGGTAGCAGCCGACCTGCCTGGGTGGGTCAACGTGTTGATCTTGAGAAAACAAAAAATTGTCTGGAGTGGGATTTTGGATAAACAGCAACTGCGTTACGAAGTCGAAGAACTAATCCACGATTACGTGCAATGCATCGATGATGATGACCTCGAACGCTGGCCTGAGTTTTTTACTGAAAAATGTGATTACAAGGTTATTCCCAGGGAAAATAGCGATCAGGGACTGCCGGTGTCGGTGATGTTCTGTGATAGCCGCGGTATGTTGCGAGACCGTATCGTCGCCCTGCGTAACGCCAATATTTACGCACCTCATTTCTATCGTCACCTGGTCAGCAATACGCGTATTCTTGGCGAAGAGGGGGGCGTGATCACCGCGCAGTCCAACTATCTGGTTCTGCAAACCCTGCTCGATGGCGACACCAAGATTTACAACGCCGGTAAGTATGTGGATGAAATCGTTCGCGAGGATGGTGGTCTGAAGTTCCGCAAAAAGCACTGTGTGTTTGATACCTACCGTATCCAGACGCTGATGGTGACGCCGATCTAGCTTCCGGGCTGACATGGGTCATCTGCCACGATCACTGAGCGCGCTATCGTGCTAAGGGTGGTTGGGTGATATGAATAATATTTAAAGAGGAGAAGAGTTTTGAGCAGCTCACAACTAGAACAGGTTAGTGCGCTTCTGTATGAAGAGGCAGCGGCACTTGACGAGCAGCGGTGGCATGACTGGTTGGCACTCTTTGCCGAAGACTGTACCTACTGGATGCCCGCCTGGGATACCGAGCATGAGATGACTCAGGATCCGACCAACGAGATTTCGTTGATCTATTACAGCAATCGTAATGGTCTTGAGGACCGCATCTGGCGGATTGAATCCGGTATGTCATCAGCCTCCACGCCACTGCCGCGGACCGCGCATACGGTCACCAATATTCGTCTTGGCGAAGCTGGTAATGGCACCATCGCCGTCTACGCTAATTTCATCGTTAATTCTTATCGCCATGAGGTGACCGATAACTTTTATGGTCGCTACGAGTATCTGCTAAAAGAGGATGGCGGCAAGATGGTGATTCAGAGCAAGAAAATTATTCTGCTCAATGATGTGATACCGGCAGTGGTAGATGTCTACAGTATTTAGTCCGTAAATTCGATTCGTTTCCAATATCATGCCTTGCGCCAGTTTCGCGCAGGGCATTTTTTTCGCTTTGAGAAACTCCGGTTAAGAGGATAGAAGATTGGTACTGGGCCTCTTCGGTAGCAAATCAAAAGCCCCCGCGACTGCTACGATTAAACCCTTTGAACAGACGGTCAAAATCGCCAAAGGGGAGAGTCTGTTACAGGCAGCGCTAAGCGCTGGCGTTGATTTTCCGCACAGCTGTAAAGTCGGCACCTGTGTCCAGTGCAAGTGCAAACTGATGTCGGGAAGCGTTAAAGCGATCCGGGATTTCTCCTACGTGCTCAGTGTAGATGAACTGCAGCAGGGGTACATACTCGCCTGCCAGGCGAGAGTGAAGCAGGGAGACCATATTGACGTTGAAGTCGAGCTTGAGGCCGGTCGTCCTGAACTGCCGCGAGTGGAGACCCAGGGCCAAATTCAGGCAATCGAGGATTTGACCCACGATATAAAGAAGATTACCGTCAGTCTAAACGAGAAGATGGTCTATGTAGCCGGACAGTATGCAGAACTCAGCCTGCCCGGCTTTGATCGGCCCCGTGAATACTCTTTCGCTACAGCCCCTGACGAAGGGGGCAACAGGGAAGTCTCCTTTTTTATTCGCCACGTACCAGGCGGTAAATTTACTGACTGGCTGTTTTTGGAAGATCGCACCGGCGAGCACCTGGCTGTAGCCGGACCCTCTGGTAATTTCTGGTTGCGGGAGTCACCCAGGCCATTGCTGTGTATTGCCGGGGGCAGCGGGCTTGCGCCATTGAAAGCCATTATCGAGGACGCGCTGAAGCGCGGTGTTAAAAGGGACCTGGTTCTACTGTTCGGGGCGCGAACTGAGCAAGATCTCTATCAAATGGAACAGGTAAGCGCTCTTGGCAACCAGTGGGCTGCTGAATTCGAGCTGGTCCCGGTGCTGTCTGATGAACCGGAGGCGAGTGGCTGGCAGGGTGAGCGCGGTTATGTTCATACGGCGATTCATGACCAGGTTGTCTCGGATCTGACCAATCGGCAGGCGTACCTGTGTGGTCCGCCGGTGATGATTGATGCCGCCATTGAGGTGATGAAAGCCGCCGGGATCGATAGTGACAATATTTTTTATGACAAGTTTGTCGACGCCAGTAGTCTGTAGTCCTGTGATTATTGATTCAGCAGGTTGCATCCAGTGATCTGGAAAAACTGCCCGGCTATTTTGAAAGCCGTTGTGCGTTCTAGCAGCGAGAGTTCTGACTGGGTTCTCGACACCATGACAGCAGAATAGTCATGATTGTTTTCGAGATCTCTAATTTTCTACAAGGGGATTTGTTAGATGAGTACCGATCTTAAGTTTGGAATCTATACAGAAATGAACTGCATGGCCGGTGTGGCCAGCCAGGAGGCGGTTTGGGACGTGGTGAAAATGATTGATCAGGCCGATCAGCTCGGTTACGACGTTTACATGACCATTGAACACCATTTTTACGAAACTTTCGGTATGTCTTCCAATCCGCTTGCCCTGTTTGCTGCAGCAGCACAACGTACCGAGAGCATCCGCTTTCGCACGCTCTGCCACACGCTACCGCTTCATAATCCGTTGATTCTGGCGGGAGAAATTGCAACAGCGGAGGTGCTTACCGATGGCCGTCTGGACCTTGGCTTTGGCCGCGGTCACTCATGGCTCTACCCGGCTGCGGGTCTGCCTTACGAGGTGAGTCAACCGCGCTATGTTGAAGGCATTGAGCTGATCATGAAAAGCCTGACCGAGGAAAACTTTTCTCATAAGGGTTATGAATATGACGTAGAAAACGTCAATGTTTTTCCCAAATTGGTACAGAAAGACATCCCTGTTTATCTGACGGGTACCAGCGGAAAATCATTTCATATCGCCGCAGAGAATGGCTGGGGTATCTCAGTTGGTGGTCCCGCACCCTATGCGATGTTTGCTCCAGCAATGGCAGAATACCGTGAGGCATGTGCAAACAACGGCACCACACCGCTGGTCAGTTACATTCAGCCGGTGATTATTGCTGAAACCCAGCAGGAAGCGGAGGCTCAGGCAAAAACTGCAGCTGAGTATTTTTATCACAACATCGCCAAACCGATCCTTCACCTGGACCAGGAAGGTCATCGTGACCGTTTGCTGGCATCCGGTTACGGCTTTTATGCCAGTAACGCGATGAACCAGATGATGGAGCTAACCCTGGAGCAGATCATGGAAGGTGACATGGTATGGGTGGGCACGCCGGAATACATTCGTCAGCGGGTAGAAGATTTCCTCGGCAAGGAAGAGCTGGATGAGTTCGCCATTCAGGTCATGCCACGTGGCGAAGGTGGTGGGTTGACTTTCGAACAGATGCTAAAAACCCAGGAATTGTTTGGCACACAGGTAATGCCTGCGTTTAAATAGGTCGGCTCGACGAAAACGTTAAACATTTTAATAACAGGAGGTAACAGGTATGGCGATCGATATTGATGTGAGTAAGACGGCGCTACTGTCGATGGATTTTCAGAACGACATTATCCATCCGGATGCAGCGCTGGCCCAGGCTGCTGGCTTCGCCAACATGGTTGAAAAGACCGGCATTCTGGATAAATCAGCGGCGCTGCTGGACAAGGCTCGCGCGGCGGGAATGAAGGTTATTCACATTGTCGTCGAGTTTGATGAAAACTCTCCGCCGATGCCGAGTCGTGGTGCGTTTTTCAAAATGCTTGGCAGTGGCGGTCCCACCCTGCAGCCGGGAACCTGGGGTGCGGAAATTCACGAAAAGGTCGCGCCGAAAGATGGCGATATCGTAGTCAAAAAAGCAATGATCAGTGCTTTTTGTGGTTCCAACCTCGAACAGGTGCTGCGCGAAAACGGTATTACCGATATCGCCATGATCGGTGTTGCCACCCCGTTCGTGGTAGAGGGTACTACCTGGACCGCGGTGGATATGGGGATCAACTGTATCGTCATTGAGGATTGTGTCTGTGCTGGTGACGAAGAGTCACACAATGCCGCGATCAATACTTCGCTTACTTACCTGGCGGATATCTGCTCCAGTGACGAGTTTGTCGCTGCTATCAGCTGATTAGCCGGTTGGTATTTGACCCGGTTGGGGGCAGGTCGTAACGCGGCCGGCGCCCAACCGGGTTTTTTATTATTGCGAGAAAAACAGCAAGTCAGGAGTTGCCGCTATGAGTTACCCGAAACACGTGATGGCATTAAATATCCCCGCACCCGAGCCGCTGGATGAGTTTGTTGTTGAGCAGTCAGCGATTGCCCAGGAGAAACTCGGTTTTGTTCCTAATATCCTCAAAGGGTATGCACACGTTCCGGAGCGGTTGAAAAACTTCTTTGCCATGCGTGACGAGTTGATGTTGAGTGACTCGGGCCTGTCACCACTGGAGCGAGAGATGATTGCGGTAGTGGTATCTGCGCTTAATCGCTGTTTTTACTGTCTTAGCTCACACGGGTCCAAAGTAAGACAGCTGTCGGGTGATCCGGTGCTCAGCGAGCGGCTGGTACTAAACTATCGTCACGCGGGACTTGATCAACGCCAGCGGGCAATGCTCGATTTTGCAGCGGCGCTCACGGAGTCACCGCAAACCATCGGAGATGGCGACAGGGACGCGCTGCGTGATGCCGGGTTTTCGGAAACCGATATTTGGGATATTGCCGAGGTAACAGCCTTTTTCAATATGACCAACCGGTTGGCGGCGGGGGCCGAAATGATTCCCAATGAGGAGTATCACGGTCTGGCGCGCTAGTTTGGTACGTGGAAAATGAAACGCCCCTGACAAGCTACTTGTCAGGGGCGCGAGAGCTGATTTGGCCTCGGGTCGTGCCGTTTAGAATTCGTAGTCGAAGGCGACCACAGTGCTGTCGAAATCACCGTCCAGCATGTCGATCAGCCCTTTTGCGATCGCCATATGCTCATCGGACGGAAGGTAGGCATCGCGACTCGCTGCGTCACGAAAAACCATGCTAAAGCCGTGGGTATATCCGCGGTTGATTCCCTCAGGACTTGAATAGGGCCCGCCATGGAAGGACTCCAGTCCATCGAGAGAACCGACCATTGCCTGGAACTGACCGAACAGTGCATCGATATCCGCCTGCGCGACACTGGGTTTGAGTTTCATAAAAACCATGTGCATGATCATCGAAAAAGCTCCTCTTGCGTGTTGGGGTCGATTTAATCGTTTAACTGAATCGTCAAACATGGCGTCTGGGGACGCCTGCCCCCGGATGCGGGGCAATATTAGCAATTTTTTGTTGGTTACGGCGTAGCTTCTCCAGTCGCCGAGCCGCTAGATTCCGATATTATCGACCTGCTGAAGCAGTTCATCCGGATCGCCCCATCTGGCAATACGTTTCCGGAACGCCGGGTCGCGCGTGCAGACCAGACGGCCGTTTTCCCAGATCGCCTCGCCGTCAAAAGTGATGGTGGGGTCAAGCAGTGGCAGTGACCCTTCGCCTGGTGGTTCCTTGCCGATCACATGCAGGTGGGTCAGGCGTGGATTGCCGTGTGCCAGCAGGATCCAGGCAAACATGTCCTCAGCGGGGGAGATGTTGGTACCGCATCGGGGGTGGGTTCCGGCGTGCCAGGAGTTGATCAGAAAGCCATCTTTGCCTACTTCACCACCTGCCTTCTCCAGATATTCGGTCAACCGGTCGATGGAATCGTGATTGCCCTCAAAATCGACCATACGGCCATTCTCAATGGTTGCCAGGACTGGGCTGGGGAGAGAGATCCCCTTGGCATTAAGCACCCGGGTAGTAGATGGCGTCACCCATTGCACCGCCAGTTTGCCGTTTGATTCCAGGTTGGAATAGACACCACTCACGCTGAGCTGAAAACTTAGCAGGGTGAAACTATCCCCGGTACCGCTACTACCAGCACTACTTTTGGCGGGGACTTTTGCCCGCAGATCGGTGCCGAGGGGACAGGTTATGCGCCACTTGGTGGCGGTAGCCATCTTCGGTGAGATCTCTTTGAGTATTTCGCGACCCACTTCGTAGTGGGTGCGCCCGAATGGTGAACCAAGCTGGTTCCAGGTGAACAGCATGTTCATCATCTTCAGGCCAGTTCCCTCGAAGGGCACCAGCCTCAGTGAAGCAGCAAGCAGATGATTCATCAGTGTCACCTCGGCATCGGCGATTGCGCGCATTACCGGTCCCGGCAGGCTCTCCGGGTTGGGGACAGAATCAGCCCAGATGACATAGACGATCGCTCCCAGGTGCTGGGCTTCCTGTTCAAGAATTTCGGCAACATCCGGTTCCACCAGCCCATTCTCGTTGAGAATGACCAGTTCGGTACCCTGCTTAACTCCGCAGCCGTTGATTAACAGGTTACGGGCGCCCTCGCGAACCTGTTGTTCGCTGCAGGTTCGCTCGATAGTGGAAAAATCGACTTCCTTGACCATGCCCATGGTGCAGTCCTCCGCCAGAAAATATGAAAACCGGTGCTATTTCTAGCGAAGTTGAATCGTCGCTGCGTCGGTTCAGATCAATTAATGGCAAATTAGCCCATCACCCAACGAGGCAGGGTCATCGAGGGAGGTGCCGCGATATCTATTCCAGCCCTCTCAGGTCGACGATATCTTCCACCGCAGGGCGCTTCTGAATGCTGCCGATAGAGAGCATCATGTCGATGGCCGATTCGAAGCCTGGCAGGTCGAGTTCACCAGTCACGTTCCAGATTGGCAGGGTTCGGGTCAGTGCCAGGTCGATCACCTGGTCTGAATAGTCCGGCATTTCCTGTTTAACCATCAGTTTGGTTTCGTCGGGGCGTTCGCGGCAATAAACGGCGCCTCTGGCATGAGCGCGCAATAGCCTTTTCAGCAGGTCAGTATGCTCTTCGATAAAAGAGTCACGGGCGACCAGCAGACCCCACTGAAAATGGGGTTCGGCGACGCTAACCGGCTCCACCAGGCGCATCGCGCCACTCAGCTCACCTGCAGCGAGCATCGGCTCGGTGGTCAGTTTGGCAACATAGTCACCGGCGGCCATACCGTCAATTGATTCGTAATTTTCCCGTAACTCCAGATAATTAACGTCATTCTCCGGGTCGAGACCCGCCCTTCTCAGCTCCATCTTCATCAGATGGCCGTCACAGCTGCCGACCGAAAGTACGCCAATGGTTTTGCCTTTCAATTGGGCCAGGTCGGCTATTTCCGGCCTCACTACCAGAAAAAAATGGTCCAGGTTATGCATCACGTGACTGGCTACCGCCTTACCACCCGGAAAAGAGCCGTTATCGATAGCCTGTAAAAACGGTGGGGTACCCATTCGGCCGATCTGAATTTCGCCGCGCCCCATCGCAGCTGCCAGCGCATCGCCACCGGCGACAGTGCGTGTAGTGAGGTCAATGCCCTCATCGGCAAAAAACCCCTTGGCCATTGCCATGACAAAGGGCCAATCGTGATGGCCGCCGCGATTGGCAAATCCCCAGGTGATCTGATCCATTGTGTAAATGCTCCGTAATTGGTTCGTTTTTGGCTGTGAGCGAAACTCAGTAGTGGCGGCGGAATGGGGCCTGAGTAAAGGCCTCTAATTATCCATCAGAGAGGAGAGAGTTGGTGTTATCTCATCGAGGATGACCAACTCGGCGAGATGGTCAAGGTCCGTTGCGTCGCGGTTGATAATCACTAGGGGTGTGCCGATTTCAGCCGCTAATATCGGAAATCCTGCGGCAGGATAGACCTGTAGTGACGACCCGATGGCTATAAAAAGATCGGCATCGCGGGTAACCGATTCGGCTCTTGCCATCTCCAGCTCCGGCATCATCTGCCCAAACGAAATTACCGCCGATTTTATGATGCCGCCGCACTCACTGCAGTAGGGTGGCTGAAGGTCTACTAGAAACTGTGCTTTGATCGCTTCCAGCTCGTAACGGAGACTGCAATCAAGGCAACGCGCAAAGGTGCTGTTGCCGTGCAGTTCAATCACCTGGTCGGGGGTGATTCCGGCGGCCTGGTGCAGGCCATCAATATTCTGAGTGATCACCGCACTGACAATGCCCAGTTCGACCAGCCGGGCAATAGCCTGGTGGCCTGCATTGGGCCTGGGGTTCCCCAGTTCGGCGTCCATATCAAACTTGCGTTGCCACGCTTCACGCCGCTGCTCTTCGGAGCTAATGAAGTCATTGAATTCGATTGGGCGAAAGCGACTCCAGAGACCGCCGGGACTGCGAAAATCAGGGATTCCTGAATCGGTGCTGATACCGGCACCGGTAAACACTACTGCTGAGCTCGCGTCCGCCAGCAGCCCGGCGAGCTGTTGCTGTTTGTCGGGGTCCATTACTGGAAATGGTCGATCGATTTCACCAGCTCATAGGCAAAGCGGGATGCCGGTGCATCAATGCCTTCCTCTGCAGCCAGAGTGAGCAGGTGTCCCAGAGTTTCTTCTACTTCAAGCTGTTTGCCATGGAGCAGATCCTGCAGGGTGGACATGCGGTGTTGCGGTGCTCTCTTTTTAAAACCCTGACCTACTTCCTGGACCAGCTTTACCGCCTCCTGGTGGGTTGATGAGCCAACAGCTGCTGCCGGTATTGGACCATTATTGTCGACAGCGATATTTTTTGCTCTGGCTACGGCGACCGCTTCCTGCACCATGGATGCCGCGACCGACGCACTGTGGGGGTCGCTACAGAATTTCCAGGTTTCCAGGCGGGTGATTACCGAAAGTGCCATCACTGCACTCCAGGGGATAAATTTAGACCATTCCACCTGTACGATATCGTCCGCAGCGATAGTCTCAATTCCAGCACGATTGAACATCTCAGTGATTGCCAGGACTCGTTCCGATAGTCCGCCTTCCGGCTCGCCAATATAGAGACCTCGATTCTGCGTAAACAAAACTGCCCCTGTTTCCAGAACCTCACCGCTGACGTTGGCTGCTGAACCGAGCAGTGCCGCCTTACCAAACACATCTACGAGCTGATTGTTCTTCAAAACGCCGTTTTGTACGGAGAGCACGCTGTCGAAACGAGCCCGCCTGAGGGGCTGGAGAGCCGTCTCCGTGTCGTAGGTTTTCACCGTGGTAATGAACAGATCGGCATTTTTTATCGCGCCAGGGTCGGTTTCTACAGAGACCTCGATGTCGAGTTCGTTCAGGCCGGTGACCCGAAGGCCATGCTGTTTGAGATAGGCAGCGCGTTTTCCCCGCGACAGCAGGGTCACCGACTCGCCGCTGGCGGCAAGGTGGGCCGCAAAAATAGTGCCGAGGGCGCCTGACCCCTGTATTACTGTATGCATACTGTTACCTTGATCTAATCTAAACTGGTTTAGCTACTATTTTGCTTGCATAAAGATGGCATAGTATCGGCTACCTCGTTGGTAAAAAAAGCCTGTTTTTTTGGAGATTTGAGTTGGTGGCCACATCCAGGATGTTGACCATGTTTAGTTCAACGGCGGTAGTGTTGGTTGCGGTCCTGTTGGCTGGCGGCTGTAGCAGTGTACTTCCCAGTTCGAAAAAGAATATCAACTCTGACTGGTTGAGTTTTGAAGATGCCAAGGCGGCTTTTGATCAGATCAAATTGAATCAGACTGATAGCGCCGGGCTTGACACCCTGGGATTTGGGCCACGTACCGCTTCCAATGTCCGCATTCTCAATTATCTTGAGCTGATTGAGCGTTTTATGCCCAACCCGGCAGTGACCTTCGATGATCTGGATGGCGGCGTGCGCCGCTGTTTAAAGGCGAGAGCGCACTGTGAAGGCTATCGGGTGATGATCCGCAACATTGACAAGGAGCGGGTCGGCAATGCGATGGCCGATCTGTTTAATTTTCGTCGCCGCACCCATGTTACCGGCTGGGAGTTTGATGCGTTGCTGGTGTTGAATCGCGGTATTGTTGTCTACAAAGTTTGGGGAGGAACTCCTAATATCAATGAGTCGGACAGCCGCAAAAATCCGTTGGGACCGCTGCAGCGAGCACCGGAGGCGGTGGTTGACCAGGTGCTCTAGGGGTCATGTTTAGTCGATCAGCTCAAAGTGAGTGATCAAGAAACCCTGGATTGACGTCCGCGTCGTAATAAGAAAGCGCCTTTGAAAGTGCCGCCTCTGTCCAGATTACTGATTCGGTTTCCGGGTGGGCATCGAGCAGTCGGCCGCCGCAGCAGAGCTCCAGGCGAATGCCGAAGTCATCAAAAAAGTGAATTGAAAAGGTATTGCCGTAGGGTTGCCGGGTCGGGCCGTAGGTGTCGATATTAATGCCGTCTTCACGCAGATACTGGCCGATGACCATGATGTCGTTGGGGTCCTCCTTGGAGAAAGCGATGTGGTGCAGGTGACCATTTTCGCCGGGAAAGACCGCCAGTTCCTGACCCCCAACATCACGACTCATTCGGTAAGCGAGGCCTGACACCACATCTCCGGATTCGTTAACGATCTGTTCTGAGATAAAAAACCCGAGAGTTTTGGTCAGGAATTTCAGCGTTGCTGCCGGGTCGTTACTGGTCAGACCAACGTGATTTAAGAACATCGGCGCCGCAGTTCCACGTAGCTCTCTCGGGGTAACCCAGTCAGGAGATTCGAAACCGGTGACATAGCCACTCTGATCAAAATCGGCGGCGAGTCGCAGTCGCTGGCCACCCGGGATGGTAAAGGCTATGGAGCGGCCCATCCCTTTTAAAGGTTCGCCGGGAGAGCACTGTTCAACCTCGCAGCCGGTGGCCTCAACTGCACTGGCCAACTGTTCCAGATCGTCGTCGTCCCGGACCTGAAAACCGATCTCAATGAGCTGGTGCTGTTCGCTCTGTTCCAACACCAGATTGTACTGAAATGTCTCGTGCCAGCAACGCAGATAAGCCCGTTCGGTGTCGCGTAAGCTTTCGAGCATGCCGAAGCGGTCGCGATAGAAATTACGTGCCTGGGCCAGGCGGTTGTCGTTGAGTCCCAGTCGAACGTAGGCGATACGTAGAATGCCCCGGTGTTTCAGGCCCATGGTGTTCTCCTCAGGCAAAGGTGATGGCGGATGGACCGCTCTGGGTATTTATCAGCTGAATTATGGGATGGTGCAGATTGCCAGCGCCTGCAAAAAAACCTATCCCATATCTCAGGCCGCTATCTGTGGTTTCTCTACAGCGGGTGGCGTTCAGGTCACCTGGTCAAAAAAGGCTTCCGGCACGCTCGATTCGTAATAAAAAGCACCGCGGGGAAAATTATCCACATCCCAGATGATCGGTGGTACCAGCCCGGGTCGACCGGCAGCCTGATAAGCGCCGTTAAAAAATTCGTTACGGTTTCCAGAGGGATCGTGAAAATAGATGGTGGTGACGCCAGCAATTCCATGGCGACTGACCCCATATTCGAGTGCTGGTACCTCGTCCTCCTTGAGAATATCAACGCCCTCCAGTACTTCGCCGCGGCTATGCATGCCAAAAGCCATATGGTGAAAAGTGCCGTCTGGACCAGGGCCAAGGGCTAGATCATGCATGGTGTTGGTGCAGCTCATGAACGCGGCGATGATGTTACCTGCCGGGTCCACTACTTTTTCGGTGAGACTGAAATCCAGCACCTCGGTTAAAAAGTCGACCGTCGGCTGGGCGTTCTCACAGGAGAGCAGGGTGTGATCGAGATGGGTCACCTTGGCGCCGACTTTATTTTTCGAAACCCCCGGAGAGGGGTTAAGCATACCGTTGGCATAACCAATTTTGTCGGCGTGATAAAACAGCAACATGTTGTGGCTCGAAGGCAGCGTAATCATCACCCCAGGGCCCTGACCGGCAATTTCTCCCTGCGGAACATCGCGCACCGCCAGGCCCCAGGCGGCCGCGGCCTCGGCAGCTTCGACCAGATCAGACGGGTCGTTCACTTTAAAGCCGACATGGTCGATACCGGCGCGGTCACTCAGGTTAACAATCACGCAGTGGTGATCCTGACACTCGTCAGCCTGAAAATAGGCGCTTTGATCATCAGACTCAACCAACCGCAGTCCGACCACTTCTGTGTAGTGTTTGATCGCCGCTTCCAGCTCCATGACCCGCATGCTGGCGTAACTGAATCGACTGATAGCCATGCTCACTCCTCCGTTTTTACACGCTGGCCAAGCCGTTTTTATTGGGCACAATCCAAAAGCCCGTCAGTGGGGCAGGTTGCCAGCTGAATAGTTGCTAACTTTGCCTTGTTCTACCCGTTTGCGCTACCGGTTTACTGTTGATGCTGCTGCCTCTGTGGCGAAAAGAGCCTGTTTCTTGATCTATGTTAGCCACCGGGCTGGCATCAGGTTCTGTCGCCAAGCCGTGCTGACAGCGCTGCGCGTTGCTGTATTTTCCACGGCCGCTCTGTTTCAATCACCAGATCGCTTTGTGGTCCCACCACGCAGAGCAGATAGTGGGTGATCTCACCACTTTGCGGATCCGCACAGTGGGTGCGCGACATTGGCTGGAGCTCGCGCACTTCGCCGCTGACCAACGTCGAGCGGCAGGCTCCGCACCCCCCTCTGAGGCAGGCCGTGGCGAGCTGAATTCCGGCGCGGCGGGCGGCAGCATAGATGGTTTCACCATCGGCGCAGCGAAAAGTGACAGAAACCGCTTGCGGGTGATGAAGTTCAATCTTGAATGTCACGGGTCTGGCCGGTGAGGAATGCAGCGTTTATGTGGTCTGGCTTTGAAGATCACTACCAACTGAATCAGGAACTAGCGCCCCTGAGCCTGGTCAGCTCGCCGTTGAGCAGCTCGATTCCAGCAGCGCCTTTGCCCGCCTCGGTAGCAATCGTTGCCAGGCACTGTTTACCAATCGCCAGAGCATCGCCGCCCTGGTCACCAATCTGCAGCAGCAGCTTGAAACCCTGGTCGAGAAACAGTTGCAAATCGGCCAGCGCCAACTCCCTGACGCGACCATACCCCTTTACTACTCTGCCGGCATCAGCAGCAAGCAGGGCGATTTCAGGGGCTTTTTGGCGCCATGCGCGGATGGCCTGTTGCCACTGGCCAATATGTCCCATCTCCTGTTGGTGGCGCCAGGAACCGGTTCGAAACCGTCGGGTCCAAGCAACCAGAGACATCGTCCAGTAACCCCAGAGAGAGCTGGTTTTAACCTTCATCTCCAGGGAGATGTTTTCGAAATCGTTACTGAAACGTGGACCAATCTTACGCACTGCTTCTGCCAGTGCTGGTGGCAGAATACCGTAGAGTTGCTGCGGGTCCGGGGCGAGAAAGTCTTCAACCAGCATCTTCTGCCCTGGTTTGACGCCGTGCTCTTTTGCGAGCTGTTGAAACCGCGACGGCCGGGTTTTGATTTGCGCTACTCTGGGTGAATCTTCATAGGTCAGCCAAAGCGCGAGATGCTGGGCGTAGACTGCGCACAGCTCGTCGTCACCTTTGAATTCTTCAACCATCGCCAGGTAAGCGCGTGCGTAGTTTTCATCCTGATAATCGATCAGTTGATAGAGCGCTTCGGCGAGCACCGTGTTCAGCCGTTCCGGCAATCCCTGCTGTGCGTCTGCAAGCAGTTTCCGGTAGGGACCACGCAACTTTGCCGTCAGTTGCTGCTCGCGTTGGTCCGCCATCTGTTGCCAGTCGAGAGCAGGCTTCTCATCAAAATGGGCGCGCGGCAGGGTGCCGTCGCGCATCATGCTGTAGCCCAGATCGAATGCCTTCAGGTTATCACTGACATTTGAACCGGCATCACGAATCGCTTGATGAAAAGGGTCTGCCGGCAGGTTGAACGCAGGTGAAGCGATCACCGCACCAAGCAGTACGGCATTGCTGCTAAGGTTAGAGAGCCCCGCTTCGGTAACCATGTGCTGGGCGTGAAACATCCAGGTGTTGTCGCTTAGCTCTTCTGCTGCCTTGCGGATCACCTCAGTGGGATAGACGCCGCCTTCAGCCGGCATCTTTTCCAGGGTTCCCAGATAGCGGTAGGTGTTGGCGATGATCTGACATCCGGGTGCCGCAAAACCGCCCTGCAGTAGCCTCCCCAGTTCGAGAAACTCCTGGGCCAGAATCAGATCGACATCCCCCGGCACGGCGAAGGGAGAGAGTATAGGAGGAGCCTGGTTGCTGTCGCTTTCCGGTCGCGCTTCAAGGTAGTAGATAACCGAGCCAGCTCGCTGTGATAGACCGAGCAGACCAATGCTCTGTGGCTGCCAGCCGGCATTTAGCAGGCCACGTACAAACCAGTCACTGAGTACGCCTCCACCCTGGCCACCTACGGTGCCGATCAGAGCCCTGACGCTGCGGTCTGGCGTTGATTGCTCTGGAGTCTGACTAGCTGTTTCGGGTTCCGACAGCGTTTCTTCTATCGTCGATGTGTCAGTCATCAGCCGACTCCCTCAGTGGCCTCACCAGTCGCCTTGACGCCGACCGGAATCAACAGTGCTTTCAGGTTGTCCCAGAGCTTTTCATACCAGCCGATGTTGTGGGATACCGTCACCTTGTGAAACGAAGGGCAGAGGCGTGCCGCGTGGGCGATCTCACCGCAGACACCACACCCGACGCAGTTGGTATCGATTGCTGCGACCTGAGTGCTTTTAAGAGTATTGTTGCTCTCATTCAACGTCAGCGACGGGCAGCCATTCACCCGCATACAGGCGTGGTCGCCGACACAGACATCGTTATCCACGCCAAGACGTTCTACTTCGACCCGCTCACCGGCGGCGAGCATTTTTCGTCGTAACGGTTTTACCGTGCGCTGACGTTGCAGCTGGCACTCCGCTTCCGAGATGATCACCCGCAGCTGAGGCTCTTTAGGCTCCTGGATCTGCTTCAGCTTTTTCTGGAAGTCCTTGAATTTGTAGGGATTGGCCTTGACGATCTGTTTGACCCCCATCGCCTTGAATGTCCGTTCAATGTTCAGGTCACCGCCGCCGGCTTCACCAGTTAGCTGTGGGCCTGAGTTGGGGTTCTCATGGGCGCCGGTCATCGCCGTCCATTTGTTGTCGAGCACTACGTAAGTGGCGTCCTGCTGGTTATAGATACCATTCACTACGCAGGTGTTCATTGCGCTGTGCCAGAGGGTGCCATCGCCGACCACCGAGACGTTATGCTGTTCAGACATGGCTGAGAGAGCCGTTGCCGCCGCCAGCCCGCCGCCCATGCCCATATTGGAATCGGCCATATTGAACGGCGCCAGCCCGGCCATGCCGTAGCAGCCGACGTCGGTCGCGTGCCAGTCCTTGTTGCCGGTTAACATCTCGTTGATCTTCATCTGCGAAAAAACCGGTCGTTCCGGGCAGCCGGTGCAGAAGGTTGGTGGCCGAGGGGTAACCGGTTTCGGGAACAGCTTTGCTGCCATCTGCTGACGTTGCAGTTTGTCCGCTGCGCGCTGCTTAATCTCGTCCGCCCGTTCCGGCAGGTGCTGAGCCATGAACTCAGACAGTGGGCCGATCAGTCTGCCCGGTACCAGCTCGCCAACGCCGGGAATCAGGTCGTGGCCAGTGAAGGGGACTTTTATATCCCGTTCGTGCAGTAATGAGCGCAGCTGTTTTTCGATCAGGTCCGGTTGTCCCTCTTCGATCAGCAGTACCTGCTCCTTACTGGACATAAAATCGACCAGTTGCTCAGGACAGAGCGGATTGACCACGTTTAACTGCAGCAGGTCGATAGCCGGGTCGAGTGCGCCTCGTTCGTCTGCCAGACCTAGCAGAGAGAGGACCCGCAGAGTGGTGTTGAACACGGTGCCGTGGGTGATCAGACCGATTTTGCCGTCGCCCTGACCGAACTTCTCGTTCAGTTCATTTGCAAGAATGTACTTTTCTGCCCGAGGTAGCCGGTCGGTGTAGCGTTCTACTTCCTGCCGCTGGGTGTTTGGTGGCAGTGGATAGCGGTGCGGTTCGGCGACACTGAACTGGATTTTGTCGTGGGTGTTGTACCGTGACGGCGCGTTGTTGGCGGTTTTTACCTCGGCATTGGCATGGGAAAGTTGCGGTCGCAGCAGCAGTGCCACCACGGTATTGGAGGCTTCGGAGAGCTCAAAGCTCTCCCGCGTCAGTTTCAACAGCAGCTGCTGGTCGGCACGTGGATCGATCACCACGATTCCCGATTTCATCGCCCAGGGCAGGGTGCGCTGCGCCACGGTGGTGCTGGAGACGCCATAGTCTTCACCGACAACGATCACCGTGCCACCTTCAACGCCAATCTGTGAAACGTGGTCGAGTACGTCGGTTGCCACACCGTTACCGAGCACCTTCCAGGTAACCGCACCACGCACCGGCGTGTAGCAGGAAGCTGTACACATGGCGGCAGCGGACATTTCGTTAGCCGAGGATTCCATATAGATGCCGCGGGGTTTGAGTACCTTTTCGTAAGCATCGGCGGCTGCATCGATCAGGTTGGACGTCGGCGACCCGGGGTAGCCACCAAAATAACTGATACCCGCCTCAAGCATGCCCTTAAGCACCACGAGGGCGCCATCCCCATAGAGGCGCTGCCCCTCGCCGTGTTCCAGCTGTTGAATATCCTGATCGGTAAATGCGTGGCTCATTGAGTTCTCCTGACGGTACGAGGCCTGACAGATGAATAGTAGTGCAGTTTTAAAGAGGGTATTGCAACAGGGCTGTCAGAACCTGAATCAAACCAATATTAACTGTGGCGGCGAATCATTCTTTTCGGCCAGTATTCCAGCACCAGGTCGCCCGACTGGTTATAGACCCGGTTGTAGGTGGTAACAATACCCCGGTCCTTTTTTGAGGTCTCCCGTTTATCGTGAAGCGCCAACTCGACATGGATGGTGTCATCAACGTAGACGGGACCGAGAATTTTACTGTCACCACCCAGGTAGGCCATGCCGGTACCCTCAAGCATGCCGCTGCCGATGACCAGCCCTTCCGCATAGCTGAAGGTCAGGCTACCCGGTGCCAGGCGACGCTCGTAATCGGTCTCCTCCTGCAGGTATTGCATATCCAGAAAAAGTGGTTCGCGCAGCCCCACCAGGGTGACAAACTGCATGATGTCGTATTCGCTGATGGTGCGGCGGGTAGTCTCCATCGACCAGGCATTGTCATAGTCTTCAAAATAAAGTGTGTTCACAGTTGCCGTTCCTTGCAGCTTGTCAGTTGAGCGCCTTTATATAAACCGGGAATAGGTTGAATGAGTTCGTCTTTTCCGGGTTAAGTTAATGTAGATTCCGCCTCAGCCGTTGTTCGCGGGTAGCGATTTCCCTTAGTAACCTTTGAACTCTGGCGCTCTTTTCTCGACAAAAGCGGCGATACCTTCATCATGATCGTAGCCGGTATGTAGCAGCGCCTGGGAACTGGCTTCCAGATCCATATAGCCCTCAAACGACAGCCGACCTGCCGCGTGCAGCGCCTTTTTGGCCAGCGCATGGGCCATGGTCGGACCGCCGGCGATTTCATCCGCCAGTTCATCCAGTCGTCCGGGCAATGCTGAGCTGTCCACCAGCTCGTTGTAGAGACCTAACTGTAAAGCCTCCTCTGCATCCAGACTCTGGGCGCGCAATACCATCTCTTTGGCGCGCAGCATGCCGAGATTCTCCGCCAGCAGGTAGAGAATCGCGGCATCGGGAATGGCGCCAATCTTGCCAAAAGCGGTAACAAAGCGGGCCGATTCACAGGCGACTACAAGATCAGCGCAGAGTGACAACGTTAGTCCGGCGCCGGCGACAGAACCATTTACCGCCGCGATCACCGGTTTGTCGCTGGTGCGAATCGCCTGCACCATCTGGCGGATTCCGCCATGGATCAACTGACGAATCTGCAGCGGGTTTTTGCCCTTCATCAGCGTTTTTAAATCGCCACCGGCGCAGAAGCTTTTACCCTCGCCCGTGATGGTAATTACCCTGATCTGCGGGTCTGCACTGGCGTCGCTCACTGCAGCACGGATGTCTCCCATCATCTTCTCGGTTAGCGCGTTACGGGCCTCCGGCCGGTTCAGGGTGATGGCCAGCCGGCCACCGCTGCGTTCAAACAGAATGTCACTCATCGATTGCGCTTTCCGCTATGAAATTGCTGACCTGGCAGTTGTAGATTTGCCAGTACTGGCTCTATTCTTTGCCGAACTGAGGCTCTTCCTTGGCCATAAAAGCGCGTACCGCTTCGCGATGGTCGGCGCTGGCAAATGTGAGTCCTTCCAGTGCCAGCGAAGCAGTGACGGTGCTGGTGGTCATCTGCTGCAGGAAAATATTGACCGACCGCTTCGTCAGTTCGATTGCCAATCGCGGACCTTCAGCCATCCGTTTGGCGAAGGCGTAGGTTTTTGCTTCCAGCTCTTCGGGGGAGACTGCATGGTTAATCAGGCCGATGGTCGATGCCTCATCAGCGCTGATTGCGTCGCCGGTCATCAGGAACTCCTTGGCGCGATTGGGGCCGATCAGTAGTGGCCAGATCGCTGCGCCACCGTCACCTGCGACCACGCCAATCTTCACATGGGGGTCACCGATTTTGGCTTTCGTCGACATGTAGGCGAGGTCGCAGTAAAGCGCCAGGGTTGCGCCCAAACCCATGGCGTGGCCATTGATCATTGCGATTACCGGCTGGGGGGTATTGAGGATACCGTTTAGCGCCTCCAGGCCTTCCCGTTGTACCAGGTCGTAACGTTCACCCTCGCCATTGACGGTTTCGATCCACTTGATATCACCGCCGGCGCAAAACGCACCGCCATCGGGGTCGCCAGTGAGTACGATTACCCGCGTCTCGCGGTCGAGGGCAGTCTCTCTGAATACGCGACTTAGCTCATCATGCATCGACGCATTGACCGCATTACGGGCTGACGGATTGCTCAGCTGGATGGTCAGTATTGAGCCGTCACGTTTGAATTTCAGGCTTTGATAACCCTCGTACATGATGATATCCCCTCGCAGAATGTTATTGGTATGCACGGCGCATTATGCCGATCTACCAGCAGCAGGTCGACCGCTCGCGACGATCTAGGGCGGTGGTTTTAGCCCGCCGTTCAGCCGGCTGGATGCAGAGCTCAACCAGTATCACCCCCCCCTCATCGGCGCTTGCCAATTCGTCGGTGTCGTGCAACGCTACGATGCCACGTCGCTTTGAATCGGGCGTAGGCAAGGACAGGAATATTCTGGAGCCGGGGCCGCGGGCGCTTCGGCCCAAGGTTACGACCGGCAGGTCTATTATTTAGGGAGGAATCTGTAATGATGACACTTTATGGCCAGGTGATGTCGCGGGCGCAGCGCTGTCTATGGCTGCTGGAAGAGTTGGGCGTTGAGTTTGAGCATGAAAAGGTGAACCAGAACGCCGGTGAGTCACGGACCCCCGAGTTCCTGAAAATCAACCCCAACGGCCATGTCCCGGCGCTGCGTGATGGGGATCTGGTGATCTGGGAAACTATCGCCATCAACTGGCATATCGCCTCCAGGTACGGTGCTGGTTCGCTCTGGCCCGATGACCCTGATCAGCAGTCACAGATCATGCAGTGGTCGCTCTGGATGACTACTGAACTGGAAGGATTGCTGGTCGATTATCTGCGTCACGCCATGGTCTATCCTGAAGAGAAGCGTAACCCGGCTCTGGTAGAGGCGGCGCTGGCCAACTACCCGGCGCCGATGAAAGTACTTGATGACCATCTGCAGGGTCGCGAATATCTGGTCGGTGACAGTTTTACCCTGGCTGATCTGAACGTGGCGTCGATGATGGGGCTGGTTGATGTCTACAAACAGTTCGATAACAGCGCATTTCCTGCTGCTGTCGCCTGGCTGGAAAAAATGCTTGCCAGACCGGCCCGAGCCAAAGCACTGGCTCGTACCTGAAGCAAGCTGGACGAAATCAGGCTGTTATAAAAACAGTCGACACTTCTAGAACTCCGTCGTGGTCAGGGTGCTGCGACGGAGTTTTTCTTTGTTCGGACAGTCGATCCAGCCAGCTTTCGCGGCAATTGTCGGCTCGACGGCTCTTCCAACAGTTGGTAGGCAAAGTAAACAATGGACACTGTTATCAAAGGCCGCTACCGGCACTATAAAGGTAATGAATATCAGGTGATCGGCGTTGCCCATCACAGTGAAACTGAGGAGCCGCTGGTGGTCTACCGCGCTCTCTACGGAGCGAACGGCCTCTGGGTCAGGCCGCTAAAGATGTTCACCGAAATGGTGAATCTTGACGGCAATGAACAGCAGCGCTTCCAGCTGATTGAGCCTGCATCGGTAAGCCAAAACCAAACGGAGCAGTGTTAATGGCCTGGTGGGGAAAAGCGATAGGTGGTGCCTTCGGTTTTATGATCGGCGGACCTCTGGGGGCGCTACTGGCGGGTGCGGTCGGTCATCAGTTTGATCGTGGTCTGGAACAGCAATTTTCCTCCGCTGAATTGCCCCCTGGAGATATGGAGCGGGTGCAGACGGCGTTTTTCACTGCACTCTTTTCGGTGATGGGGCATATCAGCAAGGCAGATGGTCAGGTCTCGCGGAACGAGATTCGTGCCGCCGAGATGCTGATGAACAGAATGAACCTTTCGGCCGGGCAAAAAAGCGCAGCGGTAGAGTTATTCAACCAGGGTAAAGAGCCGGACTTCCCGATCAAGGAGGTGATGACCCAATTCCGTCAGGAGTGTCATCGGCGCCAGAATCTGATTCGGCTCTTTCTTGAAGCGCAGATCCAGGCGGCGCTGGCGGATGGTCAACTGCATCCGGCGGAACGCAAGATACTGCTCTCCCTGTTTGATCAACTGGGTCTGCCCAAAGCTGAATTTGAGCAGCTACTGCGGCTTGCAGGCTGGCAGGGCCACACGGGTCACCGCCGCCAGCGCACCCAACGCAGTGCGGGTGGCGCCTCTCCTGCAGAGCAGGCATTTGAACTCCTCGGCCTCAAGCCCAACGCGACTGATGCTGAAATCAAAAAAGCTTACCGTCGTCTAATGAGCCAGCACCATCCGGATAAATTGGTCTCGAAAGGTCTTCCAGAAGAGATGATCGAGCTGGCCAAAGAGAAAACCCAGGCGATTAGCAAAGCCTACCAGACCCTCAAGGAAGTGCGTGGTTTTTAACGGTCATTTCTTCGTGCTGCTGATGCCCCGCAAGGGCAACGGCGCAAGCATGCCTGGTCTCGAGTGGCGTCGTTGCGGCCACCACAGAGCGGGGTGCTTCCGGTTCTAGCTCGCGTGCAACAGCACTTTGCGAGTAGTGGGTCCAGACGGGCTATTGCAGATTTGAATCGTAGAGTCACACGACCTGGATTACAGACCAGGGAAAGCGCAATGTCTTTAGGTTAGGATAGTACCTGACCACCGGATATTTCGTTAACACGGCCTGATGTTCTCTCAGGAGAATCTTCTATAAATTAATGTTCGGCACACTTAAACTCGATCGGAAGCTGTCCGATAGCGTTGTATTGGTACAGAGTGGAGTGATGTGTGGTTAAACCAGTTTCAAAATTAGTGCCTGTCTTAACGCTGCTGTTGATGGCGGCTATCGGATGGGTAATGGTAGTCCTGTTCTCTCCAGCCGCAGAGAAACCACTGCGCATTGGTACCAATGTCTGGCCCGGGTATGAACATCTCTACCTGGCCCGCGAACTCGGTTATCTGGATGGTGACCAGCATCACCTGGTCGAACTGTCATCCGCCTCTCAGGTGAGTGATGCGTTGCGCCAGGGCACCCTGGAGGCGGCCGCCCTCACATTGGATGAAGTGTTAACGCTCCTTGAACAGGGCGTGGAGTTGACCGTCGTGCTTGTCTTGGATTACTCAGCGGGTGGTGATGTGTTGTTGGCGCATCCGCAGATTGGTGCGCTGTCTGATTTAAAAGGCAAACAAATAGCAGTTGAGACTGGTGCCGTGGGCGCGGTTTTGCTCGATGGTGCGCTGCAGGCCGGCGGGCTGCAGAGTGATGATGTGGAGCTCATCGAGTGCGCAGCAGGTAACCATCTGCACTGTTTTGACTCTGTTGATGCGGTGGTTACTTTTGAGCCAGCCCGGTCCCAGTTGCTGGAGAAAGGCGCCCGTCTGCTGTTTGACAGCAGTCAGATACCCGGCCGCATCATGGATGTTCTGGTTGTTAAAAGAGAGTGGCTGGGTCGTGGTTCGGGGCAAATAGAGGCGCTACTGCAAGCCTATTTCAAAGCTCGTCACTACTGGCAGCAGGAGCCGCTACGGGCGGCCGAACTGATGGCGCCACGACTTGGGGTCGCCAATGACCGCGTCGCTGAGCTATTCGATGGTCTGATATTAGCAACCCTTGCTGAAAACAGAGAGCTACTGGCCTACCCGGACGGGCAATTGCTCAAGCTGGCCGATGAGCTTGCAGCCCTGATGGTAGAACGCCGCCTGCTGGCATCGAAACCCGAAACATCCTACTTGTCCAGCGGTCAGTTTCTCCCCGGGATGGTCCGGTGAGCGACATTCGTACTATCAGACTGGGGTTCTGGATTCCCGTACTCACGTTGATCGGCGCTTCTTTTTTATCAGGTATCGGAATTTATTCCACCTACCGGGGTTTTTCTTCAGACCTGATTGATTCCAGCCGCGGGCTGGTAGCTCGTGATCTCGCCGCTCTGCAACGCGAGATGCAGCTGGAAATGACCGATCCGCAGCTACGCACCCTCGGCCAGGCACTTGCAGCCCGTGGGGTCGATACCCGTTACCGTCTTATCGCCGCGATTGATACTGAGGGCAGAATCGTCCAGGCGACCCGACGCGCCCTGCTTGGTGAGGACGCGGGCGCTGTTCTCGAAGGGTTCTCCCCAGAGAAATTGAGCGAGGTACAAAGGTCTCACGGAGCAGATATCGGCGTCGCAGATGGTGGCGCAGTGATTAGAGCTTACCTGCCGTTCCGTTACCCCGGTGGACCGAATTCCCTGCGTGACTATGCCCACGGTGGCATCTACGCACTGTTTGATTTAAGTGCAGATCGTACCCGGCTCTGGCACCAGACCATAACCAGAGCATGGCCGATAGCGTTTTACGCTATTGCTTTTGCCGCGCTGTTGTTCTTTGTCGCCAGGCGTTTTGCCGTTGAACCACTCATGCATCTGTCGTCGGTGGTCAATAGCATTGCCGAAGGAGATTCAGGAAACCGCGCGAGAATAGTCGGTAGTGGCGTGGTCAGGGGGCTTTCCGATGGCATCAACTCCATGATTGACCAGCTGCAACAGCGATTTGAAGAGCGCAACAGAGCTGAGGTAGAGCTTCGCGACCGCGAGCAGGACCTGCGTACAACCATTAACTCAATTGGCGATGCGGTGTTGGCTACCGACGCTGAAGGGCTGATCCGTCGACTCAATCCTGTGGCGGAAAAGCTCACCGGCTGGGGCAGTGACGAAGCTGCCGGTAGGATGGTTTCCGAAGTGTTCGACATTGTGGATGGGGAAACCGGTGACCGTGCATCTAATCCGGTGGAGGAGGTGCTGGCGACGGGGAAGATGGTCGAACTGGCCAACAACACGCTACTCATTGCACGTGGTGGACAGAGCAGCCAGATAGCCGATTCGGCAGCACCGATTAAAGATGAAAATGGAAATATCACTGGTGTCGTACTGGTTTTCCGGGATGTTAGTGAAGCGTATCGAATTCGCGAACAGCTGAAGTCAAGTGAAGAGCGGCTGCGCTATGTTGCCAGTGTCGCCAACGAGGGGGTCTGGGATTGGCACATGGGTGCTGATGAACGGGTCGAGTTTGATCCTCGCTATTTCACCATGGCGGGGTATGAAGTCGGTGAATTTCCTCCGGCCTATGAACAGTGGCAACAGCGACTCCATCCTGATGACCGCGAGGCGACGGAACAGGCGGTGCGCGATTATCTGGCAGGTAGAACCGAGCGTTACGACATCCAGTTTCGTTTCCGGCGCAAAGATGGTGGCTACATGTGGATACGTGCGCGCGGCAAGGTGGTTGAACGTGATGGCCAGGGCGCACCACTGCGGTTTATCGGTACCCATGCCGATATTGATGAGCAGAAGGAGACCGAAGCGATCCTGCGCAGAACACAGCGAATGGAAGCCGTCGGGCAACTTACCGGTGGAATCGCCCACGATTTTAATAACCTGCTGGGCATCATTCTCGGGAACATGGAATTGCTGCGGTCTTACGATGGCTTTGACGACAGAGTGTTGAAAAGGCTGGATGCGATTGATAGTGCAGCCGGCAGGGCGGTTGACCTGACCCGTCAGCTACTCAGAGTTTCCAGGGGCCAGGAGAACCGCCCGGAAGTGGCCGATATCAACGAGGTGATTACCGAAATGGGTGAGCTGGTGCAGCGTTCCCTGACCCCGGATATCGATAGCCAGTTTGAACTCGAGGAGAGTCTCTGGAAAACCAGTATCGACGTCGGTGAATTCCAGGATTGTCTGCTCAATCTGTTTATTAACGCCCGCGATGCCATGTCCGGTCGCGGCTCTGTGCGAGTCATCACCCGCAACGTGACACTTGATACACGCTTTTGCGTGGCTCACCCGGAAGCCTGTCCAGGAGAGTATGTGGAGGTGGCGATAGCCGATAGCGGCAGCGGAATACCGCTTGATCAGCAGGAGAGAGTTTTCGAGCCATTCTATTCGACCAAGCCGGTGGGTAAGGGTACTGGCTTGGGGCTGGCACAGGTGTTCGGGTTCGTCCGCCGATCTGGAGGCGTGCTTAACCTGATATCAGCCCCGGGTGAAGGGACTATCTTTCAACTCTTTTTCCCCAGAGCTGAACGTTGCCGCGATGTCTCTGTAGCTGAAACTGAAATTGCGGAGACACTTGCTGCGGGGCAGGGTCTGGTTCTGGTCGTTGATGATGAGCCGGCGTTGCTGGAGCTGGCGTCCTTAATGCTGGAACAGTTGGGATACCAGGTCATCGCTGCTGGCGATGGCCCTTCAGCGCTGGAATTGTTAAAGAACCACCCCGTGGATCTGCTGCTTACTGACGTGGTAATGCCAGGTGGCATGAGTGGCTTTGAATTAGCTGTTGCCGCAACCGAGGTAAACCCGGAGATCAAGATATTGCTTACCTCCGGGTTTACTGGAGAGCAGCAGATCGACCAACAGCTGCTGCAACGTTTCGGTAGCCCTGTCGAAAAGCCGTACAGTCACACAGAACTTTCCCGCCGGATCGATGAACTGCTTTCCGGATCAGCTGCTTCCTGAGAATCTGGTACAGGTATGGCCGTCAATCCTGAATTGCAGGGTTGTTTGGTCGAATTGCCAGCCCAGCCATGAGTCATGTATTCAATCCGGCAGCCAATCCAGTCGCCGCTCTGGTCTATGGTTGGCCTGCTCTTGACCGCTATTTTCTTTCGATCACCATAGCGATACCCTGTCCGACACCGATACACATGGTTACCAGGGCGTAGCGTCCGCCCCTGCGCTGCAGTTGTCGGGCTGCGGTCAGGACAATACGGGCACCGGAGGCTCCAAGCGGATGGCCGACGGCAATCGCACCGCCGTTGGGATTGACCCGTGGGTCATCAGGCGCAATTCCCAGCTGTTTCATGTCTCCCAACACCTGGGCGGCAAACGCTTCGTTAATTTCGATCACATCCATCTGATCGAGGGTCAAGCCGAGCCTTTTCAGCAGTTTACGACTGGCGGGTACCGGGCCGAGCCCCATTACTTCCGGTGCCACGCCGGCTGCCGCTCCGCCCAGAATTCGGGCCAGAGGTTTTAAACTGCTCTGCTGACCAAATTCGCCGCTACCTATCAGCAGCGCAGCGGCGCCATCGTTGATCCCGGATGCGCTGGCTGCAGTGACTACACCGCCCTCAAACAGTGGTTTCAGGG
>JBPEXY010000164.1:0-3955 GCA_052031065.1 Immundisolibacteraceae bacterium | reverse complement strand
CTTTTTGCAGTCAACACAATCACACCTCCACAGAACTAAACTGATTTCCTTTCACCATCACTGCTTTGAGACAATCCCACAACAAGACCCGATCAGGTACGAAAAAATTACGCGACTGGTACGGCAGGGTATCTCCGACAGGAATGGTAAAGCCCGCTGCCGCGGAAACCTCGAATCAGAAATAGTCAGGGAGAGAATTTCGGTATGGGCTCAGAAATCAACTTTGACGACCTGCAGCATGAGCGCCAGCTGCAGCGGTCGCTGATGAACGAAAAACGGCGCAAGGTAAAACCACTGATTCCGCTGCTGCGCACCTATTACGCGGCAGCACGGCTGCTGGGGCTGGAGCGGCCAGCCTTCGAGCGGCGCTTCCGGCCCATCAGCGATGGCTTTGCCAAACGGGTGGAACACGCCTTCGACGGCTACACCCCCACCGAGAGCGATATTCTGGTCTGTTCTTATTTCAAGAGCGGTACCCACTGGATGATGCAGATCGCCCACCAGATTGCCCATCGCGGCGCCGGTGAGTACGAAAGCATCTACGACGTGATTCCCTGGAACGAGGGGCCGAATCCGAAACTGGCGCTGCCGCTGACCGACCCGCGACCGCTGCAGATTTCGCCCACCGGGCTGCGGGTGATCAAAACCCACGGCACGGCCGGTTATATCCCCTATAACGAGGCGGCGAAATATATCTGCGTGGTGCGTGACCCCAAGGATGTGTTTGTCTCCAGCTACCACTTTATGGCGGCGGCGATGCTCGGGCCACTACGACCCAGCCTGAAAACCTGGCTGGACATTTACCTTTCAGACCATGCCTTCTGGGGACCATGGGCTGATTTCACCGCCAGCTACTGGGAGTGGCGTGATCGCCCCAATGTGCGTTTCTTTACCTATGAGCAGGTGCAACAGGACAAGGTCGCGGCGATTCGCCAGCTGGCCGATTTTCTCGGGGTTGACCTTAACGATGGGGAGGTGGCACGGGTCGATGAACTGAGCTCCTATGCAGCGATGAAGGCCAACGACCACAAGTACCATCAGGGGGTCGGCACCCCTTTCAGCCCGCCTCACGGCGAAATGATCCGCAGTGGCAAAAAAGGCACCTCGGGGGAACTGCTGTCAGTCGATCAGCAGCGAAGGATTGATGATAACTGCCGGCAACGACTGGCAGCGCTGGGCAGCGATTTTCCCTACGATGAGCTTTATGGAATTGCAACGGCTTCCCGATAGATGCTTATAAAAACAACTGACACCATCCCAAACCAGTCGCAACGGATTTAAAAATAGATTCTCGAAACAGGCCTGAGACTCGCTCAAGGTTCAATCACCAGCGCCCCTCCACACCGTTCTGGCGACTCTAACCCACATAAAAAAACCGGTAGAGCACCTTAAGCGCTCTACCGGTTCTGTCTAGTCAAGCGGTCACGGGGGTACCGCGATTTTTTCTTATCCCCGGGTCCGTCTGCGACCTGCAGCACCCAGGGAAATCAAACCCAATCCCAGCAACGCTGTAAGTGCGGGCTCAGGAACAACGGTAGTCGATAAACTCGGAGTATCGTACCAACCCTGGCTCGCGTAACCATAGCTTGTTAACTCGCCGCCCGGACCATAACTAAAATTACTCCCAGTGGAGATATGGAACCAGATACCTATCTTATCCGCGTAAGAAATACCAGTGTAATCACCACCGGCCCAGGCGTTAATCGCAGTCGCATCAATTGCCAAACTCAATGAATCAGACGTGGTGGTAAAACTATCGGTTTGCAAATAGATGCCTGGGTTACTCCAGCTGTTGGAGTTGTTTGCGCCGTTATACACATAGGTCGTCAGTGTATTTGTAGCCATGTCACCGTACATGATGGCCAGTTCATTAACATTGGCCGTTTTAGGATTACCGCCGCCGTTGACCACCAGCCAAAACCCATCGACGTCGGTTGGATCAGCGTTAAAAGTAACGTCCCAGGTAAAATTCTCTGTGTCGGTATCGTAAGTAGAGGTAATGGAGTCCAGACGATCAGATAATCCTCCATTACTGGCGTTGTTGTCCTCGAACATATATAGCGTTGCAGATGCGGAATAACTGGTGGACAGCAGCATGGTGGCCAGCGTTGTTTTTAGAAGATTGTTCATGGCGTAGCTCCTTAATGTGCCCGGGTAGGCAAGGTTGCTGGAAGCCAGGATTAAGTTACCTGCTTCATTAAGCAGGATCTAGGCAAAGTTCAAGCCAATTTGTAACATGTTGCTTTGTATATAATTTATTTCATATAAGTTACAAACACCAAAGCGAATGTAAAGTTTTCTGATCAGGAAATGTAAAATCTGCTGACAAATCGCGAGAGCCGAAAATCTCCACGAAGCCGAGTCCGGTCGCTTACCTGAGTTAGTCCAAACTCTTTGCTGGCAAATCCTGTATCGATTCGACGCCACCATTGGGCAGATCTTACAATCACGGATATTTAGTAACGTCGACCGACTGACCAGTTTTCGCCGCTGACACACGGTTCAGTGCCAGGCGCGTGCAGAGCGGGCCAAACAACTCAAACACCACACTGGTACCGATCACTACCGCGAGTAACTGCTGTCGATATTGGGGCAGAGCACCGGCGGCAACCAACGCCATACCAAGCGCAGCGCCTGCCTGCGGTAGCAGTGCGGCGCCGATCCAGCGGCGGGTGGGTTGGTCACACCCCGCCAGCGCCGCGCCGAGGTAACCACCACCGACCTTACCGACCGTGCGGCAGAGTAGATAGGTGATGCCGATACCGCCCATGGTAATCAGGCCATGTAACTCCAGGGTGGCACCGGCAAGCAGAAAAAACACCACCAGAAACGGCCACTCGATCTCCTCAATGGCGTGAAACGGCCGTTGATGATGGGTTGCCAGGTTGGCAACCACGGTACCCATGGTGATTGCCGCCAGTAGAAAGGAGACATCCAGCCAGATGGCAAGACCGCCACAGAGACTGACCAACCCCAACGCCTCCACCAGGGTCGGTTCACCGGGACGAATGCGCCCGGAAAGATAGGCCGCCGGCACACCGATCACACCGCCGAGCGCCAGGCCACCGAGGATATCCCGGCCCATCAACATCAGCGGTGAAATCTCTCCGCTATTTCCGACCAGCGCGACGACCACCGCCAGCCCAACACTGAACAGCAGCAACGCCCAGGCATCATCCAAAGCCACAATCGCCAGCAGCAGGTCAGCAAAAGGGCCGGTGTTTTCGTTCTCCATCACGGCATCAAGGGTTGCAGCTGGCGCCGTAGCCGATGCGATAGAGCCGAGCAGAATCGCCAACGGCGGATCAACTCCCACCAGCAGCAGACCGACTATCACCAATAACGCGGCCACCACCGCCGCGCTCAGCGACACCGATAACAGGGCGCGCCCCATGGTTTGGAAAGTTTCTCTGTTGAGCCTGCCGCCGAGCAGGAAGCCGATCATCAGTAGAGTAAATACGGTGATTAAATCGATCGCTTCGATAATTGACGCGGGCAACAGATCAAGCATGGAGGGACCGACCAGAATGCCACAGAGCAACAGGGTGGTTACCCGCGGCAGCGGCGTACGCCGCCCGAGCAGGTCGGCAGCAAGCCCAAGCATAAAGATGATCCCCAGTGCCAACAGGGTCTGGGTCAGCTCATCCGGGTTATGGTTCACAGGTACTCCTTGAAAACAGCCGGTCGCAACGATCTGACACCGCCAGTGTTACCGTGCCAGTGTTACCGTACCAGCGGTACCATGTCAGAATAGCTCCCATCGCTACAGTTTTAGCAAACTAAGGCCTGGTTTGGGGAGAAGAGATGGGCGAGAGAGTAGTCAGTGGCAGCCACTGGGGATTGTTTCATCCGCGCGTAGAGAACAATCGGGTAACTAAGGCAGAGCCGTTTCATCTTGACCCCGACCCGTCACCGATTCTCGATTCCATCCCCGATCTCGCTGACCACCCCTGCC
>JBPEXY010000163.1:0-5358 GCA_052031065.1 Immundisolibacteraceae bacterium | reverse complement strand
GTTGCGGTACCCGGATAATCGCTTTAACGCCTCCGCGTGGCCCCTACCTGCGGTTATTCTCGCGCGCGGCCACTTTCCCCCATTAAAGGCGCGGCTCTGGAGAGATTTCATTTTATCGGACGGTGGCGATTTTCGGACTAAGGTGGCTTGACGGGATAGTCAGCTAACGGCGAGCAGGGGTACTGATGATTTCACCCAACCGTGCCCAGACAATCCTTTGCTCAGATCAGCCACAATCTAAACATGCCTGGTCAATACCTGGCCGGGGCATTTGGTTTTTACGCTGACCAGGGACTCGAGGTGGAAACAGTAATCGGTTTCGATTTCTGCGGCTAGCGACTTACCGAACCGATGAGATTGCTGGCGGATGGCAAGGTCGATTTCGCCGTTTCCGGCTAGTACAAACGCATATCAACACCACCCGCTTCATTGCCAATAAGCTCCAGCGGGTGATCAACTGGATTGCTAATCACTGGAACCTGGACACCGCAATGGCCTCCCGGGTCTACCAGGCAGAAGGGCAGACACTCCGTAGTGACTTCAGACTTTCCAATACCGTAGCGGAATTGCCAAGCATCCCGAAATCGTTGGCGACCGAGTGGTTTGAACCCAGGTTTGCTCAGCCGTTGTTGTGACCTGTAGAGGCGGACTAAAAACCAACCGCCAAAAAGAGGCTTGGTTCCGGTCAGCGGTTAGTCACTCCTACCGAGTTGCAGAACAAACTGCTGCCCTGCAAACTCGATGATATCCCCGGCGCTTACTTTTTTGCGTTTGCGGGTTTCAGTTTCGCCATTGAGCAGGACCATGCCCTCGGCAATGACCCGCCGGGCCTCGCCGCCGCTGCCAACCAGCCCTTCGAATTTGAGCACTTTGTAGAGTTCAACCGGCTCTGAGTTGATGATGACCTGCTGCATTCAGACGTCCGTATCAGAGATAGACATTGAGATTTTTACTGAGCAGGCAGTTCTGGTCGAGGAGAATTTTGCGCCGCGCAATTTTGAGCTGGCCATCGACCCTCCGCAGAAGGTCCTGACGATAGCCGACGAGCCAGGACTCCTCCCGCTCCAGTCGGTTACGGTAAACGATGAAGTTTGAACTGGCGTTAAGCTCATGGGGCTGGTCAGCCGGCGTCACCGCCACGTTGGTGATCAGGTGGCGGTAGCGGGTGCGCGGATTCTCTGACCAGGCGGTGCCGGTGCCGAGACGGGAGACGCGCATTTTCAAGGTGTCGAGAGTTTCGTTGTAGAAGTTCATGTTACGCGGATCATCTTCCGCTTCGTCCTTTCGGAACAGGGTTTCCCTGGCGGGCATCCAGTAACGCAGGTCCTCGCAGAGCATGCTAAACCAGGTTTCATAATCTTCTGCATCCAGTGCCTGGGCTTCGCGAGTGTAGAGCTGATTGACCTCAAACCACTGGATGATTTCGGCGTTAACGATGCTGGTGTCGATACCAGCGGCAACGGATTCTGCTGACATGGCTGGTCTCCTGAATTAACGTTGACGGGGGATCTCATCCCACGAGTCAGCGGTGAGGTAATCGAGCCAGCGCTGGTAGAACGCCAGCTGGTTGCTGTCGTTGTACATCGGCTTGCTGATGTTACCGGGCAGCTCCGGGTCGTCGCGGGTAGTTGTGCCCACGCGCAGGCCGTAGTGGAGTTTCTGCCGCCGGGTGACCACTCCTTCGTTGGCGGTGGTGGCGTTTTCCCAGTTTTCACCGTCATCCATTTCAAACACACCACCAGGTGCGAAGGTCTGCATGCAGGCATCGCGGACGGTATCCTTAACGCTGTCGGGCATGTCTTTGTTAACGATGGTCCAGGCGCGCAGTTCAAACTGGCGCGGCCCTTTTGGCAGCCAGACGCGCATGGTGCCAATACCGGGCAGGTAGGAAAAATTGGGGAACACAGAGGCGGAGATAACCGAACCCCAGATTTTGCGCGCGCGCAGGTCACCCAGCCGTTTGGCCATCTCATCACGCTTGGTCTGGTAATACTGCATCGCCTCTGGATTGGCCATGCCAATCAGCCCCAGCGTGCCGATACCATCGAGCCCGCCTTCCCAGCCGTGGCCATTGGCGTTGGCGTGGAATGATTGCGGATCGACCGGCATAAAATCGGGCACCGGCTGGCCGAAGGTCATTGCCTTGGAGCCGGAATCGTGGGTCCAGCTGGCATGGAGGGAATCACCGGTGAAGTTCTCGGCACCAAACTTCCAGTTGGCGCTGAACATGTTCTTGACGGTACCGCCGATGAACTCGGTACCGGTGTCGGTCTGGTCGAGAACGATATCGAGATACCAGCGGTAGTCGCCGAGGAACTCCTCCAGCCCGGGCGCCTCGTCGTCAAAGCAGGCGAACACCAACCCCTTATATTGCTCTACCCGAGCGTTTTGCAGGCCCCAGCCGGCTTTGTCGATCCAGCCCTGATAATGGTCCTCTTCGTGCATGCCGTTAAGGCTGCCGTCGGTGCCATAGGACCAGCCATGGTAGTTACAGACAAACTGACGGCTGTTGCCGCGATCGGCAAAGCAGATCCGGTTGCCACGATGAGTGCAGGAGTTGGTAAAGACGCGGATGGTGCCATCAGTATGGCGGGCGACGATGACATTGTCCTGACCCATGTAGGTGGTCAGAAAGTCGCCACTGTTGGGTAGCTGGCTTTCATGGGCAACAAACAGCCAGGAACGGGCAAACAGCCGCTCCAGCTCCAGCTGGTAGATCCACTCCTCCCAGAATATGCGCCGATCCAGCCAGCCGGCTGACAGGTCTACCAGTTCATCTAGCTCAACGCTGGCATCAAAGCGGGTACGTGCATCCATGGTCCTCTCCCCTTAGAACGCTTACCGAACAGTCATCTTTAACTTAACGCTCGTTTAAGCTTAACGGAGGGCCGGGATTATGGCTACCAGCGAAGAAAATGATCGCCACACATTGAATAGCAATTACGTGCCTGCCACTCAGGAAAAGCGGCCAGTATAGGCGGCGAACCACCCGATCAATTAGACATTAGATGATTGCGCAGCGCTGCATCGGCGATACCGGTAACAGGCAACCCATGCTGGTTCTGATATTCCATGATCGAAAATTCCAGGTTGGGGGTCATCAATCCCGGCTGGGATCCTGCATCGTAGCCGCGCTGGGCTAACAATTGTTGTATCTCGGAGACCAGATTCAGGACGGAACCACTCTCTACCACTGCGTTTGGTTCAGTTGATGGATGATCGATAGCTGTCTGCTGGGGGCGCTGTGCAGATCTGGCTGTTTGAGCCGATGCTCGCGACGCGGTCGAAGAGGCAGCACCCTGTGATGTAGCGGAAAAACTGCTATTAATTGCCTGACCACCGGAAAAACGAGCCAGCACCTCCATCGCCGGCAGTAGCTTCGATAACCGTTCCGTCGGCAACGGTTTAACGGCTCGCATCAGCGTCAGGTGTTGGTCGCCGGGGGGCACGGCCTGCAGCATCTGCAGGACCGCAGGCAACCCATAGGGGTCATATCCTGCGCGGGCGGCAAGCGTCACTGCCAGGCGGTCTGCAGTATGCTCCTCGCTCGCGCTAAGCCCCTGAGCATAGTGCTGCCGGGTCTGCGACAGCAACTGCTGCCGGGATTGCAACGGAGTAGACGCCCAGCGCGAGAGCTTATGGTGCCCTTCAAGAACATGCGCAATCTCATGACTCAACACAGCCGCCAGCTCGGTCTCGTTGCGTAGCAATTCAAGCAACCCAGAGGTGAGGAGCACCGACCCGTCAGGCGCCGAAAATGATGCGATAGTTGGACTGTTAAGCACTCCAAAACGCCATTGCTGATCTGCTGCTGGCGTGTTTAACGTGAGCCAGCGCCCAACTCTGTTTACATAGTCCTGTACCTCAGGGTCATTAAGTAACGGTGCCGAACCAAGCAGGGTGGCGGTAACAATGCGCTGTGCCTGGGCTGGCGTCAGCGTGGTTTGGGCCTGTGCTGTCAGGCTGTTACCAGAGACCAGCAACACCAGTGCAAAAAAGATTCGTGGCACGGTCACAACGGCGGTACCTGCCGGGTAACCAGCTGCTGTTGATCCGCATGGTTACGTGCGGTTTGCGCATCGACCTGAAAACTCTCCAACTCGGTCAGAGCGGTGAAATTTGGTTCAGCTTGCTGGAGTGCCACCGGCGTAGCTGTTTGCGCCGGCCGCTCATCCTCATGAGCCAGTCCCCGAATGCCCACGGTGATGCTGCCGGAATTGGCCTCGGCACGGCGCCCACTACCACGCAACCAGCGAAAAAACCCCGAAGCCCTCTTACGCAGTGAGAGATCGACCAGCCGTACCGCCGACATCTCTACCCACCCGGTCAGTTCGGTAGCGGTACGTACCTGCATCCACTGCGCACTGCGTAGCTCAATCGTTACCTGGTCACCCGGTTGCAACAAGGTGACCGCAGCACTCTGATGGTTGGCATCGTCCCTGAGCACAACACTGCTGAGTAACTCGCCCCGCTCACTCGCACCCACTGGCACTGTGCAGAAGACCAGCAGCAAAACCAGAAAACCCAAACGAATGCGCGTGACCATAAGGAGTAGTTACAGCTCTCTTCGCCGATTGACCCGACCTGTCAGCAGTAAGCACCTAGCACGATGTCACTCACTGCAGTGAACCTCCTTACCAGAGCTTACGCTTGTTCTGTACCAGGTTGAGCCGGTCTGACCACTGCCCCTGCAGCTCACCTTCAACAGAAAACAACTTGAAAGTCATGACGTACTCCACCAGCTGCTTGCCGCCCTCTCCATACTGCCGGTTGGAGCTGATCTCTGATTTGACAATGTAGTCGAAATTTTCGGCACTGGCATCGACAATCCGAGCGACGTTGGAATTGAACATCACCTCAACAATCCGGTCGTACATATCATTGACGCGCAGATTGGGATTGTCGGTGTTGTTGACAAGACTCCCGAGAATCAGGCGTGGCGGTTTACTGGCCCAGTCTGACAACCGCGGAGAAGCCAGCATTTTGTTGGTTACAGTCTCGGCGAAAGCCATCAGATCACCAATCGTCAGTTCGGTTTCCAGGTGGGTGCGGGCGTTACTGTCACCAATCGATACACGATCTTCTTTCTTTTTGCCCAGCCCAAGAAACGCCTGCGCGGGGCTGATCATAGAACAGCCCAACACCATAACCAGTGCGACCGACAAGATTCGCATACTCACAATTAACTCCCTCTGTTCAAAATTCGCTATAGGGTCGACGAACCGAAAGCCGCACCCGTGCACCTTCAGGTCGGGTTGCTGTACTGGTCAGATTAGCCCGACCGTAGGGACTCAGCGTCGCCTGGTGCCACATACGGTCATCCTGCAGGGAAAACCCGCGTTCATCCATCCACTGAAA
>JBPEXY010000162.1:0-4831 GCA_052031065.1 Immundisolibacteraceae bacterium | reverse complement strand
CCACTCGCCGGATCTTGTTCTGCTCGATATTTCCATGCCCAACATGGATGGCTACCAGGCAGCGGAGCGAATCAAGCAGGGACGCGGAGACGATTACCTGCCGATCATTTTTGTCACTGCGCAAACCTCAGACCGCTCGCTGGCGCAGGCGATTGCGGCGGGCGGGGATGATTTCATCAGTCAGCCGGTGCGGTCCGAGCTGCTGGAATCGAAAATCAGAGCCCACCTGCGCATTCGGGAACTGAATCAGCAACTGCTCAATAACAACCTCGAGCTAAGTCGTCACAATCGGCGTCTCAGGGAAGAGGCCGACTTGATTGGACATTTTTTTGACAAGGCGTTGCAGCGCAATTACGAAGATCCCGAGCGCATCGCTGTTCACACCACCCCGGCCTCCGCCTTTAATGGTGACCTGACGCTGATCGCCCGGGGTCCGGTGGGGCAGATTTATCTGTTGTTTGGGGATTTTACCGGACATGGCCTGCAGGCCGCGATGGGCACCCTGCCGGTACAGCAGGCTTTTTTTGAACTGACACAGCAGGGCGTGGTGGTTTCGGAACTGGCGCGGCGAATCAATGGTTATCTGCACCAGTCGATGCCGGAGTCGATGTTTTTTGCCGCCAACCTGATCAGGTTTGAACCTGACTACTCTTCTATGGAGCTCTGGCTGGGTGGAATGCCGACCGCCTGTCTCGCTGACGTTAACAGTGAGGTGCTCAATCTCCTCGAATCAATGCAAATGCCGTTGGGAATTCTTGAAGAAAACGAGTTTGACAGCAGTACCTGCAGTATTGCGTTGCCACAAGGCTCCCGGCTCTATCTGTTTAGCGACGGTGTTACCGAACGGGTTGACCGGGATGGCAGTCGTATCGGAGAGGAGCGGGTGATCGAACTACTGTTAAGCTGGCCGAAGGAGCAGCGGTTTACCCAGCTCCAGGAGGTGCTGGCAAAGGGTGGTGAGGGTGGTGATCAGCAGGATGATCTGAGTATTGTTGAGGTGGTCTGTGGCTGACGATGTGCAGTGCAAAGGTTGCGCAACGAGATTCGCAGAGATTACCGCTGCAGGTTGAAATGGTGCCGAGGGTCGGAGTCGAACCGACACGGAGTTGCCCCCGCCAGATTTTGAGTCTGGTGCGTCTACCAGTTTCGCCACCCCGGCACAGTGAACAATCATTGCTGGTTCAGTGTTTGCAACAAACATCCGCTAGCAGATCAAGCGGCGTGGATTATAGCGATTGCATCTCGTCGATCATAGTGCTGCTAACCCAATTGGTTAATCGACGCCGGGTTTGCGCCTAAGTCGGGGCCGTCGTTGAATCGCAGATTTTCTTTTACTGTGAATGGGACCAGCCTGGCGGCCTTTGTTATCATCGCGCGCCCATGCGGCTCGTCGATTTCCAATATGAACTCCCTACTGAACTGATTGCTCAGAAACCGTTGGCACGCCGGCGCGATTCGCGCCTGCTCTATCTACCTGGTACAGGAGAACTGCAGGACCGGCAGTTCAGCTCGGTTAGAGAATTGCTTGTCCCAGGTGACCTGCTGGTCGTCAATGACACTCGGGTAATCGCGGCGCGGATGTTTGGCGCCAAAGAGAGCGGTGGCGCGATCGAGGTAATGGTTGAACGGGTCGAGGGAACCCATCAGCTCGTTGCACAGATTCGCTGCAGCCGTTCCCCCCGGCCGGGAAGCAGAGTTACCATCGATGGAGGGTTCGGCGCCCAGATTATCGACCGGGAAGAGGGGTTTTTCCGTCTCTGTTTCGATCAGCCTGTCGAGCAGGTGATTGAACAGGCGGGATCATTGCCCTTGCCGCCCTACATCGAACGACAACCGCAAGCGGAAGACCAGGAGCGCTATCAAACTGTCTACGCTGAACGTTCTGGCGCGGTTGCAGCACCGACGGCGGGACTCCATTTTGATCAGCGGTTACTGGATGAACTTGCGGGTGCCGGGATTAATACAGCGAAGGTAACCTTGCACGTTGGTGCAGGTACATTCCAGCCAGTACGGGCAGAGGACCTGGACCAGCATGTGATGCACCGCGAATGGTTGAGTGTGTCACCGGAAGTGGTTCAACAGGTTGACCAAACCCAGGCAGCCGGTGGCCGTGTGGTAGCGGTGGGAACCACTTCAGTCAGGGCGCTTGAAAGTGCCGCCCTGGGTGGCCGGTTAAAACCATTCGAGGGCGAGACCACGCTGTTTATTACCCGTCCGGAGCAGTTTCGGGTGGTTGATTGTCTGATCACCAATTTTCATCTGCCGGAATCGACCCTGCTGATGCTGGTCTGCGCATTTGGCGGATATTCGCAGGTTATGGCCGCTTATCGTCATGCCGTGGAGCAGCGTTACCGTTTCTTCAGTTATGGTGATGCGATGTTTCTGCACAGGAGGGTGGTGCCTTGAGCAGTAAGTTGGACGGGCACGATTCGAGCGAGGGTGATTCGAGCCCACCTGATTTGCAGCAGTCTAATTCGCACCAGTCTAATTCGCACCAGTCTGGTTCGCACCAGTCCGGTTCGCACCAGAAGTGCCGGATGGAGTTTTCCCTGCTGGCCACCGACGGTGCTGCCCGGCGCGGCAGGATGAAGTTTCCCCGCGGGGTGGTCGATACCCCCGCGTTTATGCCGGTGGGCACCCAGGGTACGGTCAAGTCATTGTCCCCGCACGAGGTGGCAGCAACCGGCGCACAGATTGTCCTCGGTAACACTTTTCACCTGGCTTTGAAACCTGGTGTGGAGATTGTCGGGCTGCACGGGGGATTGCATGGTTTCATGGGCTGGGAGCGGCCGATTCTGACCGACTCTGGAGGTTTTCAGGTGTTTAGTCTGGAGACGATTCGTCAGATCAGTGAAGAGGGTGTCCATTTTCGTTCTCCGGTTGATGGCTCGGCACTGTTTCTGGGGCCGGAAGAGTCGATGCAGATTCAGCGTCAACTCGATAGTGATGTGGTGATGATTTTTGACGAATGCACCCCCTACCCGGCAACGCTAGAACAGGCTGCACAATCGATGCGCCTGTCGCTGCGCTGGGCGCATCGCAGTCGTATCGCTCATGGGGATAACAGTGCCGCTCTGTTCGGTATCGTGCAGGGTGGGATGTACGAATCGTTGCGTGAGGAGTCGTTGCGAGGGTTGCTGGAGATCGGCTTCGACGGCTATGCGTTGGGCGGGCTTTCGGTTGGTGAACCGAAACAGGATATGATGAGAATAGTGAACCACTCTACCGGGCTGCTTCCCGCCGGCAAACCGCGCTACCTTATGGGTGTGGGAACACCCGTCGATATTCTGCAGGCGGTTAGTGCCGGTATTGACATGTTTGACTGTGTGATGCCAACCCGCAATGCACGCCATGGTCACCTGTTTACCCGCACGGGTGTGGTCAGAATTCGTAACGCAGAGCATGCCGCCAGTACTGCGCCGGTGGAACCGGGGTGCGCCTGCTATTGCTGCAGTAACTTCAGTCGCGCCTACCTGCGCCACCTGCTGCGCAATAATGAGTTGCTCGGGCTGCGGCTGGCGACTCTGCATAACACTCATTTTTATCAACAGTTCATGGTTGATCTGCGCGATGCTATTGCTGCCGGCACTTTTACTGATTGGCGTCAGCAGTTTCTGTCCGATTATCGAGCCTGATGCCAGGGCCGAAGCCGACCGGTGTGGCATAATTTGCAGGTTGTTTTTACGCTGAGGGGTGCCAGTTTTGGCAACCACGGCCGGGAGTTGTTGTAGATGGCCGTTGCCCCAATTTGGCGATGGATGGCGCTGGTCTAACTCTGGCGCGGTATTGTATTTAACTGGCCCGCTACAGGGCCCGTACAAGTTTATGACGGTTAGACGGGACAATCCCGCGAGCCAGACCCAGGAGTGATTTGAGTAATGAGTTTTTTGCTAAGCGATGCAATGGCGGCGGCGCCACAGGGTGGAGCCGCTACCCCCGGCTTTGACAGTTTTATTTTTGTCTTTCTGCTGTTCGTCATCTTCTATTTCATGATTATCCGCCCGCAGAGCAAAAGGCAGAAAGAACATCGTCAAATGGTCAGCGATCTGGCTAAAGGCGATGAAGTGGTTACCAATGGGGGTATGGTGGGCAAAATTATCAAGGCTGGAGATACCTACCTCGGGCTGGAGCTTGCTCCGGGAGTGGAAGTGAACGTGCAGCGCAGCGCTATCGCCCAGGTGTTGCCGAAAGGAACCGTCAAATCACTTTAATCTCGCTCTGCTAAGTTACCCTCGGCCTCCTGTTCTTCTGACTCTGTCGGACTTCTCATGAATCGCTATCCCCTCTGGAAAAACCTGCTGATTCTGATCGCGCTGATCAGCGGCGCTTTGTATGCGCTGCCGAACGTGTTTGGATCAGATCCCGCGCTGCAGATATCAGCGTTACGAGACCAGCCGCTGGATGAATCGGTGGTGGAACGGATCACCGACCGGCTCGCTAGCAGCGGTATTGAGTATCGTGCCCTGGAGAAGAGTGAAGATTCCGTTCTGCTGCGTTTTGATCAGGTCGATAAGCAGTTGCAGGCGCAGGAGCAGGTGCGCAGTGAGCTGGGCAGGAAATTTGGCGTGGCGCTGAATCTGGCGCCGGCAATGCCGGACTGGCTGGAGCGGTTGGCGGCCAAACCGATGTTCCTCGGACTGGATTTACGCGGGGGTGTCCATTTTCTGATGGAAGTGGATATGCCAGTGGTGTTACGCCAGGCTGAGGAGCGTTTGGTTGATGATTTCAAACCGGCCTTGCGTGAAGAGAAGATCCGCTACACCTCGGTAAAGCGTTTTGACCGCAATGGTGATTCCGGCATAGAGCTGCGGTTCAGAAATGCTGAGCAGCG
>JBPEXY010000161.1:0-7402 GCA_052031065.1 Immundisolibacteraceae bacterium | reverse complement strand
GGGGCGTGGGGGCCGTCGCCACAAAAGTTAATGCCGCCGATTTTCCAGTTCTGCTCGGCAATCCAGCGTTGCGGTGGGCCGAGTACTTCCATGCCGCCGGGGGTGCGGCCGAGCAGGATATCCAGATACCAGCGGCTCGATTCGGTGATGGTCTCTTCCAGCGGGCCGAGTTCCTTGTTCCAGGTGGCAAACACCAGCCCGGCGTAGGTGCCTACCTGCGCCACCTTGTGCAGGCCAAGTTCATCAAACGGTACACCACCGCGATAAAACTCTTTAGGGTGAAAGGAAGCTGCGTGGCTGCCATCAAGATTAAAACTCCAGCCGTGGTAGGCGCAGGTGAAGCCTTTGGTATGGCCCTGATCGGCCTGACAGATCATCACTCCGCGGTGGGGGCAGCTGTTGTGGAACACGCCGATCTGGCCATCGTTATCGCGCACCATGATCACCGGATCAGTGCCCATGTTGCGGGTTACGTAGTCGCCCGGTTCGGGAATTTCGGTTTCGTGGCCGATAAATACCCAGGTTCTGGTGAAGATCTGTTCCATCTCCAGTTCAAACAGATCTTCGTCCACATAAAGTCGGCGGCTGACGGTGCCGCGCTCGGTGTCAACCAGGCTGGCTGCGTCGACAGGGGTTATCCTCTCCATGGCGGTCATTCGATGGCTCCTCTCTCAATGCCGGTGTTTATCACTTGTTTATCGGTGGCCGGGAAAGATTCCCGGCCGGGTTGATGGTCATCTGTCGTTGAGTTTACCGCGAGGTTACCCGATGATCGGGCTGCCCGATTGAGCCAGAACAGAAAAAAGGCGGGTCGCGGTATGCCTGAATGAATGGTGACAGGCGTTGCATTTCGGTTTCCAAACCCGTTTACTTGCAGGCAGAGTTTCTGATGTTGCTGTTTTGGGGAGGAGAGCACTGATGGATCAACGAGTCGAAACCGGCGCCTATAGCGCCGCTGAACTGCGCGACCTGATTGTTGATGATCGGGATGACCAGCGCTTTGATGTGTCGAGAAAGATTTTCCACGATGCGGAAATTTTCGAGCTTGAGCTGGAACGTATTTTTGAGACCAACTGGGTCTATCTGGCTCATGAATCGCAACTGCCGGAAAAGCATGATTTCTATACCACCCAGATTGGGCGTCAGCCGGTGGTGGTTACCCGCGATGCAAACGGCAATATCAACGCGTTTCTGAATGCCTGTAGTCACCGCGGTTCTCAGGTGACCACCACCAAACGCGGCAACAAACCCACGTTTATGTGTCCCTACCACGGCTGGGTGTATGACTCGGCGGGTACCTGCGTCGATGTCAACGACCACGCCAGGGGTGACTATCCAGAGTCCTTCAACAAGCTGGACCACAACCTGCGCAAGCTGGGGCAGCTGGGAGTCTATCGCGGCTTTATTTTTGGCAGTATCGTTGCCGATGTGGAGCCGCTGGAAACCTGGCTGGGCGATGCGACGGTGTTTATCGATATGTTTGTCGATCAGTCACCTGACGGGCTTGAGGTGCTCAAGGGGGGCGTTCACTACACGACGACGTCTAACTGGAAACTGCAGCTGGAAAACCCGGACGGCTACCACTTTTTTCCAGTACACACGGGCTACATTGCCCTTGCCCAACGCCGCGAGCAGGAGGCGGGGGATAATCTGAAAACCATCGATGTGAGCCAGATGGATAAGCTACCTGGCGGGGTCTATGACCTGGGTAATGGTCATGGCACGGCCTGGGCGTGGATGCCAAACGGCGATGAACGTCCACTGGCCAAATCCCGTAGCCAGCTGGAGCAGCGGTTTGGTGAGGAAAAGGCGAACTGGCTGATTGATTGTGTGCGTTTTCAGCTCTGTTTTCCCAATCTCTGGTTGATGGATCAGTCATCCACCACGCTACGGATTATGCACCCGATTGCGGTGGATAAAACCCGCGTGGAGGTCTACTGCATCGCCCCGAAAGGGGAACCGGCTGAAGCCCGTGCCCTGCGTTTGCGCCAGTTTGAGGATTTTCTCGGTCCGGCGGGGCTGGCCACGCCAGATGATCAGGTGGTGATGGAGTCCTGTCAGCGCGGTTTTCAGGCTACCGCAGTGGAGTGGCAACAGGGCTATGCTCGCGGCAATGCTTCTGTGATTGATGGCGCGGATGAAGAGGCCGCGAAAATGGGTCTCAACCCGGTCGTCAGTGGAAACGGTGATGCGGAGGTGGGTGCCCACGCACCGATGCGCCGCTGGCGGGAACTGATGGGCCAGTTTTAGAACCTTGTGACGTTTGCTCGGGGGTCTGTAAGGGCGGGATTCGAATCAAGACAAGGTTAGTTGCTTGCGGTTACTAGTCGAAGACGACGGTTTTGTTGCCGTAGGTGAGAATGCGGTGGTCAATGTGCCAGCGCAGTGCTCGGGAGAGGACTACCCGCTCCAGGTCGCGTCCCTGTTCGATCAGGTCGTCGACCTGGTCGCGGTGGGATACGCGGCTGACATCCTGTTCGATGATCGGTCCATCGTCGAGCACTTCGGTGACGTAGTGGCTGGTGGCGCCAATCAATTTCACGCCGCGATCATAAGCGCGGTGATAGGGCCGCGCGCCGGTGAACGCCGGCAGGAAAGAGTGGTGGATGTTGATGATTCTGCGCGGGTAGTGGGCGATGAACTCAGCGCTTAGAATTTGCATGTAGCGGGCCAGTACCACGGTATCGACCCGCTCCTTTTTCAGCAGCTCCAACTGCTGAAGCTCAGCCGCCGGTTTGTGATCCGCCACCACCGGAATGTGGTGGAACGGAATCCCGTGGAATTCCGCCAGTGGCCGGCACACGTCATGGTTGCTGATGATCAGCGGAATTTCGCAGTTCAGTTCGCCTGCATGGTGCCGGTAGAGCAGGTCCACCAGGCAGTGGTCCTGGCGGGAGACCATGATGGCGACCCGGGGTTTGCGGTCGCTATATTCGATTCGCCATTCCATGTTCAGGGGCTCGGCGACCTGACAAAACTCTTCTGCCAACTGGTCGCGATCCAGATCGAAATCTTTTAAATCCCACTCCACACGCATGAAAAACAGGTTTTCCGAGCCATCGATATGCTGGTCGGCATGGAGGATATTGGCCTGATGGCTGTGCAAAAAGTTTGCAACAGCAGCCACAAGGCCACGGCGATCCGGTGCGATAATCAGTAGAGTTGCTGAAGCGGTCATGGATAGACGAGAGCCGATAGCAGTGAAATTGGGCAGTGATGGCAGAGACTTTGCCAGCGCTGGTTGGTGGAAAATGGAGCTGAGAGATATTCAACCACCAGGGTGGGTGATCTGCCAGCCCTGGCTTTAGCCTGACGGCAATGAGTGTTGAAAACAGGCGTTAAAAAGAGCCGGAATTATTAAGACAGGGGAGAGGTGTGTCAATTGCTCCAACCATGCGCGAGACCAGTAATGCAACCTGGGGTTAAGCGCCGGTGACTATTGTTATTGGGCCAACCAGCGACCGTGCAGACCCGGCCAGGCGCAAGCAGCTGGCAGGCGAACTGCGCCAGTTCTTACCGGCCGATTGTGTGCTGGACCGGCTTGAGCAGCTGAAACCGTTCGAGTGTGATGCGCTCACCGCGATCAGGGAAATACCGCTGCTGGTGGTGATTCCGCAAACAGTAGAACAGGTGCAGCAGGTGGTGCGTTATGCTCACCAGAACCAGGTGGCGCTGATTGCTCGCGGTGCCGGCACCGGTCTTTCTGGTGGCGCAACGCCCAGAGCTGATGCGCTGATGCTGGTGCTGAGCAAACTCAACCGAATCATCGATATTGATGCGGATAACCGCACTGCGGTCGTGCAGCCGGGGGTGCGTAACCTGGCCATTTCCGAGGCGGTGGCACCCCTTGGGCTGTTTTACGCGCCCGACCCATCGTCGCAGTTTGCTTCCAGTATTGGCGGTAACGTGGCGGAGAATTCCGGCGGTGTGCACTGCGTAAAGTATGGTTTAACTACCCACAATATCCGTCAGCTCCGCTACCTCGATTATCGCGGCGAGCTGGTCACTCTGGGCGGCAGTGGCCTTGATAGCGCTGGCTACGATCTGCTCGCGGTGATGACCGGTTCTGAAGGTATGCTCGGCGTCGTCGTTGAGGTGACGGTGAATCTGTTGCCGCTGCCAGAATCAATCGTACTGCTGCAGGCGGCGTTCCCCGACATGGAAAAAGCCGGTCAGGGGGTGATGAATATCATCGCGGCGGGGGTTATTCCGGCCGGTCTGGAGATGATGGACCAGACCGCGATTGAGGTGGTTGAAAACTATATTCAGATGGACCTGCCGACCGATGCCGAAGCGATTCTGTTGATCGAGCTGGATGGAACTGCCGCCGAAGTTGACGACCAACTGGCGGCGGTGAAGCAGGAGATAGAACGCTTTGGTGCCTATGACCTGCGACTGGCGCGCAGTGAGCAGGAGCGCGTTCTGCTCTGGTCAGGGCGCAAATCGGCGTTCCCGGCGATGGGCCAGGTGACCACCGATTTCTACATTATGGATGCGACGGTTCCGCGCCGGCATCTCGCCTATGCACTGAAACGTATCGTTGAACTGAGCCGCCAGTACCAATTACGGGTTGCCAATGTGTTTCATGCTGGTGACGGCAATCTTCACCCACTGGTGTTGTACGATGCGTCGGTGCCTGATGAGGTGGAGCGGACCGAAAAACTGGCGGATGAGATTCTCACCGTTTGCCTTGAACTTGGAGGCACTCTGAGTGGCGAACATGGACTTGGGGTGGAGAAACTGGATAAGGCCTGTGACCAGTTCACCGCTGCGGAGCTGGAGCAGTTTGAGCGGCTGAAGCAGGCATTTGACCCGACCGGGTTACTCAACCCGGGCAAGGCGATCCCAACACCCAACCGTTGCGCTGAACTGGGTGGCCTGCATGTTCATCGCGGCGAGATGCCGTTTCCTGAACTGGAACGGTTCTGATCTTTTTGACCTTTCTGGCCTTTCAACACCTTATGCATTTCATGGTTCGATATTTAATTACTCCGGTTGTCGTCAGTCATGGGTGATATCGCCGAACAGCTGGTGACCCAGGTTGTTGAGGCGCGTCATGCGGGTCAGCGACTTTCCATTACTGGCCACGGCAGCAAGCCGTACTGGCGGCCGTTTGATCTGTCCAGTGAAACGGGTCAGCTCACCACCACCGGCCATTGCGGGGTGGTCGATTACGAACCCGGCGATATGGTGATTACGGTTCGCGCCGGCACTTCATTGACGGAGGTTGAATCCGTGCTCGCCGCACAGCGCCAGGCACTTGGTTTTGAGCCACCCCGTTTTGGCGGGGCAGGAAGGGCGCAAAGCGGGACCATCGGTGGCGCGATAGCCTGCGGCCTTTCCGGGCCACGGCGTCCCTGGTCTGGCGCGGCGCGCGACTTTGTACTCGGCGTGGAGATGGTCAATGGTCTGGGTGAGCGGCTCCGGTTTGGTGGTCAGTTGATCAAAAATGTTGCCGGGTTTGATGTGCCGCGATTGCTTGCTGGCAGTTGGGGAAGTCTCGGCCTGTTGCTGGAGCTCTCTTTGCGTGTTGTACCGGTACGGCCCCGCCAGCTCACCCTGCAACTGGAGATGCCGGCTGAGCAGGCGCTGCAAACGATGGTGGGCTGGCAACGCAAGCCGCTACCGATCTCGGCATTGGTCTATCACCAGGGTCTGTTGTCGGTGCGGCTTTCCGGTACCGAGACCGGCGTGTCTGCTGCGCAGCAAATTATTGGTGGACAAGTGCTGGCGGCTGATCATCTCTGGTGGGATGGTTTGCGTGACCAGCAGTGGCCGTTTTTTCAGCAGCAGGGTCCGATGTGGCGTTTTTCGATGGCGACCGCCAGTGAGCTGGCGCGGTTTGGCGGTGAAGATCACCACTGGTTGATCGATTGGGGCGGCGCGCAACGCTGGTATCGGGGTAGTGCGAGTGATCAGCAGTTGCAGGAGTATGCTCGTCGGACCGGCGGCTGGTTGAGCTGTTTTGGGGCGGGGATACCCGCGGGGCATATTGGTGAAGGTGCTGTTAGTAAAGAGGCTGGAATAACCACCGACCCATCCAGAAACATTCAGGCGAGAATTCAGAACGCGTTCGATCCCGACGGCCTGTTTGTTTCCGTTGACTCACTGTCGGAGCGGAGCTAGTGCAGACCTATTTCGATGAGGAGACCCGTCAGCGAGCCGGGGTCGCGCCGGTAGAGCAGATGATCCGCAAGTGTGTTCACTGTGGATTCTGTAATGTTACCTGTCCTACCTACCAGTTGACCGGCGATGAGCTCGATGGTCCACGGGGCAGAATTTACCAGGTTAAAAACGCCCTCGAGGAGGGCTGCGCCAATGCAACCCTTGAGCATCATCTCGATCGCTGTCTGACCTGCCGGAATTGTGAAACCACCTGTCCGGCAGGGGTGCGCTACAGCTGGATTGCCGATCTTGGCCGTGAGCTGGTTGCCGAACGGACGTCACGACCATTCTGGCAGCGGCTGAAAATCTTTCTGCTAAGAAATCTGCTGCCCTATCGCAACCGTTTTAGGTTGTTGCTGGGAATGGGGCGGCTGGTCAGGCCGTTGCTGCCAGCGACATTCAGATCCAGAGTGCCGGTGGTCAGGGGCAGGCCAACCGACAGGGCTGGCGACAGAAAAGATGGCCGCACTGATAAGCCACAGCGTCGGGTGATCCTCCTTCAAGGCTGTGTGCAGGATGCGCTGGTGCCGACCATTGACCTGGCACTAAAACGGCTCTTCGATAGTCAGGGAATCACGCTGCAGTCAGTGGCCGGCCAGGGCTGTTGCGGAGCAATTGACCACCATCTGGCCCCCGGTTCTGCGGCTCTTGATCGAATGCGCAACAATATTGACGTCTGGTGGCCATTGATCGAACAGGGTGTTGAGGCGATTGTGGTCAGCGCCACCGGGTGTGGACAGATGGTTTCTGAATATGGTCGTCTGCTGGCCGATGATCCGAAGTATGCTGAACGTGCGGTAAAGGTTTCCTCACTGCTACGCGATCCGGTGGAGCTTGTTGATGCGGAGCTGATCAAACGGCGGGGCGCCAAAGCAGATTCAAAGCTAGCGGGTAAAATTGCTTTACAGATACCCTGTACCGCCCAGCATGGTCAACGGGGCCATGTCGGTGCGCTGGTGGAAGATCTGTTGCGGGAGACGGGTTTCGAACTGGTGCCAGTGGCGGATGGCCAGACCTGTTGTGGTTCTGCCGGCACTTACAGCATATTGCAGCCGGAACTGTCGGAACAACTTCGGCAGAATAAGCTGCAAAATTTGACCCAGACAGCTGCGGAGGTGATCGTGACGGCTAATATTGGTTGTCAGGTTCACCTGCAGCGGGATAATGCGGTGCCGGTACGACACTGGATCGAGTTACTTGATGAGTATCGGTAGCTCAATCAGATTGACGTCGGTTT
>JBPEXY010000160.1:0-12866 GCA_052031065.1 Immundisolibacteraceae bacterium | reverse complement strand
ATCAAGGGCGGTTTAGGCGTTGATAGCATGCATGGGGGGGGAGGTGATGACGTCTATCTTTATGATCGTGGTGATCATATTGACATTATAAGTGAAAGTAGCGGAGAAAATGTAATACGTTTTGGAGAAGGAATCGCTGCAGAAGATTTGTCTTTCGAAGTAAAGTTAAGTTCTGGAAATGACAGTTCCTTGGGCGTCAATATTTATGAAAATGGAGTAATAACTGGAGATAGAATAATTTTGGCTGCTTGGGTTGGAGAAAAAACCCTTAATGATTATCAAATGATCGCAAGATTTGAGTTCTCAGATGGAAGCTTTTTGGAGAACCCAACAATATTAGAGCGTGGTACGGATGGTGATGACTATTTGGCAGGCGCACTGGTTATTGACGATAGAAGGCTCGGTGGAGAAGGCGATGATTATTATTTCTTTAGTCCAGTGAGCGTGCAAGGTAAGCCTGCGAGATTTGGCGATGATGTGATCGTAGAGTCTGGAGGAAAAGATTTTGTAAAGGTGAATTTCATTGGTAGTGGACTCAGTTATTCTGATCTAGACGTACGTCGTGAAAGCGATAGTCTAGTTTTGGATTTTGGAATAGAAAACACGATTACGGTAGAAAATTGGTTCGTGTCGAATGATTACAGAATAGAGGAATTTGAATTTGGCGACAATAAAGTCAACGCGGTTGAACTGGAGCGAATGCTTAACAGCACGCCGCTAATTCAGTCACCTCTAGCGGATCAGTACGGTGCGGTTAACCAACCATTTTCTTTGTCAGTTCCCAGCACTACTTTTAATGACCCGGACGCTGGTGATTCGCTCACGCTCAGCGCTAGTCTGGTTGGTGGGGCGGTTTTGCCGGGTTGGTTGGTCTTTGATTCGACAACTGGTCAATTATCGGGCACCCCTGGTGCAGAAGATGCAGGCGTCATCAATTTGTCTGTCGTGGCCACTGATCTGGCCGGCGCAACCGTCGAAGATAGCTTTCAACTATTTGTTGCAGAAAACTACCTTTCTGGCAGTGGTGGTGCTAGCGGTTTGGTGGGAAGTTCCGGAGTCGACCTGGTAGAAGCGGGAAGTGGAGATGATTCCATCTACGGCTTGGATGGCGACGATTATCTCTTTGCCGGTGACGGCGATGATCATCTCGATGGCGGCAGTGGTGATGACCTGCTGGATGGTGGGGTCGGGGATGATTATTACGTGGTCGATTCTGCTGGTGATCAGGTCGTTGAGGGTGCTGCCGGTGGTATTGATACGGTCAGTAGCCATGTGAGTTTTGTGTTGGGTAGTGACGTTGAGAATCTGTTTTTACGCGGAAACGCCGACCTGGATGGTACCGGTAATGCGCTGGATAACCAGATTTACGGTAATGAGGGAAGTAACCAGCTGAGCGCGGGAGCTGGCAACGATTTAGTGTATGGCCAGGGGGGCGATGATTTTCTGTTTGGTGGGGATGGCAATGATTACCTGAACGGGGAGGCGGGAGACGATTATCTACAAGGAGGTTTGGGGGCAGACCTGTTGGTAGGAGGAACTGGAAACGATATTTTTGAGGTTACCTCGGGCGACCTTCTGGCTGACCTCTATAGCGGTGGGGATGGGTTCGATACTATTCTTGGTGGTAGTGGCGATGACGTTGTTATGGTTGAGTCTTTTGGCCCGGGTTCCACGGTGGAGTTAATTGACCTTGGGGCCGGTAATAACGTGATTATCGGTAGCGACGACAATAACACTATTGATGTTAGCGCGACTCAGTTGATTGGAGTTGGAAGGATTGATGGCGGTGCGGGTAACGACATACTGATTGGAGGTGAAGATGGAGAGTTCCTGGTTGGGGGATCGGGCAATGACGCGCTCGGCGGTGCCTTTGGCTCACTGGATTATTTGGGCAACGGTGTCAGCGGCAATACCTACGACGGCGGAGCGGGAACGGATCTGCTCAGGGGCAGTGCGTTAGCGGATAGTTATCTATTTGGCCGAGGTTCCGATACTGATTACGTGGTTGAAGATGCCAGTAGCCTGCACATAGACCAGGTATTGTTCGGCTCGGCCGTGGATAAGGAGCAGGTGTGGCTTTCACAGCATGGCGATGACCTGATTGTCGACCTGGTTGGTTCTACAGATAAGCTGATTGTTGAAGACTGGTATCTCGGTGCGCAACACCAGGTGGAGCAATTTGTCACGGGTAGTGGTGATACGCTGATGAGTAGCCAGGTGCAGCAGTTGGTCAGCGCAATGGCGGCGTTTGCACCGCCTACCGGCTCTGACTTATCCCTGCCGCAGGATGTTGCGGCGGTTATTGATCCGGTGATCGCGGTCTCTTGGGTCTAACCTTCGTAGCTGGAGGGACTCCCAAGGGCTGGGACCGCGCCGTTTTTCGGTGTTTGTAGGCAGTGGTAACTGTGAGGTCCGTTTCCCGGTGGAAGATGATCAAGCTAAATCTTTGTAGCGGAACCCTTCCTTTAAGGATCGGTAAACGTCGGCGTCGCATCCGTCCAGGGGTGGTATCTAAATAAACCTTGCGGTAGTGGTCATGACCTTGGCGCAGGCTTTCATCAGCTGGGGTACTGGCCAGGGCAGGGCAATGCCTCCGGCTTTGGCAGCGGCGGCGCGATGTCCGCCTTCATCGTTGCGCATCCGTTCGATGATTTCGCGGCTGCGGTGATCGTCTGCAGGCAGTTTGTTGAGATGACCGGTGAGGTGTTTTTCGACCTGGTATTCGGTTTCAGCCATAAACCCGAGGCTCCAGCGATCACCACGTAAGCCATTGAGCGCGCCGATAGCGATCGAACCACCAAGCCAGAGCGGCGTGAGCCTGCTCGGTCGGTCGTTAAGTTCGTTGAGGCGTTGCTGGCACCATTGCAGATGTTGCTTCTCTTCTTCGCCGGCACTACTGAGTAGCTGCCGCACCGAGTCTTGTTCGGCGGTGATGGACTGGCCGACGTAAAGCCCCTGGGCGGCAATTTCGCCGGCGTGGTTTACGCGCATCAGCGCTGCGCTTTTGCGGCGTTCGGTTGCAGATAGTTGTTGTTCGAATTCGGGAGGGGTTTCTGCTTCCAGGGTCAGGTTTGATGGGGCCGGCAGCGATGCGAGTTTTTGTGTGGCGATTAACAGGCGGTCCAGAGGGCTGTAGCGTCTGTGCAGGGTATTCATGCCGGTACCTTCCTCTTTAGTCAGTTAAAGGGTGGTAGAGAGTTCTGGATTGTAAACTTCTATGTTCGAGTGTTGCTATGGGTTCGAGTGTTGCTATGGCGTTGGAGCGGTGTGGCAACAGGACTTTAATTGAAATGGAATAGAAGTATCCTGGAGTGATGATGCCAATGCAGAGTGAACTGATTAACGGGCCGGCCGGTTTACTGGAAATGAAATTGGAGAGTTTGGATTCGGTAACTGCGGCGTCGGCCCTGGCGGTGGTTGCGCACCCCCACCCGCAACATGGCGGTACGATGGACAACAAGGTTGTCTATTCGGTGGCTCGGGAGCTCGCCGCTTCGGGGCTGGCGGTTGCACGGTTTAATTTTCGTGGCGTTGGCCAGAGCGAGGGCGCCTATGATGAGGGGCGTGGTGAGGTGAAGGACCTGCTCGCGGTGCTAGAGGAGATGCAGCGCCGATTCGGCGATTTGCCTGTCTGGCTGGCGGGGTTCTCATTTGGTGGTTATGTGGCAGCGCGGGCAAGTGCTTTGTGTGCAGTGCAACAACTGTGTCTGGTCGCGCCAGCGGTATCGCGAGCTTATTTTGATGAACCAGCAGTTGCTGAATGCGCGGGGTTGTTAATTCATGGTGACCAGGATCAGCTGATTGAGCCGCAAACCACGCGCAATTGGGCCGATGAGCAGCCGGGTCAGTGGGACTATCGAATCATAGAGGGTGCTGACCATTTTTTTCACGGCAAGCTCAGTCCGTTGCGGGAGGCGGTTCGCACCTATGTGACTTCCGTTACAGCATAGACTGCAGTTTTTGGATATTAAGTGTTTGAATATTAATAGAAAATATTTTATTTTTGTTGGCGTTATTCCGCGCTGCAAAAAATAGAGAAGAAATATGTTGCGCCGCACAATAACTGCTGCCTATAATGTGCCCGTGGCCGGCTGGAGGGCCGGTCATTTATCCTCCTCTTTATTCCTCCATCCTCCTTTAGAGGCGTAACCATTGGGTTACGCCTTTTTTTTGGCGGATCGATTGTTTTATGCGGGGCGGTTTGCTGCTGGCCGATGTTGGTAAGCCGTTCCGAGACTACCCCGGTCAATCAGGGTGCAACGGTGGTTGGTGAAAACGCACCCCGTTGTATGCCGGTATTTGCTTGACAACCGTGCTGCAGATTCGTAGCATTTGCGCCCTTTTATCTGGTGCCCGGCCGTCAGGGTAGAAGCAGACGGTGCACCGAACCAGCTACTGAACGATCTATATATAATGAAAACTTTTAGCGCAAAAGCTGAAACGGTGAGCCGTAACTGGCTCCTGGTCGATGCCGAAGGACAGACTCTTGGGCGCCTCGCTTCCGAGATTGCAACCAGACTTCGTGGCAAGCACAAGCCGGTTTATACCCCGCACGTGGACACAGGTGATTATGTGGTGGTGATTAACGCGGAGAAAATTCGTGTTTCGGGCAATAAGGCGGCAGACAAGCAGTACCACCGTTTTAGTGGCCATATCGGTGGGTTGAAAAGCGTGCCTCTGGAAAAAATGCTGGAGACTCATCCCACACGGGTAATCGAGACTGCCGTAAAAGGTATGCTGCCGAAGAATCCTCTTGGCAGGGCCATGTACCGCAAGCTTAAGGTTTTTGCTGGTCCTGATCATCCTCATCAGGCGCAGCAGCCGCAGCCAGTGGAGCTGTGCTGAGTCGACGGAATAGATTCAGAGTCTGTGTTCTGAAATTCAGGTTTGCCGGAAACTAACGGGTTAAGTTCAAAATGACGACAGCAATTCAACAGTGTGTAGGGCGGCGTAAAGCTTCGGTGGCAAGGGTTTCCCTGGTGCCGGGAAGCGGCCAGATTATGGTCAATAACCGCAGCCTTGAAGAGTATTTTGGGCGTGAGACTTCGCGGATGGTCGTGCGCCAGCCGCTTGATGTGGTCGAACGTGGCGATGCTTTTGATATCCGTGTCAATGTTTCTGGCGGCGGACCGAGCGGCCAGGCGGGAGCGATCCGTCACGGTATCACCCGGGCGTTGATTGATTACGACGAGGGATTTCGTGGCCCACTGCGCAAAGCTGGTTATGTGACCCGAGATTCGCGCGAAGTGGAGCGCAAGAAGGTTGGCTTGCACAAGGCCCGTCGCGCGCAACAGTTCTCCAAGCGTTAATTACTTACGTTCGTTTTCAACTGGGAGATCGTCTAGCGGCAGGACTGCGGACTCTGACTCCGCCAACCTAGGTTCGAATCCTAGTCTCCCAGCCACATTCTTCTGCATTTTTCTGCAGCATCAGCAGCTGTCTCTTTCTGATCGTTCAGCCCAGGGCGGGACGCTGGCTCCCACACTCTGATCAGGAGGTATCCCCAGGTGAAATCCGTTGGTTTGGTGGGAGGATCTGGTTATACCGGCGGTGAACTGATCCGCCTGTTGCTGGCACACCCTTCAGTCAAGCTTGATGCGGTGACCTCGCGTTCGCTGGCGGGGCAGTTGATCAGCGACTCTTTCCCCAACCTTTACGGCAAGACTGATTTACGCTTTGAGCCCGTCGATGCAGGTCGGCTGGCGCAGTGTGATCTGGTGTTTTTTGCCACTCCCAACGGGGTGGCGATGAAACTGGTACCGGAGCTGCTGGACAAAGGTGTTCGGGTCATCGATTTGGCCGCTGACTTCAGACTTAAAGATGCAGAGGTGTGGGAGCAGTGGTACGGAGAACCCCACGCCTGCCCACAGTTGCTGGAACAGGCTGTTTATGGGCTGCCGGAGCTCAATCGCGCGGCGATTGAAGGTGCACAGCTGATTGCGGCGCCGGGCTGCTACCCAACCGCAACAACCCTGGCGTTGTTACCTCTGCTTGAACAGGGTTACCAGAGTCGCGGTCCGATCATTGCGGATGTAAAGTCCGGGGTCAGTGGTGCAGGCCGCAACGCCAAGGTCGATCTGCTGTTCGGCGAGGTGACTGAAAGCCTGCATGCCTACAATGTTTTTGCACACCGCCACCATCCGGAAATATCACAGACTCTGACGCAAGTTTCGGGAACCGCTCCAGAACTGGTTTTTGTGCCCCACCTGGTGCCGATGCTTAGAGGTATTCACGCGACCGTTTATTTGCAGGTCGATATTGACCCGGAAAAATTGCGGGAACTTTTTCAGCAGCGCTACAGCGCTGAGCATTTCGTGGATCTGTTGCCAGCAGGGTCCCATCCGCGCACGCGTTATGTGAAGGGAAGTAATCAGTGTCAGATTGGACTCCACCAGCAGGGTAATCAGCTTGTCATTCTGTCGGTTATCGATAACCTGGTTAAGGGTGCGGCCGGGCAGGCAGTACAGTGTATGAACCTGATGTTTGCGGTGAATGAAAGTGAAGGCCTGGCAGGTACCGCGCAGCTTCCCTGATGCCGGGTGATCAGCGGGATTACCGGATCAGGCCGGTTAGGCGGGGTGTTTACCGTATCTGGTTTCTGCTGGCGGGTCTGCTGTTGGCGTTAGCGTTCTACGGGAGCTATCGATTGGGTGGTTACCATCTGCGGCTCAATTATGGTGAACTGCTGGCGCACTCCAAACGGCAGGGTGCTGAGCTGACCGAGCTGAACGCTGACCGGGATCGGCTGGTTAAAGAGGTGGCCACGTTTCAGCTGCGCCATGAGCTGGAGAAAACTGCGCGGGAGGCTGCGGTGGCGGAGTTGGGCGCGCAGAGAGAGAGGGTCAACGCGCTGCGAAAAGAGCTGGAGCTTTACGCAGGGTTGGTTAACCGAAAGGTCCGGTCGGATGAGCTATTGATCCATCGGGCTGTGGTTGAGAAGGTGGCCGGGGAAGGGCAATATCGTTACGAGCTGTTACTGGCGCAACCACTCAAAGTTAATGGTATGGTTGAGGGCATGGCAACAGTAGCTCTCGTTGTTGGTGACGAAAATCATGCGGTTGGTGAGCAACCATTCTCATTTGAGGTTTTTCAGCGGATTTCCGGGTCTCTTGAAATCCTTCCCGACTGGCCCGAATCGACAATGAGGCTGGTGGTGCAGCTGGCAGTGAAGGGGCGGGAGGTCAAATCCGCTTCATTCGATTGGCACCGTCTGCTGACGGAGGAGAAGGCGCAGTGAAAAAACCGCGAAAGGTCGCAAAAGAGTCTCTGGAAAGTCTGATTGGTGTGAACAGCGAGATTGAGGGTGATCTCCACTTTACCGGGGGGCTGGTCGTAGAGGGCCGGGTCAAGGGTAACCTGGTCTGTCGCGATGGCGAATATGGTGCCTTGACCCTGACCAAAGATGGTGCCGTTGAGGGTAGTGTGACGGTGCCCCATCAGGTGATTGACGGTACTGTTGTCGGAGATGTTAATGCGTCGGAGTATGTTGCGCTGAAGGAGCACGCGCGCATCACTGGCAATGTTCGTTACAATTTCCTGGAAATGGCGGTCGGCGCCGAGGTGAATGGCCAGCTGGTCCATGCCGTGAGTGCATCGGATAGTGGCGCTCCAGCGGCGAAACCTGTGCCAGGCAGTGAAATAGCAGAGAAGTGATGGTGCCAAGCGGGAACTGCCCGCCAGATGAATAGTCTCAAAGTACTCATTAATGATGATCGGATGTGACCATGCAAAGTAATGCAGAATTGATTTTTACCAGTGCCGCCGCCGGGCGGGTGCGCGAACTGATGGCAGACGAGGATAGTCAGGATCTCAAGCTGCGGGTGTTTATCACCGGTGGCGGTTGCTCTGGATTCCAGTACGGTTTTACGTTTGACGAAGATACCGATGTTGAGGATACCCAGGTCGACACCGATGGTGTGGTTTTGCTGATCGACCCGATGAGTATGCAATATCTTGAGGGCGCGGAAATCGATTACAAGGAGGATTTTCAGGGGGCTCAGTTTGTGATTCGCAACCCCAACGCCTCCACCACCTGTGGCTGCGGTTCTTCATTCAGCGTTTAGCAGGTTCTTAGCACTCACCGCTCCCCTATAGGGGCTAGGGCAAGTAGAGGCCTCCGAGGATAGCCGGTCGCCTGGCGCCGGTAACGGAGGGAACGTTGCCCGGCTGCTGCCGCCACCTCCGACTGGCAAGCCAGGCGAACCCCATCGCTTCGATCCAGTCGGGATCAAACCCCCTGGTAGAGGTTGAGGCTAGCGGACAGTCGCCCGCCAGCAGGGTCAGGCGCTCCATCAGGAAGCGGTTGTGTACGCCACCTCCGCAGACCAGAATTTCACCGCTACCAAACCCACTTTCTTTTATTGAGGTGATGATGGTTTGGGCGGTCAGCTCGGTCAGCGTTGCCAACAGGTCCGGCAGGCTCGGTGTGGCGGATAGCCGGTCACATTGGCCTAGTAACCACTGGCTATTAAATTCCTCCCGTCCGGTGCTTTTAGGAGGAGTTTTTTTCAGGAAAGGGTGGTTCAGGAGCTGGTCGAGTAATTCCGGCACGATCGTTCCCGATCTGGCCATAGCCCCTTCCTTATCGTACGGCTGCTGCTCAAAGTGGCTGGCGCAGAAGTCCAGAAGCAGGTTTCCGGGGCCGGTATCAAAGCCCGCAGTGACGGTACCATCGCTGTTGATTATGGTGACGTTGGCGATACCGCCAACGTTGACCACGGCGGTATCGACACCGTCGCGGGCAAAAAAATGGTGGTGAAAGGATGGCGCCAGGGGCGCACCGGTGCCACCCAGAGCGATATCTGCGCTACGAAAATCGCACACCACCGGGATGCCCGTGTTGACTGCCAGCGCCGCACCGCTGAGCAATTGCAGGCTGTAGCCGGCAGTCCCCTGTGGACGGTGTCTTACAGTGTGGCCGTGGCAGCCGGCGGCAGTAATAGCGGTTGCGGCCAAACCGGATTTATCCAGCAGCTCAAGAATCAGCTCAGCGACACAGTGAGTAAACTCCTGTTCCAACCCTAAATGCTCCTCCAGAGGCCCTTGATAATCAGGGCTGTTGAGGTTGAGTAGTTTTTCCCTGAGTTGTTCGGGCAGGGGTTTGAACAGTGTGGTGAGGAGCTTTGTCTCTGCGTTGCTGGTTTCTATCAGTGCTGCGTCGATGCCGTCGTGACTGGTTCCCGACATGGTGCCGATGAACAGGGTCTCATCTTTGCCGCTGGCCTGGCTGAAGCTCATTGCGTGGTTCCGGCGGCCGCCAGTTGAGTGGTTTCGAGCTGATCCAGCTGGGACAGCAGGGGTGATATTGAGGTGAGGAAACTTGCCTTTTCAGCCTTTAAAATCGGCTCCGCGGCCGGCAGTTTGACCGTCAACGGGTTGTGATGCACGCCGTTTACACGGAACTCGTAATGCAGATGCGGGCCGGTGGCCCATCCACTTTGTCCCACATAGGCAATGGTTTTGCCCTGCTTGATACTTTGTCCAGTGTGCAGCCCTTTGCGAAAGTTTTTCAGGTGGGCGTAAAGGGTGGTGTACTTTTGGCCGTGCTGGATGATTACGGTGTTTCCGTAGCCCCCTTTTTTGCCTTTGAAAATGACTCGCCCGTCACCAGTTGCCCTGACTGGTGTGCCGCTGGCGGCGCCGTAATCCACGCCGCGATGGGGGCGGCGGGTTTTGAAGATCGGGTGCAGACGATTGGGATTAAAACGTGAGGTGATACGGGTGATGGGCAGAGGGTTGCGGGTAAAGGCCTTGCGCATGCTCTGTCCGTTTGGCGCGTAGTAATCCGCCCGGCCGTTTTTGTCCTGGTATTTTAGCGCCGTCAGGGTGCGGCCATTGACCGCCAGTCTGGCCGCGAGTATCTCGCCATCACTGACCTTTTTGCCCTGGTGAAGAAGGTCGCTGTAGATGACATAAAAGCGGTCCCCTTCACGCAGGTCCAGAGTGTAGTCAACGTCCCAGCCGAATATATTTGCCAGTTCCATAATCAGCGCATCGCTTAACCCGGACGCCTGGCCAGCGAGATAAAGGGATGAGTCGATGGTGCCCGCCGCCTCGGAGTTGCGGATCTCTATATCCAGAGCTACGGTTTTTGCAACAACGGCTTCTTTGGTGAGGTCTACCTCCAGTACAGAGGTTCGGTCAATTTCGTAATGAACCTGCTGTAACTGCTCCTGTTGTTCCAGAACCTTAAGACGGTGCTGCGGTTTCAGTCTCTTCAGTGGTTCGGCTGGAGCACCGCTGGCCATGATTTTTGCCACCACTGCGGGGGAGTAGCCCATGCGCTGCATGATCGTGGTAAAGCTGTCGCCTGGTCTGACTATCTCTTCTCGCCAGGCAAGCTTTGGAATTTCAACAGGCTCAACAGGTTCAGCGCTGTGATGGGCCACCGGGGTCGATTCAGTCGTTACCGGAGCGGGTTCTGCCTGTCGGTCCGGCGCTTTGATGACGCTGTGGGCTTCTTCGGGTGTGATCAGTTCCTGTCGATAGCGATCACTCGCCGCCCGCTGCGGGTCATCTTTGTTGTTGCGTAGTAGAGTCACCGATAGCAGAGCCGCGGTGACGAGTGTTATTCCGGCCACGTAAACAAGAGTGCGGTGTCGCGAGCGCTGCCCTCGACCGGGGTGGCGACGATCAGCCATCACGCTGGTGCTCTTGTGCTTGCCTGCCAATGGGGGTGGTCTGCCTGGTTTGTCGGTGTTTGCCGAAGAAATTGAGTAACGCGAAAGTGTAAGCAGGGTGGTGCCAATTTATTTCCCTAAGTTGCAGCTCCAGCCCTGCATTATCCCGATCAATCAACGGATAATACAACAGCTGGTGCCGTGCTTTATCTATATATTAATGGGTGGCAGGCAGCGGATTTTCCACGCCCTCTCGCTGACATATCCGGGAGTGCTGTTTCTGGTCGTGAGTTCACGGCGGAGCTTTTAACAGAAGGAACTTTCTTTCAGATGACATTAGCGGTTTCTATTGATGAGCAGCTGGCGATCATCCGTCGGGGTGCGGAGGAGATCATCCCGGAGCAGGAGTTGATCGAAAAGCTGAAGCTGGGGCGTCCGCTACGGATCAAGGCCGGTTTTGACCCCACCGCACCGGATATCCATCTGGGCCATACGGTGCTAATCAACAAGCTGAGGGCGTTTCAGCAATTGGGTCACCATGTGATTTTTCTGGTAGGTGATTTCACCGCCCGTATTGGTGATCCTACGGGGAAAAATGTCACCCGCAAGCCGCTGGCAGAAGAGCAGATCATCGAGAACGCCAAAACTTATCAGCAGCAGGTGTTCAAGATCCTCGACCCGGATAGAACTGAGGTCGTCTATAACTCGTCGTGGCTTAGTGAGCTCGGTGCCGTCGGCATGATTGAACTGGCTGCCCAGTACAACGTGGCGCGGATGCTGGAACGGGACGATTTCAGCAAACGTTACAAATCCGGTCAATCTATCGCGGTTCATGAATTTCTCTATCCGCTGGTGCAGGGTTACGATTCGGTGGCCCTCGAAGCCGACCTTGAGCTGGGCGGGACGGACCAGAAGTTTAATTTGCTGGTAGGCCGCCACCTGCAGCAGGGCGCAGGTCAGGAACCCCAGGTGGTGATGACTATGCCGATCCTGGAGGGGCTTGATGGTGTGCAGAAGATGTCGAAGTCGCTGAACAACTATATAGGTGTGTCTGACCCCGCTGAAGAAATGTTCGGCAAGGTGATGTCGATCTCCGACCAGCTCATGTGGCGCTATTACGAGCTTTTGTCATTCCTATCGTCCGCGGAGATAGAAGCTTTCAAAAAAGAGGTTGGTGCTGGAGCCAACCCGAGAGACATCAAAATTAAACTCGCGGTGGAGTTGGTTGACCGTTTTCACGGAGAGGGCCAGGGAGAGCTGGCCCGACAGCAGTTTGTCAGTCGTTTCAAGCATGGTGCTCTACCTGACGAAATAGACGCAGTGGTTCTGGAAACCGGCGGTGAGGGAATTCCTGTTGCCAACCTGCTGAAGGAGTCAGGACTAACCACCAGCACTTCGGAGGCCTTGCGAATGATCAGGCAGGGAGCGGTAAAACTCGATGGCGATCGGGTGACCGATACGGCGATGTTGGTAACGGTTCGCGAAGGATCGGTTTTTCAGGTCGGCAAACGGAAGTTCCGGAAAGTGACCGTAATCTAGCGACATTCGTACATCTAGGGGCGGAACAGCTGCGCAATATCAACGGGTTATCGCAGGTAAAAATGGTGCTGGAATTGAGTGGCTCAGGGCTGGTGTGAAACTATTTTGAAATAATTCAAACAAATCGTTGACGCGCCGATTCTCGTCCCTATAATACGCAGCCCTCGCCGCTGACAATACAGCGGCTGCTCTTTAAAAACTGAATCTAGCAATTTGTGTGGGCGCCTGTTTTGAAGCAGGTTAGCCACAAGCAATATCGTGTCTTTCAAGCTCTGTTTACAGGGTTTGGGCAGACACAAAAAATTGACTGCAGCGCAGTCAGCCTTTATTGAACTGAAGAGTTTGATCATGGCTCAGATTGAACGCTGGCGGTATGCTTAACACATGCAAGTCGAACGGAAACGATGGGAGCTTGCTCCCAGGCGTCGAGTGGCGGACGGGTGAGTAACGCGTAGGAATTTGCCCAGTAGTGGGGGACAACCCGGGGAAACTCGGGCTAATACCGCATACACCCTACGGGGAAAAGAGGGCCTCTCCTTGGAAGCTCTTGCTATTGGATGAGCCTGCGTCGGATTAGCTAGTTGGTAGGGTAAAGGCCTACCAAGGCGACGATCCGTAGCTGGTCTGAGAGGACGATCAGCCACACTGGGACTGAGACACGGCCCAGACTCCTACGGGAGGCAGCAGTGGGGAATATTGGACAATGGG
>JBPEXY010000016.1:0-4759 GCA_052031065.1 Immundisolibacteraceae bacterium | reverse complement strand
GAAGTTCGGGCAGGCAACCGATTGTTTTAAGCCGGCGGTGTAGCTCTCTCCTCCTCTCTCCCCGCTACTCCGCCGGTCTCCTCTTAAGCCCCGTGACCCGCCTCGTCACGGGGCTTTTTTAGTTCCTCAACAATACTCTCCCCGTCTCGTGGGGTGGATCTTCAACCTGTACCACAGCTGACCGGTTCTCTAAAATCGTCCGCTTGTGCCTTGTTAGCGGGATGGCCTTAGATAGCGATAGTCACACATATCCAGACTTAAGGAGTGGAGCATGCCGGTTACTCATGTCAGTGATCCGAATTACGAATTCAAAGACATCGTCGAGCGTCGCAAAAAGGAGCTCGATGGTGTTGCCCGTCTCGGCAAACGACTATTGCCTTTGACCTGGTTGCTGCAGGGAGTGTTTGCGCTGGCGCGTCTTGTAGGGCTTGAGTCGCTATTGTTCAAGCCCTTTTTCAAACCGATGGTGAAGATGTTTGATGACGCCATCGAGGAAGGATTTAAGGGTTATACCCCGCAGGATAGCGACGTGTTCGTCTGTTCCTATTTCAAGAGCGGCACCAATTGGGTGATGAATACCGCCTACCAGATTGCCGAGCAGGGTGAGGGGGAGTTCGAGGACGCGCTGGACGTGATGTGCTGGGCGGACTGTCCCTCACAGGCAACCACCGCACACCTCGATGATGATCGTCAGCGCAGGCGTTCACGTAACGGCAAGCGGATTATCAAAACCCATGCCCGTGCGCAATTTGTACCCTACAGTGAAAAGGCAACCTATATCTGTGTGGTGCGTGACCCCAAAGAGGTGGTGGTCTCCAGCTATTTCTTTTTCGGCAAGATGCTGCTGGGCAACCTGATTCCGTCGGTGGCCACCTGGGTTAAACACTGCACATCACCGGGAGCGGTATTTCACCCCTGGTACGAGTTCACTGCTGGTTACTGGGCGTGGCGTGACCGCCCCAATGTACTGTTTATTACCTACCGGGAATTACAGGAGGATAGTGCTGGAGCGATCAGGAAAATGGCTGAGCTGATGGGCATAACGTTAACCGAGGATGAACTGCAGAAAGTGGCCGATCTTAGTTCCTATGAGCAGATGAAACTAATCGACGACAAGTTTTACCCCGGCGAGGTTTCTCCGTTTGCACGTCCCGGTGGCAGCATGATTCGCAGCGGTAAGCAGGGCAACAGCAGTGAGTTGTTGACAGCGCAACAACAGGCTCACATCGATGAGTGGAACCGCACCGGCTTACAAGCGATCGGTAGCGATTTTCCCTATGATGAAAAAATCGGCTGAGTTGGCAGTAACACCTGGACCGACCTGTTCGGGTAGGTACCGGCATCAGTGATAAAGGCGGCATAGAACAGCGGGCAGGGCGCAGTAACAGGTACCGAGGAGTTTCAGGCTCAGGCCGACTGCGGAAAGTGGTGGCCCGCTGGCGGGGTATTGGAGGCAGCCGGCTGTGATTGGGCCTGGCAACATAACGGCCATTTACTCGGTGGCGCTGTACTGATGAATGTTTACCTCTTAACGACGGCGAATACGGTTCAATCCTGTCCTCTTGGAACTTCACCGCCACGGGCTGGGCCGGTTGATGGGAGGAGGAGTTGCGTGATGCTCAACTTACAGCCAACTGGCAGAAGCCACTAGCGATTCTGTCGATCAGCTAGTCGACGGATGGAGAGTGACCCAGAGCGCCGGTCAGGTGGCTGATTCCTGCGAGCAGGCGGGAGTGAGGCTCGATCACCACTTTGTTCGACAGCAAGGAAGGCGCTGATTCGCCGAATCAAATGTCCTGATGGGAAGCACATTTATCGTCACGCAAGGTTAAACAGGGGTCAAGACAAGGGGCAACCGGTCGATAACTTGGTCAGGAGAGGCGCCTGGTTCTTTGCTGACAATGAGCGCTTCGTAAATTAGATCAGGGATTGATCTTGACTGTTAAAGCCTATCGCCTGGCCAATCTGATTAACTTTACCTGTGCGCTTCTCTTTTTTGGCGCACTGGTAGTGCTCTACTTCGTCTACCAGCAGAATCGCAATCAGCTGGAAGAGATCGGTGACATTACCAGCTACCAGGATACTGAGCGTCATCTAAACAAGATTATCTATCGTTATGTTGCGGCCTACCTGGACAACGGTAACGCACTACTGTTGCATCAGGCCAAAAAGGAGCTGATTGAACGTCGCCAACTGGTGGTGCAGCAGCTTTCACCGCGCTTTCAGTCTACCGTAACCAAACAGATCGACCCGCTGTTACAGACTCTGGAAACCGAGGTTCTGGCGCTTGGCAAACTGGCAGGTGCGCCGCGGGAGCTGGTGCGACATTCCTCCCGCGAACTGCGCGACCTCAACGCCAGGTTTTACGAATACATTGCCGGATCAGAGTCCGACAGGTCGGCATTGGCCGCTGAACACTACAGCTACGCACGGCTATTCCAGGAATTAACCGAAAGCGCCACCAGTTATGCGAAAAGTTACCTGGATAGCGGTAACCGTGAATTTCGGCTTCGAATCGATGAAGAGCTGGAGAGCATAGACTATCTGCTGCAGCGGTGGCAGTCGCTTGACCGTTTAGATTCTTTTATCTACGAAGCCGAGACCCGTTACTCGCTCTGGGGGGACGATGACCAGGAGATGGTCCGGATCGAACCGCTTGCAGAATACCTGGAGCAGGCGCGATATGGCATCAACCGGTTTGGTCGTGAGATTGATGCGACCCGACAGCTGATTCAACAGCGTGATCAGGGGTTGCTGCGACTGCAGCAGCAGACCGAAACCGTCGCTTCCGAGCTTATGGATTTACAGCAAAAGCTGATCTGGAGAGCGCAGCGGAGGGCGGAGCAGAGTCAGCGTGTGCTGTTTCTCGCGGCAGTGCTGATTCTGGCCGTGCTGGCGGCGGTTCGGGTCGCACTACAGTATGGATTAAAAGCGCCACTCGTCAGGTTGGTAGAGGCGGCGCGAGAGATTGCGAAGGGTAACTTTAATCAGCTCCTGGTACCCTCCGGGGTGGCAGAGGTGCGCGAACTGATGGTCGATGCCCAGCGGTTGCAGAATACGTTACGGCATCAGGAGGCGGAGCGCAGCCGGGTCAATAGTGAGCTGGTTGCAGCCCGTGATGAGGCTCTCGCTTCTGCGCGTGCCAAAGGACAGTTCCTGGCCAACATGAGTCATGAAATTCGCACGCCGATGAACGGATTTATCGGTATGCTCGAATTGCTAAAAGACGAAAAACTTACTGTCCAGCAGGCTGAGCTGGTGCGTACCGCACGTGATTCAGCCCACGCACTGCTTGGTCTGATTAACGATGTGCTCGATTTCTCCAGGCTTGATTCAGGCGAGGTTCAGGTCGAGCGGGTCGAGACCGACTGTGCGGAACTGGTCGAAGATGTCGTGGCGCTGTTTGCACCACAGGCCGAAAGCCAGTCGTTGCCCCTGTACTGCGATATCGATACGTCATTACCGAAACTTCTGCAGGTCGATCCAACCAAAATCCGTCAGATTTTATCCAACCTTATCGGTAATGCGCTTAAGTTTACCGCCACCGGATCCATATCAGTTGAGCTGGCCTGTGAGCAGATCGGCAGGACACAGATGTTACTGCGGTTGGCGGTGCGGGATAGCGGTATTGGCATCCCGCCGGAAAAACAGGACTCCATCTTCTCGGTCTTTGCACAGGCTGACGATTCCACCACACGGCTTTACGGTGGTACCGGCCTCGGTCTGGCGATTTGCCGCGGACTGGCGGAGGCGATGGGAGGGACGATAAATCTGCGCAGCACACCTGGGAGCGGGTCGACCTTTACCCTTCAGGTTCCGGTAGCGGGTTCGTTCGGCAAATCACCATTGGTCGAGGTCAGCCAATACGCAGCTTTAATAATTAAAGATCACTACTTACGGGACATCGCCAGTCGCTACCTTCTTGCTGGTGGCTATCAGGTGGTGGCAGCTAGCGTTGGCGTACCGCTGGCAATGATTGTGGTCGATATTTCCAGTCAGGACTGGGCAGAGCAGCTCGCACAACTGCGCAATTTACGAACCGACTGGCCGCCAGTGATCCTGCTGTCGCCCCTGCAGGAGAAAGATTCTGGTGTCAACGTAAAGGGTCCGTTGTATCGCTGTTTTCTGCCTTTGAAGCGAGGTTTCTATCATGTGATCGACCAGCGGGTCAGCGATGATTCCTCATTGCCGATACTGCCGATTTCCGACCAGCAGCAGTGCTGTCTGCTAGTTGAAGATAATCCGGTAAACCGCAAAGTGGCCAGCCGTATGCTGAAAAAATTTGGCGTCGAAGTTGAGACCGCTGAAAACGGCGAACAGGCTGTTCGGGCCTGTGCCGCAAGGCAATTTGATTTGGTGCTAATGGATTGCCAGATGCCGGTGATGGATGGCTTTCAGGCTACTCGGGTGATCAGGCAGGCGCAGCGGGAAGGCTCGCCGACACAAACCATTATCGCTCTTACTGCCAATGCGATGGAGGGTGATGAACAGCGCTGTCTCGAAGCCGGTATGGACGGTTATCTCACTAAGCCATTGACCACTAAAGCGCTTCAGCGTGGGCTCGAAACCTGGCTGGAAGTGCAGCCAGAACAGCACTGTCTGTAAAGCGGCAGTGCGCAATTGGATTCTGCCTTTTGCTTGCAAAAATGCAAAATATTATTGAATAAATAGCTAATTTATTTGTGTTAAAGAACACCTTATAGTTGCCGCCAAGTGTGAGGCAGGAGCAATAACCCGCTTCTGTTACCGCCCCGGGCGG
>JBPEXY010000159.1:0-4566 GCA_052031065.1 Immundisolibacteraceae bacterium | reverse complement strand
GACCTGACCAGAGAGGTCGATCTGCATGGCATTGTTGATCGACACCACATTGGCGTTACGGGCGATATTCTCCGGCAGATTGGTCTCGTTGACCGGCAGGCTGATGCACTGCTCATTCTGGTCGATAAAGTCGTAACAGCGCGCACTTCCAAGCGCAAAACTGTAGGCTATCTTGCCGCGGTAGGTACGCTTACGGGCACCGGTCAACTTGCCCCGTTCGGCAAGATCAACCATGCCATCAACAAACATCTCCGTATGTACGCCGAGGTCGCGGATCGATGAGTCGGCCAACGCACTACAGACCGCGTTGGGCATGCCACCGATACCGATCTGCAGACAGGCACCATCGTCAACTTCCCGCAGGATGTAATCCGCAACCTGCCGGTCTATGTCGCTGACCGGAGCGGAGGGCAGTTCCACCGGCGGCTGGTTGTCGCCCACAATCACCGCATCCACTTCACTGATGTGTACCGCGTTTTCAATACCGTAACAGCGCGGCAGTGCAGAGCTGGTTTCAACCACCACCCGCTGCGCGATTTCACAGGCTACCCGCACCATGGCATTGCTGGCACCGAAATTAAAATAGCCGTGGCGATCCATGGTGGTGGTCTTGATCACCAGCAGATCGATATGCAGATGATCACGGTAGATCTCCGGGGATTCACCAAAATTGAACGGGATGTAACTGACCAGATGTTCATCAAACTGGCGGCGATCCCAGGTGCTGAAATGCCAGTTGTCGTAACTGAAGTGCTGCTGCTCGGGGTCGGCCAGCACCACCTGCCGCGGCGACACTGTCAGGGTACCGCGGATGTAGACATCCCTCAGCTCCTGTTTGCGCTGCGCCAGCGCCCGGTCAAACAGGTCGGGCTGATTGATCGACATGCCGTATTCAATCACGTCACCACTGTTAACCAGTGCCGCCACCTGTTCAGCAGTTATAGTTTTCTTGCTGAGCTGATCGTTCAGCAATGTTGCGGAAGAACTTGCTGCCTCTGACTCCATCGGCTGTCCTGAGTTGATTTAATTGAGTGCGATGCGTGGATGGTAGTCCGAATTAACTCCCGCCAACAGCCCGTCTGCCTGTCTGCCTGCCAGTCTGTCCACCCCACCACTTCACCGCCGGTTCGGCCAACTTTGGGAATTAACGGAGCCCTGTGGTACAACTCCGCCGAGTTATCCCCTGCCGCGCTCACCCCGTCACGTCACTGTTGAGGATGTTGTGTTGCCAACCCTGGTGCCCTTTCTGCTCGCCCTGCTCGCCGGCCTGATACTGCTCGCCTGGAGCGCCGACCGTTTTGTCGACGGAGCGTCCGGCCTGGCGGTGAAACTGGGGGTGTCACCGATGATCGTTGGCCTGACCATCGTCGCCTTTGGCACCTCGGCACCGGAAATGCTGGTATCGGCGATGGCTGCCCTGAATGGCAATCCGGGACTTGCCCTGGGTAATGCGGTCGGCTCCAATATCGCCAACATCGGCTTGGTTCTTGGTGCCACCGCGCTGGTATTACCACTGGCGGTGCGTTCGGAAACCTTGCGGCGGGAATTCCCGATGATGGCCGTGGTGATGGCGTTCACCCTGCTGCTGATCATCGATGGAGAGCTGTCCCGCACCGACGGAACCCTGCTGCTGGCCGGCATGTTCCTGCTGATTGGAGTGACTGTCCGGATCGGCCGCCAGAGCCACTATGGCGACCCGCTGGCGGAAGAACTTGCAGCGGAACAATCACCACAAATTATCGAAACAACCGGGACTGGTCGTTACCTGTGGTTACTGACCGGCGGGCTATTGATACTGTTACTCGCGTCACGGCTGCTGGTCTGGGGAGCCGTCGGCCTGGCCAGCCATTTCGGCATCAGCGATCTGGTGATTGGTCTCACCATTGTCGCCATCGGCACCAGCCTGCCGGAACTGGCCGCCTCGCTGGTCGCGGCACGCAAAGGCGAGGATGACATCGCCATCGGCAATGTGGTCGGCTCCAACCTGTTCAACCTTCTCGCGGTGATCGGTGTCGCCGGTACCATGGCTCCCACCACCATCGACCAGCCGTTATTGTGGCGCGACTATCCGATCATGCTGGCCCTCACTATCACCCTCTACCTGCTTGCCCGCGGATCAGGGTCACAACCGGGAAAAATCGGCCGCCTGCCCGGCGCACTGCTGTTGCTGACCTTTATCGGCTACAACAGCTGGCTCTATCTGCATATAGCAATGCCCTGAGCCGTTCCAGCCGTTATAACTGTTTTTTACGTTGCAGCAGATGTCGAAAGGTACCGCGGGGCACCAGCTGCCAAGCCCGTTCGTGAAGGTAGTAGATAAAAAATTTCATCACAAACTCGATGCTGCCAATTGAGATGGCGGTGGAGATGTCTCCGGTAATGAACCAGGCAATAAGCGCTGTCGTCGTGGTCGCCACAATACGCCACGAAAAAGCCTTCATCAGGCTGCGTAACGGAGATTCCCGCTCCTGGGTGGGGGTAACGTGTACGTTCATCGGTCCCTCTGCTGAACAATCAGGTTAAAAATATGCGTTTTAAAAATCGATCTGAATCTGGCTGATCAGAGCGTCATGATCGACGCTGCCACCCTCGCCATTGTAATGGGTGAATTCGTTAAGAATGCGGGTGTTGCGATTCAGGATAAAGGTTACCATCGCGTGATAGGCATAGCCTCTGTTCATGCCACGTGCCAGCTCGTTAGGAGCACTGCCGGTTAAAGCGCGCATAAACCGGGTGCGAGATGGATGTTCATTATCCACATGCTGAAGCTGGAAACCCAGCGCCCAGCCCTGCAGGTCCGGATTACCGCTGACCGGGAAAGTACGACTTCCGCCGATGGCCCAGGCCGACGAACTCAGTGAAGAACCGGTGACTGACTTGCTGTCGATCACCACTCCACCGCGAGCGTCAGAATCAAAGCGGGTCCACGATGCCCAGCCAAACCAGTGTTCATACTCGATATCAGCAAACAGGCTGTACCAGTCGTTATCCAGTTCCACCTGATTACCCAGCGCCGCCTGCAGCCCGGTATCGAGGGTGGTGGTATCCCGCGAGTGGGCATAAGCGGCATTCAGCCCGTAATTGACGCCGCGCTTTTTAATCGCGTACTCATCCGGCCACACAGACTGCCCGGTTGGCCGCCAGCCGACGGTGGCTGCAAACAGCATCTCGTTGTTATCGTTGTTGAGCGACAGATCCGGACCATTGAACAGGCCGATACCGTAAAGGAGCCGGTTGCCAAACAGCCCCTGACTGGTGGTCTCCGGCAGACCGTTGTCTCCCCGGCGCAGCGTAATACCGCGAGCCCTGCCCGCAGCTCCGGGATAGAGAAATTCGGAGAATTTACGCTCGACACTGGCACTAAGCTGCGGTGCCCGGGTGTAGCCGGGAATAAACTGCTGGCCGACGATGATATCGCCAAGGCTATCACGCAGATGCTCAAATCCAACCCAGGCATCCAGCAGATTAGCGGCGTTGGAGAGCCCCGGCAGCTCATTCGCCGCCTCGTACTGATAGCGAAACGGCATTTTATCGGCCATGTACCCCTTGAGACCGATACGGGCACGCCGAAAAGTAAACGAACTGGTGCCCTCCCGGCCACCATCAGACTGCACATAGGTGTAACGTGGTTGCAGCCGCCCCCAGACCTTGAAATTCGGGAATCCGGATTCCGGTTGCCGCGCGGCATTCACTGACCTGGCGACCTGCCGGATCAGGCCGGGCTCACCCCCATCGGCATCTGTTGGCTGTCTATCCGCCTGTTGACGACGCTGGGCCTGTCGCGCCTGTAACTTGATGTCGTGAACTTCCTGACCGGTCAGCAGCCCTTTATCCGCCAGCGCTTCCAGTACTGCATCGACATAGGCATTGCCCTCGGACGCCGGCAGTGAAACCGCAAAAAAAAGCCCCGCAACGAGCGACAACCCTCGTGTCAATGCCCTGCAACCTGAAACTGCCAAGGACGCCTCCCCCGATATTGTTTTTCCAGGCGATCACCCGATCAACAGCCGACCGCAACTCGGCTCATATTGGGCGAGCAAACCGGCTTTGGCAACCTGCGCGGGGCGGCGCTGCATCGAAAACCCGGGCCAAAAAAAGGCGTCACCGCAGTCGGTAACGCCTTTTTCAAACCTCTGGTATGCAAGCAGACCTAAACCGACAGATTCCTGCAGCTATCGGGATTGATCAGCTGCCCACGAAAAACCTAACAGTGAACGATCCAGCGATTCGGTTCAAAACCGAACGGCACCTCCGGCGAACCGCCAAACATCTCCACGCTGCAGGAGACCTCCATGAACACGAACGCCAGGGTCATCAGGTTATGGGCCGCCCACGGCAGATCGCTGAGCGGATACTGATCAAGATATTCACAGATCGGCTCCATCCTTGGCAGCAGGGTGTCATAGACCCTCTGCAGTTCCATTGGTTCACTGGCGAGGCGGGCACGATGACGCTCGTTTTCGGTCTCCAGCAACCATTTATCGGTGAGCCATTCAAGATCGGAAAACTCAACAGGTAAGTTACTGCTCATCATCAATCCTCCGAGTTGACCCATTCCATCACCGT
>JBPEXY010000158.1:0-2457 GCA_052031065.1 Immundisolibacteraceae bacterium | reverse complement strand
GGTGGACCGCTCGGTCGTTCATCCTGGTGGAACCCCCAGAGTGCCACCAGCCCGCCGATTGCCGGGTTAAACAGACCTTTGGAGGTGTGGCTTAGCTCAGTAGACTGGGTGATTAGCGGGCTAAGCGCCATATCGAGGGGAATCGTCTCGCCACGGGCAATAGCGCCATTGAGTTCAGTCAGTTTTCCCGGTTGCCATGCGTGCCAGTCGCGGTGCATATCACGAAAAGCAGCACCTATCTCGGCAACTACCTGGCGTGCATGTGTCCGGTCATCAGCCCGCAGATTAAATTCCACCAGCGTGCCAAACACATAATGGGTGCTGTTGAGCCGGGATTCATCGGTAGTATCGCTACAGCCGCCGATGAGCAGGGAGACGCCGCTCCAAAAGAGTATGACTATCGAGAAAAAACGGCTCATGGCTTGAGTCCATTTAAGTTGTGGTGTGCCACCGATCCTGAGTGGCGGGAAATGACAGCAGAGCTATGGTTCTGATTGTAGTTCAACAGCGGCTGGACTCCGCTGAACAGCCAGCCGGGCTGACATAATCTAGTCACAGCGGACGAATGCGGCTAGCGCATGGAATTAGATTGATAAGGGCAGTGACGATGGCTGGATGCGATGGCTCAGAACTGCCCGATCGGCGGCGACGGGATAGTGGCCCGCAAACCAACGCTGGCTCTCATTCGGCCAGATTGGTTAAGCTTTTGTTTTCATGTGGGTAATCCGGGGTGTATCAGCATGGCCGTTAGCAGTACCACAGACAACAAAATCTACCGTGACCATTTGGTGGAAACCTACCTGAAGCGTGCCGGCAGTTTCCGCAAGCTCCTTACTTCGCTGCTGGGTTTTACCGCCGCCTTTGGTTTTTTTATCGCCTGGCCATATTTGTCGGCGGTGCAGAAAGAGCTGCGTTTAGTCACCGAGATAGCACAACTGGATGCGGATCTACAGAGAACCAGCGCCCAGTACGATCGTTACCAACAGCCCCGCGAAGCGGTGCAGCGGCTCAAGCTGATGATCGAGGCCGGCCCGCCGATGCTGCGTGACTATATTGAGACGATCAATGCGGGACATGCCTTCTTTTATCCTGATACCAGTGGCGCCTGCCAGCGCTTCATGGACCCGGCGCAGGCGCAGGCAGCGTTGGCCTTTCCCGGCTCCAACAGTCCAGGGCAAATGGAGTATTCGAGCCCGCCAAACCCTGCCCAGATGCAACAGATCATGATTTTTCCTGGCTCACAGCGACCGGGTCTGGCAACGCAGGCAGACAGCTGCGCAAGCCAGCGCGGTGATCAACAGCTCATCTGTCGCATCGACCGGTTCGTGCAGTTTCAGCTGTGTGAATATGAGCAGCTGTTCCATGATCAGGTGTTGCCGAGCCTGGCCGCGTTGCAGGACAAAGGTACGCCCCTGTTCGACAAAGCCGAACAGCAAAAACAGTTTGCGGCCGTGCGCGAAGCGCTGCACAGCCACGTAGCGGCAAATCCCACCTTCTGGCACACCTACCAGGGCAAAGGGGCCATGGGTGTTCGCCTGCAGGATGAGATGGAGCGCTTATGGGCTGATATTGCCGAGCGCATGGCCCCGGTAATTGAAAACCTGGACCAACGCATGCAGGGCGCTCGTGAGCGGCGTGCCATGCTCAAAACCCTAAATGCGCAGCTGGTTGAGCAGCGTAAAGAGCTGGCGACGCGGCTCGCTCGTATTCAGTCACCCATCGGCAATCTGCCCATTGGCCTGACGGAATCGGTGCTGCTGTTCCCCATCGTGCTGGCCATCGGTTTCGGCATGGCCAGTGGCAGCTTGCTGGAACAGTTGCGGCTTCGCAGCGCCCTGAGTGATGCGGAAAAGGAAGATATCGGTGGCGCAGGTGTGCTTAGCAGCGCCGAGCTCGCGCAGATAGCTCCCCTGTGGATAGAGCTGACCAGTGACGGCTCGCAACGATTGGCGCGCTGGCTGTTGTTACTGACCCCGCTGCTGGCTTTTGCCGCTACCGTAATCACCATCCTCAATACCGGTAAAGAACAGGCCGCCAGCCTGCTACAGCAGTCTGCCGTGGGTGACTCGGTGTATCTGTTGCTGTATGTCGCCAGTGCTCTGGCTTTTGGCCTCTATCTCTGGCTTTTGCAGCGTGGTGTGCGTAGGCTAGGTTGAATCTCTGGATTTGTCCTGACCGGTGAACTCCAGCAGTCAGAACAGATCTGCTGCCGATAGCTGAGGGCAATCCAGCCCTAAGCATTCGTTCTTGGGTCTCTCTTATTCCCCCTTGATTTATTTCTTTATAAGCAAACTATGAACTCTGAAACAGATATTTATGACCAGATCACCCGTGTCGGTGCTGATACACCAGGCGGCCGTATTCTCCGCCGCTATTGGCACCCGGTTTTACCCGGTCGCGAACTGGAGCCAGGCAGCACCCGGCCGATTCGTGCCCTTGGCGAGGATTACACGCTCT
>JBPEXY010000157.1:0-5466 GCA_052031065.1 Immundisolibacteraceae bacterium | reverse complement strand
ACGCATTACTCAATACTGCCCGCTCGATTCCCGCGCGTTCTTTAGCCTGTAACAACTGGTCATAGGCAACATAATGACGCACCACCTGTGGCTGCTGGCTACGCTGCGCTTCCAACAGGGTGAAGGCGAGCAACTGCCCGTTAAGTCCGGTGTAATACTTGAGCGCCTGCGCCAGTTCAATGGCTGTCTGATCAACACGATTTCTGATCTCATCGCGCTTTAACAGCCTATTTTCTATTTCGCTAATGGCAATGCGCTGGGTCTCGTCGAGGATACGCCCCCCCCTACTGGCGAGGTATTCTTCCCACCGCTTAAACGCTGCGTCAGTCAGATTTCTCTGCTGTTTCAGTTTTTTCGCAAACTGTTCACCGCGATTGCCGAGATAACCGGCGGAAAGCCCCCGTTCTTTTTGCAGCTCGTGCACCAATGCACTGTTGTGCGCGACCAGGTGGGAGACCCGTTGAGCAACCTGCAGGTCGCGGTTGGCTTCGGTGAGGTTGAGAATATCCACCACGGTCACCGCCACAACTAACAGCAGCGTCGGCGCGGCGAGCAGAATGAGTTTGTATCGCAATGGCAATCTATCCATGATTAGCCCTTTTGAATTGTCCAATCACGCCCTGCAGAGACCCCGTCCAGTGGGACATCTCCGCTCGACCTGAGTGAAGTAGCCATGCGGCTACCTGAATATCACTGGAAGGCGACGCTGCCTGAAAGGTTCCTATCGAGTGGATTGGCCGCAACTTTAGGAAATGAGGGACTACCGACCAGATATCTACAACACCGATTCAGGTACCACCCAAAGCCAGAAGGGAGACCTGCCTGCACCTGTCAGGTGCATTCGGTGTTAGATGTGCTGACCCCGGTGCCAGAAAGGTGCCCGCAAACTCGAATAAGTCAGCCGACTCAACCCTGAACCTGCAATCTTTTGCAGCCCGTTCGGTAATGGCGCGGTTATTGCAGTGATGTTTTTGAGAGCAGGGAGCGGAACAATTGACTAAAGTTTTTAAGGAGTAGCGTCGTGTCTGAACCAATTTCTCTCGAAACCCTGGGGTCCGAAAAAGGCGTTTTTGGGGCAGTTCAGTGGGCCAGCGATTCCGCGGTCAACAGTTCTATCAAGCCACCGCGAATGACTGCCTACACCGGGTTCAAAATGAAAGAGCGTGCAATCCGGCTCATGAAAACTGCCGATGCCCTGGCGTTGGCCTCAGCGGCGATCATGCACCTTGAAACAGACCATCGCCCGGAGTTCAGAACCACCGAGTTTCCGGTCGACAGCCTGGTGATTCATGGTCAGAAATACTCTCTGCTCACCAGCTTCAACCACGTTGCCGCGCTGCTGGATAACTCATTGGATTACGACATCAAGGACTTGTCGTTGAAAATCTCACTGGTCGCGCCCTGACAAGAACGCCCAAAGCTGGCTTCGCCAGAAGCGGGAAAACCCGCCTGGCGAAACCGGTTACCTGTTAACCAGCTGTTCCGAACGCCCGGAAAATACCTGCATGTGCTCTGCGCCAAGTGCATCAGGTACATCCGGCTCAAAAAAGAACTCCGCAGACATGGCTGTTTCCATAAACATGAGCGCCATGTAGAGCAAAGGCTTCTGCTCTTCGGGGAGCTCGGCCAGCGGCCAGTGGCTGAGATGTTCTGCTATCGGCATAACCTCAGGCAGCAGCGCCTGATAATAGTCGTTAACCTCATCCATGGAGGCGCTAAAGCGTTGACGCATCCGCCCATCTTCTGTTGGGTGAGCCCAATGGCTATATGGCTGCAGGTGGCTAAAGGGTTCCGGTAATGCGCTCATCAATCATCCCTCCGCTGCCTGATCACAAAGATCGGTAACCATTTTGTATTGATGACGTACAGCGATCTCCTGATCAGAAAGCTGAATCGATTTAATCGCCCCGGATCTGAGCGCGTTATGGGTCACCTCATTGGTGAAAAGGTCCTCCCGTGACAGATCCCGTAGCACAATCTTGCTGTACTCCTGGCTGATCATCGTCCCGGCATTCGCAGGCATCGGGAAATAGAAGGCCAACTCATAGACTGTTTTATCCTGAGCTACCGGCCAGAAGGCATCGACGTAGTACCACCCGGCACCGACGTTAATGCGCGAAAACGGAAATATAATATTCAGATCAAACGCCCAGTTTTCGATCTGCGACTGTGCGGTTCCAGGAAAAGCGTTGTTGTTCCCATCTCCGCCCTGGGTGAAGGTCGCCCCCATGCCGTAGGCTATCTGCTCGGTGGGTGTCAGCTCGTGGGGAGGCAGGTGTACGCTGATACTCTGATTGCCGTTCTGCTGCAGTTTGATCCGCTGACAGGCCAGATAAGGATCTGAGTCGTCCTCAAGGCACTGACGCACTGAACGTTTGTGCACAAAGGCTGCGTGATAAGACTCCTGAAAGGCGTTCATGGTGGTTTTCCAGTTCGCCTGGGTTTCGTAACGATAGCGACCCGCAAGAACCATCTGTTCAAATGGATATGGTTTCAGGTCTTCGTTGAACTCAGCCATCGAATCGGCCAGGCTCTGGCTCGGCGTCTCTTCAAGATTTACAAAGATAAAGCCGCCCCAGGTATCCAGATGAACCGGGACCAGGCCGAGTCCTTGTTTATCCAGATCATAAAAGCGTTGTTCGTCGGTCACAAATGAGAGTTCACCCTGATTACTAAAAACCCAGCCGTGAAAGTCACACTGAAAACCGTTACAGCTACCCGCCTCATCATTAACCAGTCGGTTGCCGCGGTGAGTGCAGACATTATGGAGAGCGCGCAGTTTGCCATCCTCGCCACGCACCACGATTACCGAGGCATCCAGCACCTCTATGTCGCGCACAAAATAGTCGCCGGGATTGGGCAGATCCTCTTCGCGCAGGATCATATTGACCCACATCTTGCCGAAGATATGCTCCTTCTCTTTGTCGAAAAACGCCGGATCGACAGCCGGCGCGGTGGACACTGGCGCGGTACCCAGCTGCGGGTACTTCTCTGCAAAGGGTCGGACATTGCTGTTCATGTTCGCCTCCTCAAATCGAACCTGAGCAAAATCAACGGCTCATCATGTTCCGAGCGAAACAGCGATGCAAGTGGCGGATTGCAAAAAATTCCACAGTTTTGCCATCACCTGCTGCATTCGACTATGTCAGAACCACCTCGCGCGAAAACGCCGGGGCGGGTGTCGATGTTACGCAGACGGAGGCAGTACAGAACCATTCACGGTGTCCAGGTTTATAATCCAGCACCACCCGTTCATCACTCAGGACCTTCGAATTGCGCCACCCCGCCCTGCTTATTCTGACCCTGGTCTCTTCCAGCCCTGACCTGTTTGCTGATCAAATCCTGCTGAAAAACGGAGACCGCCTGAGCGGAACTGTGATCAACCAGCAAGCTGACAGCGTGACCATCGTCCATCAGCTGTTCGGGGAGCTGGTCATCCCGCAGGACCAGCTGGCCGATCAACCCGTTAGCACCACCATCCAGAAGAGTGATCCGCCAACTCTCGCCAAAGTAAGGAAACCCGACTCCGTTAAGCGCCGCATCGAGGCAGGCCTGAATGGTGCCAATGGCAACAGCCGCAACAGTGACTGGCGGATCGGTTTTCAACAGCGCGGTGAGAGTAAATCGTCCAAACATCTGTTTGAAAGCAGCTACCGTCGAGCCAGCAGTGACGGAAACACCGAAGAGAACGATTTTTTTGCACAGCTTACCTATGACTGGCTGCTGCCTGAGTCCCGCTGGATGCGCTTCACCCGCGCCCGTTATGACTGGGATGAATTTGAAGACTGGGATAGCCGCATCAGTGGTGCCGCCGGCTACGGTTATCGCTTCAAAACCAGCGGCAACCTGTCGCTGTCTGGTCGCAGTGGTCTCGGTGCAACCCAAACCTTCGGTGGTAGTGACGATGATATCGAACTGGAAATACTTGTCGGTGTTGACGGTGAATGGAAAGTCAACGGTAGACAGCGACTGGAATTTGCCAACACCTTCTACCAGGGCCTGGAAGAGCTATCCCATTTTCGCAACCTGAGTTCGCTCGCCTGGATTGTTCGGCTCGACCAGCTCAACGGAATCGACCTGAAGCTCGGTCTCGAAAACGAGTATGAGACACCTTCTCCCGGTGACAGCCGCAGTAATGATTTTAAGTATGATGTTTCTCTAACCTGGCAACTCCGCTAACAAAAATACCAGCGGGATGAGCGGAACAACTGCGCGTGAAACACCAGTGCCGCTAACGAATGGTTGTCGGACACAACACCAGTTCGACACCAAACAGCCATCATGCAGGGACTTTATCAGCTCCCTCATTCAAGGATTTTTGCCAGCGGAACGGTGAAGCTCCAACCACTGATTTAAACAGTCGCGCAAACGCGTTGGCGCTTCCGTAACCCACCCGCTGCGCTACCTGTGGTACAGACTGCCCCTGGGCAAGTAGTTTCATCGCCAGGCTTACCCGCCACTCCCCTAGATACGCTAACGGCGTGGTGCCAATAACCTGGCGAAACGTTGCTGCAAAACGGGCCCTTGACATACCCGCCTGTTCAGCCATCGACTCGACAGTCCAGCTCTCCTGCGGCCGCTCGTGAACCGCCGCAAGTGCCTGACGAAGCCGCGGATGTGCCATCCCTGCCATCAGCCCGTGGGTGCTTTTGCCGCTATCGATCAGATCGGCGAGCGCCTGAACAATCACTACCTCCAGCAGTCGATCAAGTACCGCCTGATGGCCACTCCCCTGTCGCTCCACCTCGGCGAACAGCAGGTTAACGGTGGGTTCCAGCAGTGGGCTGTCGGCAAAGCAGGTCACCACCACATCGGTCAGGGCCCGGGTCACCGGGTTGCGTAAATCAGCCCCAAACAGGAATGAGCCGCAAACCAGTTCGGTACCCTCCTGTAGTGGTGTTATCGAATGTCTGGTGGGATTGAGATATAGAAGCGCAACAGGCTGATCAAATTCCATCGGCGCATGTCCATCGGCTTCAAACAGCGCTCGACCGGCCTTGAGTACATGTAGATAGCCAAGATGGTCCTGCCGATCATAACTGGCTGACTGACAGAGCAGCCCCGCCTGAAAAACCCGCGCTCGCAACTGAAAACAGTTGAGAAGATTAACGATTGCATCGGCCATATTGAGACGCCTTGAAGTTTATTGAATACGATTAGTTACTAACCGTATCAATAATGTCCAGAAAATACCACTGCGCCGGCCAAACCGGGTCGGCCAGTTAACCCCGGGTTCGGGGCTTGATGATTTTCAGGAGATCACACCATGACACGTCTATCACCGCTCGATATCAATACCGCCGACCAACCAACACGTACCACCCTGAAGGCAATAGAGACCAAGCTGGGTATGCTGCCGAACCTGCTGGCGACGATGGCCCACTCGCCGGCAACACTTAATGGTTACCTGGCTCTATCCAACACACTTGCTCAGGGCAGCCTGACTGCCCGTCAGCGCGAACTGAT
>JBPEXY010000156.1:0-18414 GCA_052031065.1 Immundisolibacteraceae bacterium | reverse complement strand
CTGGTGATTCACGGCGATGAGTTTGACAGTGTGGTGCAGTGCAGCCGGCTACTGGCGATCATTGGTAGTGTTGCCTATGAGTGGTTGCTGCGGCTCAACAGACTGGTTAATGGTGCGCGCAAACTGGTGGGCAAGCCCTACTGGTCGCTGGCCGGATTCCTCAAGCACAAGGTTAAAAATGCGGTACAGTTCATCGGCAACTATGAAGATGCACTGGTCAAGGCAGCGACAACCCGCGGTGTTGATGGGGTGATCTGCGGCCACATTCACCGTGCGGCGCTGGAAAACATAGACCAGATTCTCTACGCGAATACCGGTGACTGGGTGGAAAGCTGTAGTGCCCTGGTCGAGCATGAGGATGGCCGGCTGGAGTTACTGGAACATCTTTCCCAGCATCTGCCTGCAGCGCCGACAGAGTTAAAAACCGCGATAAGCAAAGCGGCCTGATTCGTCCAGCCGCGCGTTGTTTCAGCCAGTGATACAAGGTACTCTCGAAGCGAGACTGCTGTTTTTTTCTCGGTGCCGGCGGTAGCGACTTGAATATTCTTTATGGTGTGCAGGGTACCGGCAATGGCCACATCACCCGCGCCCGCGAGATGGCGCCAATGCTACAAGCGGCTGGTGCCGAGGTTGATTTTGTCTTTTCCGGTCGTGATCCTGCCGCCTATTTCGATATGGAGCCGTTTGGTGATTATCGTGCGTTCAGCGGGTTAACGCTGAAAATGCGCGGCGGTAAGCTTGATTACCTGGCGACTACATTGGGTAACCATCCGCTGCAGTTTCTAGGCGATCTACGGGCAATGGATACCCGCGGTTATGATCGGGTGATTACCGATTTTGAACCGGTGGTTGCCTGGGCAGCCAGGCGTCAGCGAACCCCGGTTATCGGGTTTGGTCATCAGTATGCGTTTCGTCATCGGGTGCCGCTGGCTGGTGATAATCTGGCTGGGCGCCTGGTGTTTAGCCATTTTGCACCGGTGGCTACTTCAGTTGGGCTTCACTGGCACCACTTCGACCAGCCGATATTGCCACCAGTGATCGAGGTGTCCGAGATAGTTGCCGAACCGGATCCACAGCTGGTGCTGGTCTACCTGCCCTCTATTGACCCCGCTGATTTACAGCAGCTGCTCGGCACCCAGGCAGAATTCCGGTTTCATGTTTACTGCGGGGTTACTGAGCCAGTAGAAACGGGCAACGTCACCCTGATGCCGTTTTCACGTCGTAACTTTGTCCATGATCTGGAGCGTTGTGGTGCGGTGATCTGCAATGCTGGGTTTGCACTGGTGAGCGAAGTGCTGGCATTAGGCAAACGAGCCCTGGCTGTTCCGCTGCGTGGCCACATGGAGCAGCTCTCCAACGCCGCGGCATTGCGACAGCTGGGTTACACCTCGGTTGCGCAGACGCTGCAGCGTGAGGTCCTGGACCAGTTTCTCGCTTCATCCGATTACTCCGCTCCGCGCCATTATCGTGGTGTCGCCGCCGAGGTGGTGACACGCATTGTCAGCGGTGAACCGCTTGATGATATGGATTGGGTAAAACGGGTCTGGCAGAAAACCACCGCTGCTTAAATTCAGCTGGCAGACACCGCCGGCTGCCGTCGCAATCGACAAACCGCGTTGTTCTAAAGTATCGTAGCCCTCCAAAAAAATGACCCGATAAGTTTGTTTGATGGAGTGCCAGAATGAAGCCACAGGATCTTGACAGTCTGCTGATCGACCAGCCCGACGAGGGGCTGTTTCAGGTTAATCGAAAGCTCTTTAACGATGAAGAGCTGTTTGATCTGGAGATGAAATACATCTTTGAGAGTGGCTGGGTCTATCTTTGCCACGAGAGCCAGGTCGACCAGCCGCATGACTTTTTTTCCACCTACATTGGTCGTCAACCGGTGATTGTCAGCCGTGATGGAAACGGCGAAATTCACGGTATGATCAACGCCTGTGCCCATCGCGGCGCGACCCTCTGCCGGGTAGCCAAGGGTAATAAAAAGTTCCATGTCTGCAGCTACCACGGTTGGACCTTCGATTCCGCCGGAAACAACGTCGACGTCAAGGATCTCGACAGTGGTGGTTATCCTGACCCGTTTCTGAAAGCGAGTCACGACCTCACCCACATCGCCAGGCTGGGCATTTACAAAGGTTTTGTATTCGGCAGTCTGAGTGAAGAGGTGCCGCCTCTGGAGGAGTATCTCGCCGAGTCCAAGCCGTTTATCGAAATGATTTCGGCTATGAGTAATACTGGCATGGAGGTGGTTAAAGGCTCCTCAACCTACATCTATGAAGGTAACTGGAAGATGCAGGCTGAGAATGGCATCGACGGGTACCACTTCACCACCATTCATGCCAACTATGTCGGGGTTATTGCGCGGCGCGCAAAGATTGAAGCCGCCGGTGGCGAGGACAAGGTCAAGGTTGCCTACGACGATTCAATGATGAAAGGGTTCAGCAGCGGCCACTATGACCTTAATAATGGTCATGCGGTGATCTGGATCGATTTTCCCAAGCCGGAAAACCGTCCCCTGTGGGAGATGAAAGACGAGGTTGAAGAGCGCGTCGGCGGGGCTATGGCGGAGTGGATGTTGAAGCGCCAGCGTAATCTGCTGGTCTATCCCAACGTCCAGTTGATGGAGCAGGCCTCTTCGCAGATTCGCGTGTTTCGGCCGATCTCATACAACCGTACCGAAGTGAAAATCTACTGTATCGCCCCGCGTGATGAAACGCCGTCGATGCGCGAGCGGCGGTTGCGTCAGTATGAGGATTTCTTCAACGCCACCGGTATGGCGACCCCGGATGACCTGATGGAGTTTGAGCAGTGTCAGCGCGGCTTTGAAGGCAAGCATGTCCAATGGCAGCAGGGCTATGATCGCGGCATGGCTGACATGGTCGATGGTGGTGATGAACTGGCACAGGAGCTGGGTATTGCGCCCTACAGTAGTGGGCCGGATGCCACCCATGAGACCCTCTACCATGGTCAGTACCGGCAGTGGTCGAAGATGCTTGGCGCCGGCCTCAAGCGCGATGAGACCGAAAGTTAGGCTATTGGTTGAATAACCCCTGATTCGGGAGTTGGGTCGTGTCGGATTGTCTGTTTTGCAAAATGGTCAACGGAGAGATTACGCCGGATCTGGTCTATGAGAATGATCAGGTAATGGCGTTTCGTGACATTAACCCGCAGGCACCATTGCATGTGCTGGTGATTCCGAAAAAACATATCTCCACTGCTAATGATGCTGACCCGGCAGATGCTGAGTTACTGGGTCAGATGGCGTTGGCGGCAAGCAGGATTGCCGCTGATGAGGGGTATGGTGAGTCGGGATACAGGATGGTAATGAACTGCAATGCTGATGCAGGGCAGACGGTATTTCACATTCACCTGCACCTGTTGGCGGGACGTCAGCTGACCTGGCCGCCGGGGTAGGGTGCCGGGGTAGAGTGGAGGATAAACAGCTTTTGGTAGGGTAGATAGCGTAAAAAAAGCCCGGTAGTGCTTAGCACTACCGGGCTTTTTACTGTTTGCGGTTCTACGTTAGATAGCCTACTTCTTGCAACCCAGGCAGCGGACAAAGGTTGCCTTGGCGGGTTCTGCGACCAGTGTTTTACCCGCCTGGCCAACGTTTTCGCCAAGGAAGGTGAATGGTAGCGAGGCGACGAAAACCACCAGGCCGGTGGCCGTTGCAACCATCTGCACTGGACGGGCAACCAGCAGGTCTGCGCCCATTTCGACGGCGCTGGGCCCCTTCGATGGTGAGGAAGATGTTTTCGATGTAGCCATTACTGGCTGGCTGAGCATGGCAATGCCGACAAGGGCGGCGCAAGCGGTTTTAACAATCGATCGAAACATATCAGGCTCCGGCTCTTGAAAGAATAGGACTGAGGTGAATAGCGCTGGTGTTAAGGATTATCGGTACTGGCGGCAGGCCTTTAAAACGACGGGACAGGTCTGCTGCGCCATTGGGTAATTAGATCAGACACCCTATTAACTTGGAAATAAAATGTCAATGAAATTCATTGAGATGGGCTATTTTATTCCAGTTATTTATGAGCTTTAGGAGCGATCGTTGCCAGATCGTAAATTGCCATCACCTGCTATGAGCCAAGTTTTAGCTCGCCCTTATCCACATTGATCGCGCCGGCGAGAGCTGGGCTCGCTGATCGCCAGTCGTCTCTGGCCAGTTTCCTGACGTAAGGGATTAAAGCCGCAGAAAGCGCCTGGGAGGCGCTACGCGGTACCGCACCAGGCATGTTGTTGACACAGAAATGGGTCACTCCGGCTACCTGATAGGTCGGCTCGGCATAACTGGTGGGTCGGGTGGTGACACTGCAGCCGCCCTGGTCGACGGCGATGTCGACCAGTACCGACCCGTCTGGCATTCCTTCGACCATCTGCCGAGTAATGATTTTTGGTGCTGCTAACCCGGGCTGCAGCACCGCGCCCACGACCAGGTCAGCGGTTTCCACTGCTTCGGCGATTGCATCTGGGTATGCATACTCAGCGGTAATGTTGGCGGCATGGTGGTGAAAATAGCGCAGCCGTTCTGAATCAATATCGAACAGGGTGACATTGGCACCCATTGCTGCCGCTAAAAAGGCCGCGCTGCCACCGGCGTTCCCGCCACCAAGTATCACCACCCGGCCACGCTCGGTAGCCCCCATGCCACCTATCAGCAGACCGCGCCCGCCAGCCGGGTGATGCAGCAGGGTGGAGCCATATTGAATAGCCAGCTTGCCGGCAATTTCGCTCATCGGCGCCAGCACAGGTAGGCGGTGATTATCGATGACGGTTTCGAAAGCGACCGCTGTGCAGCCGGAATCAACCAATTGTTGCTGTAGTTGAGGTAAGGCCGCCAGGTGCAGAAAGCAGAACAACAGATGGTGGTCGCGAATCAGCGGTATCTCTTCCGGCTGCGGCTCTTTGACCTTGATGATCAGCTGTGCATCGGCAAACAGCGTAGTGCGGTCGACAATGCGAGCGCCGATACGCTCATAATCCTGGTCATGGTAACCACTGAGGGTGCCGGCGGAGCTCTCCACCAGCAGAGTGTGGCCGTCTCGGACCAGCTGTTCGCAGGCCGCGGGTACGAGACCTACGCGCCCTTCCAGGGTTTTGGTCTCTCTGGGTATGCCAAGATGCATCGGTCACCTCCCTGTATCGAAGTGCTCTATTGATCTGCCCCACCAAACGTCATTTGGCTCTAGACGTTTGCACCTTCCAGACTGCTGGAATGGGTTAGTCTGGCCAGCAGCAAAGCAAAAGTTGCCAGCAACAGCAACACCAGTGAAAGCAGGTTGGCACATGCCTGCCACTGTTGACCCCCGTCGGCGACCCAGCCGGTCAGGGGTGGGCCGATCAGAATCCCCAATCCCTGGCCGGACATACCTAATCCGATGATCGGCGCGGCAGCAGAAGCGGTTGTTGCGAGGCGTGGTGCCTGGACAAAAATTGCCGTTGGAATAATACCCAGTATCAGCCCGTAACCGCCGAGGAGCAAGTAACCAAGGGTATCCAGGGTGGTAATTCGAAACAGGCCCTGGGTGATCAACAGCAGCAACAGGGCCGGTATCAGGATCAGCAGCCAGGGCGGGAATCCGCGCTTCGCCAGCCAGCCGCCAAGGAGATTTCCGGGAATGATAAACACGGGAATCAGCGCAACCAGTCTCGCCGCGTGCTGCGTCGAGATGCCGAGGGTGTTGTCCAGGTAAATCGGCATAAAGGTGAAGACGCTAAAGAACTGGAAACTGAAGCAGGCGAAAATGGTTGCCAGCAGCCACGGAGCAATCGCGGTCAGTGCCTTGAAGTCGAAAGCGCCAGCGGGGCCGTCTGTGGAGATCGGCTGGCGGTGGAGCAGCATCCAGGCAGCCAGGCTAGCCAGGGCTGCAAATAACCACAGACCGTGCCAGCCCTGCCATCCCATAAGCAGCGGTGACAGCAGCATGATGATCACTGCGCCGATGGGCATCCAAAGGGCCCAGATTCCCATTGCCATGCTGCGGTCCTCCGGGCGTGAGAGTGAGGCAATCAGCGCCGGAGCGGCAACGGTAACCAGGACCACCCCGACCCCTTCCAGGGCCCGGCCCGCAAGTAGAGTGAGGTATTGCCCGGTAAACAGGGAAAGCAGGGCGGCGATGGTCATGATCAGTAGCCCGGACTTGAGCATGGTCGGTAGACCAAAACGAGCGCTCAATTGCCCGGAAATGGTGCCGAACAGCAGGGTGGCGAGATTACTGACCGACACCACCCAGCCGATCTGGGATAGCTGCAGCCCCAGGTCTTGCTGTACTGCTGGAGCAGCAGCGCTGGCTTTGGCCAGCATGATTGCAGCAGCGACGCCAGCTACAAAGGTAACAGCGATGCCGTGCCAGTTGGTGGCTCCCGGCTGAGACATGGCTGATCGGCCCCTGTGGTTATTCCAGTGCGGCCGTTAACGCCTGAGCCAACCGCTGAATATCACTTGCGGTGCGTTTTTCGGTGGCGCAGACCAGCAGGCAATCACCCAGTTGTGGGTAGTGGTCGACGGTCGCCAGGCCACCAAGGATTCCTTCTGTTCTCAATTTTGCCAATATAGGGGCTACTGGCCCGGGAAGTTCGAACAGCTGCTCATGAAAAACGCTGGTAGGAAATTTTTGCCGAACCCCGGGAATCTCTAGCAGCGCTGCTGCCGTTTGGCGCATATTCCGGTGGCAGCGTAATGCAGCCTGGCGAATTCCCTCTTTACCCATCACCGCCATATGCAATGTCGCTGCGGTTGCCATCAAGCCCTGATTGGTACAGATATTAGAGGTGGCTTTACCACGACGGATATGCTGTTCACGAGCCTGCAGAGTGAGGGTGAACCCCGGTTTGCCCTCGCTGTCGACGGTGCGGCCAACAATGCGCCCCGGTAGCTGTCTTACCAGGCTGATCTTGCAGGCCATGAAACCGAAATAGGGTCCGCCGCTAGCCATCGGTATGCCCAGCGGCTGGCCTTCGCCAAGGGCGATATCGGCGCCAGCAGCGCCCCATTTCCCCGGCGGTTTTAGGATCGCCAGGGAAATCGGGTTTACCGCGGCAATGACCAGTGCCCCCTGGGCATGGGCCCAGTCGGTGAGGTCGTCAACCGACTCAAGCAGGCCAAAAAAGTTTGGCTGGGAAATCACCAGGGCAGCAAACGGGTCTGCCTGCTCCGGTAACTGCAGTTTGCCGCTGGTCGGATCAAATTCGAGGTTAACCAGTTCGATCTGCTGCCCTTCCGTCAGTGCGGTTAAGGTCTCTCGCCAGTAGGGGTGTAGTGACGCAGGAATCAGGATGCGCCGCGGTTTTTTACGTTGTAGCCGGACGGCCATTAACACCGCTTCGGCCAGCGCAGAGGCGCCTTCGTAAAGCGAGGCATTGGCGGCATCGAGTCCGGTGAGGCCAGCAATCATGGTCTGGAATTCGTAGACCAGCTGCAGTGTCCCTTGACTCGCTTCTGCCTGGTACGGGGTATAGGCAGAATAGAACTCGCCACGGGTGGTCAGCTCCCAGACCGCTGCCGGAATGTGGTGGTCATAGGCACCAGCGCCAAGAAAACAGGTAAGCGAGCTGTTTTCTGCGGCCCGCTGTCCTAACAGGGCCGCGACCGCCATTTCCGACTCCCCGGCGGGTATGGCCTCAAGAGGTGCCGAGCGCAGTGAGTCGGGAATTTCATCGAACAGTGCGTTGATGCTCTGTTCTTCGATCGTTGCCAGCATTTCGCTGGTTTCTGCTTCTGTGTGAGGGATAAACGGCATCAGTCCTGGTCCAGTGTTGCCTGGTAGGCGGGCTGGTCCAGCAGCTGGTCGAGATCGTCAACGTTATCCGGTTTCAGTTTGAACAGCCACCCTTCGTCCTGGGGGGATTGATTGACCAGTTCCGGATTCTCTTCGAGCGCACTGTTGATGCTCTGAATGGTCCCGGCAACCGGGCAGTAAACATCCGATGCCGCTTTGACCGATTCCACTACCGCACATTCGGACCCGCTGTCGAAGTGATCATCGACCTCTGGAAGTTCCACATAGACCAGCTCCCCCAAGGCCTCCTGCGCATGGTCGCTGATTCCCACGGTGACCGTTCCGTCTGCCTCCAGTCTTGCCCATTCGTGGCTGGCGAGGAATTTCAGCTGTTCCATAGTGTCGGTTCCATAATGTTGTTGAAAGGTTTTGTGCTAACCGGGCTGTAGCTATAGGGATTAATTCGTTTAGTTTAGTAGCCCCGATGGTGCGTCCAGATTACAGCGTGAAGCAGGGTTTGCCGTTACGTACAAAGGGTAATTTTACTGTCCGTACCCGTTTTTTTTTGCCACGAATGTCCACATACAGTTCCGGGTTGTCGACTGCGTCTGCCGCGATCCGCGCAAAGGCGATGGACCTTTCCAGGCTCGGCGAAAAGCCGCCGCTGGTGGTGGTACCGATGTTTTGATCTCCGCTCAGCAGTTTCATCCCCGATCGCAATATTCCCTTCTCTTCGAGCAGCAGACCGATGAACCGTTGATGTCCCGTCTCTCGCTGCCTGCTCAGAGCCTCGCGGCCGATAAAATCTCTATCCGCTGGCTCCCAGGATACCGTCCAACCAAGCCCTGACTCCAGCGGCGAGGCTGTGCTGTCGAGATCCTGTCCATAAAGACAGAAACCCGCCTCAAGCCGCAGGGTATCGCGGGCACCGAGGCCTATCGGCGGCACCCCCGAGTCAGTCAGCTGATCCCAAAGTATCAGTGCGCGGGTTTTGTCTGCGATCAGCTCAAACCCGTCTTCGCCGGTATAACCAGTGCGGGCGATAAACAGTTCGTTGCGCGTGACAGCAGAGAAACGGCTAATCGTTTTGAGCGAATCGTCGTTCAGTAATGTTGCCAAAGTGCTTTCAGCATTTGGACCCTGCAGAGCGATTATGGCAAGGTCATCACGGCGGTCGATGGTGCAGTCAAACCGGCCACAGTGGCTCACTATCCACTCGAGGTCGCCGCTAGCGGTGCCAGCGTTAAGCACCAACCGGTAACTTTCCGGGTCTATCCGGTAGGCGATCAGGTCATCGATAACTCCGGCGGTTTCATTCAACATGCAGCTGTAGATCGCTTTTCCGTCGTGCTCGATTTTGCCGACATCGTTGGCAAGTAGCCACTGTAGCAGTGCAGTTGCACCTTTGCCGTTAATATCAGCGACAACCATGTGAGAAACATCGAATAGCCCCACATCACCCCGCACCTGGCGGTGCTCCTCTATCTGGGAGCCATAATGGATCGGCATATCCCAGCCGGCAAACGGTGCCATGGTAGCGCCGGCGTGAAGGTGACGGGCATGGAAAACAGTCTGTTGTAGAGGCAAAAAAAGTGGTCCAGAGAATGGCGTTGAGTTAAGCGAAATGGTGGCTGCGATGGAGGCTCTAATGATTCGGTTTTATTCAGCTGGTCGGGTTATCGCAGGAGTGAGAATCGAGTGTTCGCTCACCTCGTCAAAGTTGTCGGCGTAACTATCGCGAATCGCCAGAAAATCAGGCAGATTGCTAAACATTAGATCGACCAGTTCACCGTCGAAGTGGACATTCCGCTGCTCTTTGCAGAAATCGGTCACCTTGTCGATTTCCCAGGCCGGTTTGTAAACCCTGGGGCTGCTCAGCGCATCAAACACGTCGACGAGGGCGGTAATTCGCCCTTCGAGCGGAATATCGGCACCCTGGCGTCGGTTGGGATAGCCGTTTCCGTCCCACCGCTCATGGTGTGTCAGTGCGATGGTGGCCCCCATTTCCAGCAGTGCTGAATCGCTGTCGGCGAGCATGTCATAACCGAGCTGAGCGTGGGTATTCATGATGATGCGTTCGTTATCGGTGAGCCGCCCCGGTTTGAGCAGCACTGCATCGGGAATGCCAATTTTGCCAATGTCATGCATTGGCGAGGCATCAAAGACCAGTTCGCAGTAGCTTTGGTTTTCGCCGTGGAGTTTGGCCAGGTGACGTGCGAAGTGGCTGATTCTGACGATATGGTTGCCGGTTTCATTGTCGCGCGTTTCCGCTGCACGACAGAGCCGGTAAACCGTTTCGCGTTGTGACAGTGCCAGTTGATCCACCAGCGCGACGTTACGCAGGGCAATGGCAACCTGACCGGCAAGTGCCTCCACTGGGCGTCGCAACTCCTCCGGAAAGGCCTCGGGTACGCCGTGATTCATATGGTTAATCAGCTGCAGGACACCGAGAACATTGTCCTCATTATCGATAATTGGCACTACCAGCATCGATTGTGAGTGGTAACCCACCTTGCGATCGAAGGAATCGTCGAATTTGAACGGTAATGCATCGGTGCGGTTATAAACGTCCGGAATCAGTACCGTATGCCGATTGAGCGCAACGTAGCCAGCAACGGAGCGGGAATCTATGGGCAACCGAAAAGTGGTGAACTGGTTCTCGCCATCATCTCGTTGCTCAAGGGTCAGGTTGCGGGTAAACCTGAATTCCAGTTCATTACCTTCACGTACATAGAGACTGGCAGCATCGGCATTAGTAAAATCGAGGCTGTGATCGACAACCTTGCTTAACAGGTTGGGCAGGTGCCGTTCGTCGGAAAGGGCAATGCCGATTTCCACCAGTCGATTGGCAATATCCTGTTGATCCATAAACGATCCTTGACCTCTAGCATGCCGCGCCGCAGGGAAGTGACGCCGGTCGGGGACAGTTAGCACAGGAAGTCCCCGAAAAAGATCGTTAATCATACGACTTCGCGGAAAGTCGTGGCAATGCCAGGACAGATATTCTGTTGGTAGCGCTGGGTGTTTGGCACGCTGGTCCCGAATGGTGGCAGTGTTAAGCTGAATACTCGTTATCGCAATTTTTGAAATGATCTCAGGAACCCAGAGATGCCCTTGAACGAACAACAGGCCCACCAGATCGCAGTCGTACTGACCGAGGCGATGCCCTACATTCAGCGCTTCAGTGGCGCCACGGTAGTGGTGAAGTATGGTGGAAATGCGATGGTCGATGAGGCACTGAAGAACAGTTTCGCCCGTGACATGGTATTGCTCAAACTGGTCGGAATTAACCCGGTGGTCGTCCATGGTGGTGGGCCACAGATCGGCGAGCTACTGGGACGGTTGCAGATTGAATCCCGGTTTGCCGAAGGTATGAGGGTTACCGACCGGGAGACAATGGCCGCCGTTGAGATGGTCCTCGGTGGGCAGGTCAACAAGGAGATAGTCAGTCTGATCAACCGACATGGGGGTAAGGCGGTTGGTCTGACCGGCAAGGATGGGCGAACCATCAGAGCGCGTAAGATGACCGGTGTTTCCGCGGGGCGAGAACCAGAGTTGGATCTTGGTTATGTCGGCGAGGTCGATCAGATTGATACCGCACTGCTGGAACTGCTCGACCAGCAGGATTTTATTCCGGTGATTGCGCCGATCGGGGTGGGTGATGAGGGAGAGGCCTATAACATTAATGCTGACCTGGTGGCGGGGGCGGTAGCGCAGGCGCTTAACGCAGAAAAGCTGATTCTGTTAACCAACACCGCTGGCCTGCTCGATCAGCAGCAGCAGTTGATTCCCAGCCTGACCGCGCAGCGAGTCGCCGAACTGATTGATGATGGCACCATTCATGGCGGCATGTTGCCAAAAATTCGTTGTGCGCTGGAGGCGGTGAGCGGTGGCGTCAGTTCCGCCCACATCATCGACGGCAGGCGCCAGCATGCGGTATTGCTGGAGGTGTTGACAGATGCCGGGATCGGGACGCTGATAGAGCGTTGATCTGACATCAAGACTGAAGGGTTGAGACCGAGGTGAACGCTCCGTTAGCCACCGGTCTGTGACATAAAGCGGATCACCTGTTCCGGTTTTTCGGTGAATTCGTGGCGTTCCGGTTTGAGCGTGATGGCGTGACGGATTGCCTCCATCAGCTCTTCCTGTCCAGCGCCAGCCCGCAACAGTGGACGTAGCGGAAAGCTGTGGTCCTGACCCAGGCACATATAAAGGACACCGTCAGCGCCAAGACGCACCCGGTTGCAGGTTTCACAAAAATGGCGTGAGATCGGGGTGATCAGGCCGATGCGGGTGTCGCTACCGGCCAGCCGGTAGTAACGTGCAGGTCCGCCTCCAGGCATGATATCTGGCAGCAGTTCAAATTCATTCCGCAGGCTGGCGAGAATTTCCTCCAGACTGCGGTAACCGCTACTGGCAGAGCGGCCAGTAGAACCCACCGGCATCGTCTCGATTAATCTCAGGGTGTAGCCCTGATCCGCACAGAAGCGAATCATCTCCGGGATCTCTCCGTCGTTGACCCCTCCCTGAACCACCATATTGATCTTTACCGGTTCCAGCCCGGCTTGTTTAGCAGCGGCGAGACCTTTAAGCACTTTGTGTAGCTTGCCGCCCCCGGTGATATCGCGAAAACGCTCTGCATCAAGGGAGTCGAGACTGACATTGATCCGCTGCAGACCTGCCTGCTTCAAGGGTTCAGCCAGTTTTTCCAGCCGTACCGCGTTGCTGCTCATGGAGAGGTCCTGCAGGTCAGTAATGGCGCTCAGTCTACCGACCAGGTCGGGCAGGTTTTTGCGTACCAGGGGTTCACCGCCGGTGAGTCGAAAACGCCGTGCACCAAGTGCTACAAAAGCCTCCACCACCCGGGCTATTTCATCAAACTTGAGCCACTCGTCAGGTTCCTGAAAATCCTTAAACCCCTGGGGCAGGCAGTAGTTACAGCGCAGGTCGCACTGGTCCGTAACAGAGATGCGCAGATATTCAATCTGGCGTTGAAAGGGGTCGATCAGGGTCGGCGAGTTCATTCAAAGTCAAATAGTTGGGCAAGGGCTATTGGGTCATAGTGTAAGTACACCGTACTTTAAACGATCTGTTTAAAGCGTGTCATTGGCTCTGTTTTACCGCGCAATTGGCGATAGCTCTTCAAGTGACCACCGGGCTACGGGTGAAAACGCTTTAGAGGTCTTGCCAGCAGCACTTCTCAGGCTGCCAGCCAGGGCAATCATCGCGCCGTTATCGGTGCAGAGGTTAAGTGGTGGGAAATGGAGCTGCCAGCCAAGTTGGTCAGCGCTGTGGCTTAGTTGTCGACGCAACCTTTGATTGGCACTGACTCCTCCGGCCACCACCAGCGTGCGGTAGCCAGTTTGTTGCATAGCCCTTTTGCACTTTATCAGCAGCGTGTCGGCCACTGTCTGTTCAAATGCCAGAGCAACATCCGCAACCTCCTGTTCATCCGGAGTGTTGGCAAACTCTTTATCCACCAGATTGCGCACCTGGGTTTTCAGGCCGCTGAAGCTGAAATCCAGCCCGGGGCGGTTGACCATCGGCCGCGACAGGTTAAAACGACCTTTGACTCCAGATTCCGCCGCTTTGGCAATGGCTGGACCGCCAGGGTAACCCAGACCCAGCAACTTGGCGGTTTTGTCAAAAGCCTCGCCGACTGCGTCATCGAGGGTCTCGCCAATAATGCGGTAGTCCCCTAGTGCAGAGACTTCAATCAGCATGGTGTGGCCGCCCGACACCATCAGACAGATAAAAGGTGGTTCCGGTGTCGGTTCTGTGGCCAGTAGTGGTGCCAGCAGGTGTCCTTCAAGGTGGTGTACGGGAACCGCTGGCAGGTCCCAGCACCAGGCGAGCGACTGGGCAATGGTGCTGCCAACCATCAGTGCGCCGATCAAACCGGGGCCGCGGGTGTAGGCAATCGCCTCGAGATTCTGTGGGGTGACCGCGAACTCTTCCATTAGCCCGGTGATCATCGGTAACAGCTTGCGTAAATGGTCTCGAGATGCCAGTTCAGGCACAACGCCGCCATGTTGCGAGTGCAGTTCAATTTGACTGAAAAGCCGATGCCCCAGTAGGCCCTGTTGGCGATGGTAGAGTCCGACGGCAGTCTCATCACACGAAGTTTCGATACCGAGTGTGATCAATCGCTGGCTCTGTTCGGTTTTAGATCGTTCGGCGGATTGGGTCATTTTGTTTGGGTAGAGTGAATGGAACACACAGGGCCACTGGCGGCTCTGTTTAAAAGTGCAGTACAATGGCGAGTTCACTGGCAGCGACAGGCCACAGAAACAGACTGCGGCACCATTCTGGTGTTGCCGAAATGAAACCGGTTTATGTAATTAGCTGGATTTTTTGAAGCCAGCGAAGGAGACAGTATGCCCTCAGTGCAGTTACGTGAGAACGAACCTTTTGATGTAGCCCTGCGGCGCTTCAAGCGCGGCTGTGAGAAAGCCGGGGTGCTGACTGAGGTTAGACGGCGGGAATTCTATGAAAAACCGACCCAGGTTAGAAAGCGCAAAGCCGCAGCTGCAGTAAAACGGCATCAGAAAAAAGTTTCCCGTCAGCGTATGACCATGGCGTCCCGCGGCCGCGGTCCAGGCCGGCGTCGCTAAAGTCAATTTAGGCCAGTGTTCCCGATCCAGTGTTGCCGATTTTCAGACCCCTCAGCCTCTCGATGACCCCATGGCGTTAAAAGAGACCATCCTTGCTGACATCAAGTCAGCGATGAAAGGTGGCGACAAGCCGAAACTGGCGACACTTCGGTTGGTCAGCGCTGCGATGAAGCAGCGAGAGGTGGATGAGCGCATCGAGCTCAATGACCAGCAGGTGCTGGCAGTGCTGGAAAAAATGGTCAAGCAGCGCCGGGAGTCTATTCGCCAATACAAAGATGCCGGGCGAGAAGACCTGATGGCGCAGGAAGAGTTTGAGCTCTCCATATTGAAGAATTACCTGCCCGAACCCCTCAGTGAACAGGAGATCAACGGATTGATTGATCAGGCACTGGCGGATAGTGGTGCGCAGGGGCCGTCGGACATGGGCAGAGTGATGGGGCTGCTCAAGCCTGCCGTGCAGGGTCGCGCCGACATGGGGGTGATCAGCAAGCTGGTCAAAGACCGCCTTACCTGACGTGGTTCAGTGGGTACTGCCAGACGGTGCCTGTGCCCCTTCAGCTGTTATCGGAAAAGTTGTCTCACACTCCTTGCTGGTTGGCATTCCGCGTTTCATCCCTTTCTATTGCTTCACCTCCCCTGTAGCCTGTAAGTTCTCGTTCGATTGTCTCTGGCCGGGGTCGGCGATGTTCTTTCTCCACGTTCATCGATTGTTCGTTCTGCTTCTGACATTGCTGTTGTTGCTAGTTTTCTCGATTAGCGCCAAAGCCGACCCCGTTGACGGTCATACAGCTGCTTTTCCGCCATTAACTGTGCTCGCGCTGTTTCGCGATCGTGCATTACTGGAATTGGGTGGTCAGCAGCGGTTGCTCTCCGTCGGTGAAAAATTTGGTGGGGTGGCGTTGGTTGCATCGAGTAGCCGTGAAGCGGTGCTGGAATATCGTGGTGTTCGTCGTCGGCTCTCCCTGAATCAGCGTATCGGTGGTGGGAAGGGTAGCCAGGCTAAACCGCAACTGACGGTCTGGCCTGACAGTCGAGGCATGTACCTGACCGCAGGGACCATCAATGGCTTTCCGGTTAACTTTCTGGTTGATACTGGTGCTACCAGTGTTGCGCTGAGTGGCAGGGAGGCTAAGCGGCTCGGTATTGATTACCGGTTGGTCGGTGATTCCACTCAGGTTGCTACCGCGTCCGAGGTGGTAAAAGGTTATCGGGTGGTGCTGAATCAGGTTTCAGTGGGTGAGATCACGCTGCGTAATATCGAAGCAGTGGTGATCGAAGGTGATCAACCTGACCCGATATTGCTGGGGATGTCCTACCTGAAAAGGATCGATATTTCACATCATCAGGGTGCCATGCTGATGGTGCCAAAATACTAGGGTCAGTTCTCTACCCTACGGTATTGCTCTGAGTGCTGGATGCCAGGCCGTAGTGAATCAGTGCTTCTTCAATGGAACTGGTGATCGATTCTGCGTCCAGGTGAAAATCTGCGCGGACCTCTTCGGGAGACCCATGTTCCGCGAAACGGTCATCCAGCCCCAATTGGAGTAGTGGAATAGTCCGTCCCAGTCGACTTAATGACTCTGCCACCGCCGTGCCGGCACCGCCCAGGATGCTGTTCTCCTCAAGGGTGACAATCAGTGCGTGTTCGTCAGCAGCAGCTGCAACAGCCTCATCGTCGACTGGCTTGACGAAGCGCATATTCCAGACTGACGCTCCCAGTCTTTCCGCCGCGACCATTGCCTGGTCCAGCAACGAGCCGAAACTGAGAATGGCGACCTGGTTGCCAGTGAGACGCCGTTCAGCCTGCCCAACTGGCAGCGGCTCCAGTTGTTGGTGCACTTTTACACCAGGACCGCTGCCACGCGGATAACGTACCGCCGCTGCTCCGTCATGGAGAAAGCCGGTTGTCAGCATCTGTCGGCATTCCCGTTCGTCTGCCGGTGCCATCAGCAACAGATTGGGGATGCAGCGCAGGAAACTGAGATCAAAGGCGCCGGTGTGGGTAGCGCCGTCAGCACCAACGATGCCGGCACGGTCGATGGCAAACAGTACCGGCAGGTTCTGCAGGCAGACATCGTGGATCAGCTGGTCGTAGCCTCTCTGTAGAAAAGTAGAATAGATCGCGACTACCGGTTTGAGGCCTTCGGTTGCCATGCCTGCAGCCAGGGTGATGGCGTGCTGCTCGGCGATCCCCACATCGATATAGCGTTCGGGAAACTTCTCGGCAAACCTGACCAGGCCAGACCCCTCTTTCATTGCCGGAGTGATGCCGACCAGGCGCTGATCCTGTGCGGCCATATCGACCAGCCAGTCACCGAAAATTTCGGTGTAGGTGGCTGGTTTGGGTGTCGTTGATGCGACAACTCCCTGGCTGGGGTCAAAGGGTGAAACGCCGTGATACTTGATCGGGTTTTCTTCAGCCAGCGGGTAGCCTCTGCCTTTCTGTGTGACCACATGGAGAAGCTGAGGACCGCTTTTGTCGCGTAGCTTGGCTAAAGTATCAGCCAACAGTTTTACGTCATGTCCATCGACCGGGCCGTAGTAGTGAATGCCCAGCTCCTCGAACAGGGTTCCGGGTACCACCATACCTTTGACGTGTTCTTCGGTTCTGCGTGCCAACTCTCGAATCTGTGGCATCTTGTCGAGCACCTGTTTGCCGTGTTCGCGAATTGAACCGTAAAAGTTCCCAGCCAGCAGGCGCGTCAGGTGACGGGATAGCGCACCGACATTTCTGGAGATAGACATCTCATTGTCGTTGAGCACGATCAGCATGTCGGCGTCAACGTCACCAGCGTGGTTGAGAGCTTCAAACGCCAGGCCGGCAGTGAGGCTGCCATCGCCAATAATGGCGGCTACCCGCCTGTTCTCGCCAGCCTGACGGTTCGCCATTGCCATGCCCAGTGCGGCGCTGATCGATGTGCTGGAATGACCTGCGCCAAAGCTGTCATAGGGGCTTTCACTGCGCTTGAGAAAGCCGGAAAGACCACCCCGTTTGCGGATCGATGTCATCTGTTTGCGCCTGCCGGTCAGCACCTTGTGCGGATAACATTGGTGGCCTACATCCCACACCAGCCGGTCCTCCGGGGTGTTGTAGGCGTAGTGCAGTGCAACGGTGAGCTCGACAACGCCAAGTCCGGCAGCGAAATGTCCGCCACTGATGCTTACCGACTCAATCAGAAAACTGCGCAGTTCCTCAGCCAGTTGTGGGAGCTGCTCGCGGTTGAGTTGGCGCAGCTGCAGCGGTTGGTCGATCTGGTCGAGGAGGGGGTAGGAGGTCATCGGCAGGGAAACAGTCGAATTGAATTAGTGAGTGCGATCCAGCTGGTAGGTGACCAGCTGGTTTAACAGCAGTGCGCGGTCGCCAAAGGGCTGTAATGCTAACAGCGCATCGTCCGCAGACTGGCGGGCCGCCGCGCGCGCGCCTGAAAGCCCGAGCAGGGTGACATAGGTCGGCATCGAACGAGCCTCATCCGAGCGGCAGGGTTTGCCCAGTTGGTCGGTGCTTGCGGTGACGTCAAGAATATCATCGACGATCTGAAAACAGAGTCCCAGTGCGTTACTGAAAGCGTCGAGAGATGCTGTGGTTTTGTCATCAGCGGCAGCGACGACAGCAGGCATGGAGCAGCAGGCATTGATCAAGGCGCCGGTTTTCAACGAGTGCATGGTTTCAAGGTTCTGCAGGTTCATCTCGGTGCTGTTGGCTGCAAGGTCAATCATCTGTCCGGCGGCCATGCCCTGTTGACCAATGGCCTGAGCCAGTTTGGCAATCATCGCGGTCTGTTGCCCTGGATGCAGCAGTTCCGAGGGTTGGGCGAGAAGCTCAAAGGCCAGGCTTTGCAGTGCGTCTCCGGCCAGTATCGCCGTCGCTTCATCAAAAGCACGGTGACAGCTCGGCTTGCCACGGCGCAGGTCATCATCATCCATTGCCGGCAAATCATCATGAATCAGTGAATAGGCGTGGATTATCTCCACCGCAGCGGCGGTTGTATCCACCGTTTCCCGCTGCAGCCCGAGCAACTGCGCAGACGCATAGACCAGGGTTGCGCGAACTCTTTTCCCGCCCCCCAGCAGGGAATAGG
>JBPEXY010000155.1:0-5323 GCA_052031065.1 Immundisolibacteraceae bacterium | reverse complement strand
AACGTTAACAACATAGCCCCACTAAAAGGATTTGTCAGGCAGGTCAACGCGGAGCAATTCCAATTGTTCCCGGTACCAGTACCATTAAATGATTGTCCCGTCAGAAAACCAGCGGCACTTAGATGAAGCCACGCCTGGCCACGCTCGCCGTTGGTGTTAATGAGTCCATTACCCTGGCCGTTAACAACCCCCAGCGCGACCGCATCGGGTAAATTGTTGGCCGCCTGGGCGTAATCCCCAGGCAGGGCGCGATAGCGATCCTGAAAGGCGTAGTAGGCAGCACGAACGCCATCTAGCTGATTGATGGTGCTGCGCACTTTGGCGGTAGCGATAAGCTCCTGCCCCTTGAGTGCGCCACCCAAAATCAGGCCTATAATTACCAACACAATGGCAATCTCGATCAAGGTAAAACCACTCTGACGCGTATGCATTTTCGGAAAACTCTCCTGGCTTTAAAGATAGTGATTACGACAAATTAGGGTGAGTACATCGCGAATCTAAAATATTGTTGAGATAGTGACTTCTACCCATATCGGACTGTTTCTTTAGAGCTTTAAGTTTTAAAGACACTAACAGTTACAATGTCAAAAGCAATTAGCGGGCCAATATCGTTAAGCCAATCAACCCTCCTGTCTCGCGAGGGTAAGAATACTATACCCGCCCAGACTCTAAAGGCCGAAGGGCGGGAGCAGGAGCAGTGCTGGGTATCCGACCTCTCGGCTGAAAAAACCCCGATCCTCCGCCACTGTCAATTAATTGACAACTTTTCCCGTTTATTCGTCACTATTCACCACCCAGAGCCTGTAACCGCTCAAGCAGAAAACGTTGCTCCGCCGGATCAGTAACGGTACCGCTCTCCAGCACCCCGCCCAACAGCGCCGCCGCAGCATCAGCGAAGCCCATCTGCTCAAGCAGGAATATCTCCATCTGTCGAGCCCAACCCGGTATTCCAACCCCTGCAGGTTGACCGCTGAGACTACGTGCCAGGTCGAGAGCAAACTGCTGATCCTGCATGCCGTGACGCGCCACCAGAACAGCATGGGCAAGCCAGCGCCAACGACGCTCCGGATCTTCCAGGAACGCCTGCTCTACCCAGACAAACATCTGCCGCTGCCTGTCTCTGTCACCCACTTCGCCATAAACTCTGCTCGCGAGTAACAACGGATAGTGAGCCTTCGGCTCAAGGGACAGGATCAGATCTAACCAGTCCACCAAATCTGGATAGGCGAGTTGCTGAAACGACATGCTGATACCCGGTTGATTATCAAATGCCTGCAACCAGAGCGTGGCGAAACGGGCCACCACCAGGCGATCTCCTGGAGAGAGACCTGCAAATATCTCCGGCAGCGGTGCACTCGGCAGTTGCCGAGCCTCTACCTGATGCTGCTGGCTACCCCAGTAGACGGTCACCTTGATCGTCAGCAACACAAGGAAACAAACTGCGGCGAGCGACCCCGTGGCTAAATAACTTGCGAAACCCTGCCTGGTCGTCCCCATGTTGACTCACAGCTGCCGGCGACGGAAATCGATATGGACTGCACAGTAAACCAGTAACCCAAACAGCACCCCTTCCAACCCTGTTGCTAATGATGACACTCCCTCGTCGACACCATAGACAAGCCAATCAACCTGATTGAACCGGCCGAGGTCAGGCAATATCGAGCGTAAAGCAACCAACAAGTCACCTGTTAAACCGACGGCGGGATTACCCGCCATCAGAGTCAAAGGCTCGATCAGCCGTGCCAACAGATAAAACGCAGCGGTGAGAATCATCGCCACCGCAACAGTTTGATAGGTGATTACAACAAACAAGGTGAATAATCCAACCACCAGCAATTCAAGAAACAGCCCTGCTGCCCACACCAACAGCGCCGGTTCAAAGACCCAGAAGGCCAACGATAGAGCAACCGCACTGGAGAGAAAAAACGCGTAACAGGCCAGACCAACCGCTCGACCAGCGAGATATTGACTGCGCGACACCTCTGTCGCCATAAGCACTTGCAGTTGACCGTTGCGCGACTGCTCGCTGTAACTGGCAGAAACCTGGGCAGCGATGAACATTACCGCAACCAAACGCAAACTAAATGCCTGTAGAGAGATTCTGAACACTTCCTGCTCGATAATGCCAAGCCGGGCGACAAACTCTCCGCCCATAATCGCGATCAGCAGAAAGCAGAGAAATAGCCGCGTGGTTGATGAACAGACAGCATCCTCAATGTAGTGACGGGAAAGCAATACAATTTTGGACATTCGCTCGCTTCTGCCTGACCATTTGCGACTAACGTGAATTGAAACCATTATGAACTGTTTCAACTCGGTTAACATTGCTGATAATCGTCGTGGCGGATTCCCCGACCACTCTCTGGAGAAACTTTTGCGGCAAACGACAACCCCACGACCAGCAGTGTCCGGCACTTTAACCGATGATTTAAGCGGTTGATGAACAGAACAGGGAAAAATCGGGCAGCCAGGTACATGGACGCGCTATTGGGCCTCTCACTGCTCCCGCTGCATATCTCGCTGCTGAGTAACGACCCCATCGTCCAGTATATCCTCTGGGGGAACCATCTGATCGTCGTGACCATCTGGTTGTTCGGACTCGCCCATTACCGAACCACTCTATTCCGACTTGGTTACCTGATTGGTGGAGTGAGCCTGATCGCTCTGACCTGGAATGAAACCGCTGGCCAGGTGGCCTGGTTACTGGGACTGACCTCACTGTTGATCAGCCGCCTGGCTACTCCACCCACCGAGATATTCAGGTATGGCGTGTCGTGCTGTTATCTGCTTGCTGCAGCGGCGGTAATGGTGGGATTCGAACAGCGACCAGAGCTCTTCGCACAGATGCAGCCTATGGTGAATTACGCTCTACACGGCCTGGTCACTGGGTCCATCGTCAGCACCCTGTTACCTGCTCCAGCACAGCAGCTTCGTAAGGCTGTTACTCCCTTAGAACTCATAATCTTCTGCTGGCTGCTTTTCACCTTCGCGGCGGTCGCAGCGCTGTTACTCTCGTTTACCACGACACCACTAACGTCAACGCCAACCCAGGCAGCAGCTGCGGCAGTTCTAGGTGCCGGCTTATTCCTGTTGTCGCGTTATCGCCCCCCAGGGGCACACAGCGCAAACAACGGCAGAATGGAAGAGTATCAACAGTGGGCACTGGTTACGCTTCAGGAGGCTCAAACCATGAGTCGAATTGAAGATTATCTGCAACGGCGTATTACCACACTCAACCAGCTCTTTAACGGCAACGGAGCCAGTTGGGATATCTCTTCTTACTGTGGATCAATCGGTACCACCGACACCGTAGACACCCCGATACTACAGAGCACCCTCGCGAATCAGAGAACAACGCTGAGCATCGCCGTCCCACCCAACGACAATCTGCAGCGGCAACTGGACTTCGCGCTGGCCTTTCTATCAACGCTGGTTCAACTGCGCCAACACCAGACTAAAGTAGAAACCCAGAAACACCTGGAGAGCATCTACGAAACTGGAGCCAGAATAACCCACGACGTTAAAAACCTGCTGCAATCGCTCAACACTCTGACCACTGCTGTAGTCCATAGCAAACCGGATCAGGCCACCGCCATTCAAAACCTGATGCAAAAGCAGTTGCCCTTACTCAGAGAGAAACTGCAGATAACCCTGGATAAACTGGCAGCTCCAGAAGATGTTTCAACCACCTTTCAGGTGGCACGCATCTGGTGGGAGAAGTTGCAACTCCGATATGAAGGCAGGGATGTCAAATTTACACAGAAATTTGAGGTCAACCATCTTATTCCTAAAGACCTTTTCGAACAGGTAGCAGAAAACCTTCTCGAAAACGCGCAACGAAAGCGGCAGATGGAAACCAACATCGAAGTGCGTGCCTACCTGGAGATTACTGCTGACCGAATCGCGCTGATGGTGACCGATACCGGATCACCGGTTGCTGATGAAATTTCATCTACACTGTTCAAAGCACCGGTTGATTCCACAGGAGGATACGGCATCGCGCTCTACCAATGCGCCGCAGAAGCCAGTAAACAGGGGTTCACCCTACAGCTGACCGAAAACGACCCGGGCAATGTCAGTTTCCTGTTATACGGTGAGATCAAATGAGTACGGCGCTCAGTGTCGAGGATCTACAACTGGGAAAACGGGGGGATCGACTCTCATCCGTATCGATTAGTATCGAGGATGGAGTTTTTTTCGGGCTGGTAGGCATGAATGGGGCGGGGAAAACCTCCTTGATTCAGACCATCCTGGATTTTTGCCGACCTGAAAGCGGTACGATCACCACCAACGGTTATAGCCACCGCCTCCCGGCATCCAGACAGCACCTCGCCTATCTACCAGAACGCTTCACCCCTCCATCTCACTTAACCGCAGAGAAATTCCTGCGCCGCATGGCGGCGCTTTATGGCAGCGAGTTTCAACGCAATACGACATTAGAACTGTTTGACCAGCTAGCGCTGGAGCGCTCAAGCTTCACCAAACCACTGAAACAGTTTTCCAAAGGTATGGCGCAGAAAGTTGGCCTTATCGCACTGTTAATGAGCAACCGCGACTTTCTGATTCTTGATGAGCCAATGAGCGGGCTCGACCCCTATTCACGAGCATTGATGAAAAACTTGCTACTGCGACGGCGCGAACATCACCAACAACCACACACGCTATTACTCAGCTCACACATGTTGAGTGACGTGGAGATACTGTGTGATCAAATTGCTATCCTGCATCAGGGTGTGTTGCAATTTACCGGCAGCCCCGAAGAGTGCCTGCTGTATTACCAGGCTGATACTCTGGAACAGGCCTACGTCAACTGTATTGATAACTTATGAACGCAGACAAACCGATATTACTGATTATCGATGATGACCCGGTAATTCGCGACTCGCTTCAATTCGTGCTCGAGGAGCAGTTTGCGATCTGGACAGGCGAATCACGCAACGACGTCAAAGAACTATTAATACGTTTGCCACACGCGCCAGACGCAGCACTGCTGGATCTCGGCCTACCCCCCGATGAGCACTCGCCAGAGCAGGGCTTTGCCCTGATAGGCGATCTGCTGGCCGTTGCCCCAAGCATTAAAATACTGGTTTTAAGCGGTCAGGATGATCGTAAAAACGTAAAACACGCCCTCGCCCTGGGCGCATTCGACTTTGTCGCCAAGCCGTGTGATATCGAACTATTAAAAAGTCGCCTCTCCCACTCTCTGTTTATCCGTGACGCCGAATATTCTCTGCAACAGGAGACCGCCGCACGCGACGATGGTTTTATTGGTGACTCCCTCGCCATGAAAAACCTCCGGGCACAGATCGAACAGTTTCGAGAC
>JBPEXY010000154.1:0-2401 GCA_052031065.1 Immundisolibacteraceae bacterium | reverse complement strand
CTACATAACGAACAACGGGAGAAGTGAGTGTCGGTAACACTGACGCCGGCGGTATTGCCTGAGTCGACGCGCCAGTTGCGTCAACAGGTGCGTGAATTTGTCGCTGATGAAATTGCCCAGGGGAGATTTGTTCCCGGTTGTGACACCTGGTTAAGTGGTTTTGACCCTGAATTCAGTAGGCGTCTGGGCGACAACGGCTGGCTCGGCATGACCTGGCCGAAACAATATGGTGGCCACGAGCGTAGTGCCCTGGACCGCTATGTGGTGACCGAGGAGCTGTTGTCAGCGGGTGCGCCGGTGGCGGCGCACTGGATTGGTGACCGGCAGAGTGGCCCGAGCCTGCTGCGATTTGGTAGCGAAGTACAGAAACAGCAGTTTCTGCCGCCGATGGCGCGTGGTGAACTGTTTTTTGCTATTGGCATGAGCGAGCCAGGCAGTGGCTCTGATCTTGCCTCGGTGCGTACCAGAGCAGAGCGCATCGATGGCGGTTGGCGGCTCAATGGGCGCAAAATCTGGTGCAGTGGCGCTCACCGGGTTAACTATTTCATTCTGCTTTGTCGTACCGCTCCGCCGAGTGACAATCGTCACGCTGGCCTGAGTCAGTTTCTGGTTGATTTGCAGTCGCCCGGTGTCACCATTCGGCCGATCCACCTGCAAAGTGGTGAACACCATTTCAATGAAGTGATTCTGGACGACGTCGAGCTGCCCGCTGAGGCGCTACTTGGTAATGAGGGTGATGGCTGGATGCAGGTCACCTCCGAACTGGCTTATGAACGGTCAGGCCCGGAGCGCTTTTTAAGCACCTTTCCGGCACTGGTGGCGCTAGTCGACAAACTTGCGGAAACCGCGGATCGCGGCCAACGGGTAGCGATTGGCCGGCTGGTAGCCCAGCTTCGAGCAATGCGCTCAATGTCAGTGTCGATTGCTGCCGCGCTCGATCAGGGTGAAGAACCCAATGTTGAGGCGGCGCTGGTGAAGGATATCGGTACCCGCTTTGAGGGCGATCTGGTCGAACAGATCCGTCTGCTGGTCGATACCGCGCCAGAGTATGGAGCGGATGATGACCTGAACCGGCTGTTGGCGCAGTCGTTTCTGCACATGCCGGGATTTACCCTGCGAGGTGGCACCAACGAAATATTGCGCGGTGTGGTGGCGCGGGGGCTGGGACTGCGATGAGCGATGAAATCAGAGTTTTATTGCTGGACAGCCTAGAACGGCTGCTACGTGAACAGTGTACGCCAGAGAGGGTGCAGGAGATGGAGCCGCACGGCTTTGATGCTGAACTCTGGCAGCAGGTCTGCGATCTGGAGTTGCAGCGCGCGGCTTTGCCGGAGCAGCAGGGAGGTGTCGACGCCGGTTTGCCTGTAATGGTTGAGCTGGTGCAACTGGCAGCGGCAGCGGCGCTCTCCGCGCCGGTGGCCGAGATGATGGTATTGGCCCCCTGGCTTGCCGGGCAGGCTGGAATTGAACTGCCAGACGGGTTGGTTATCGTCGCCGGCTGGTCACCCGGATTGCAGGCTGAGTTGGTCAATGGCCAGTTACTGGTGACAGGAATCCTTAGCAGAGTGCCGTTCGGACGTTTTGCAGACCGGGTCTGGACTACCGCAGCGCTGGATGGAAAGTCGTTCCTGATTGATCTTCCAGTAGATGCGGCGAAACTGGAGCCGGGCAGCAATCTTGCCGCTGAGGCGTCCGATCAGCTGTTTTTTGAACGCTGTGTGGTCGATTCCGACCGCCATCACCAGCTGCCTGCCGGGTCGCAGCAACAGCTTGCTGAACTGGGTGCGCTGACGCGCGCCGCGGCGATGGTGGGCGCGCTGCGACGTGCACAGGAGCTGTCACATAATTACGTCTCCGAGCGGCAGCAATTTGGCCGGCCACTATCGAAGTTCCAGGCGATTCAGCAGCAGCTGGCGATGTTTGCCGCCGAGCTGGAGGCGGCTGCCGTGATGGTTGGTGTGGCGGCTCTGGAGTTCGAGAGTGCGCTACCGGAACAGCGGTTGCTGTCAGTGGCCAGCGCAAAAATTCAGGCCGGGCAGGCGGCGAGCATGGGCGCCCGTATTGTTCATCAGGTTCATGGGGCAATGGGGTTTACCCAGGAGTATCCGCTCCATCATGCGACCCGGCGGGTCTGGTCGTGGCGGGATGATTACGGAACGGAAAGCTATTGGGCCCTGCGGGTGGGCGATCAGACCGTAGCGGCCACTGGGCCTGGACTCTGGCCGCTACTGACCGGCACCTGATCGCTTGCTCACATTGGCCAGCTGTTAACGGCCTTCGGTTTTCTGCATCGCTGCTCTGGAGGGGAGATTATGCAGCTGAATGTAAAGAGTTTTATTGAGCGGGGCGGAACCTACTTCCCCAATAACTCCATCGTTTCCCGCCGTGCGGACGGCTCACT
>JBPEXY010000153.1:0-18130 GCA_052031065.1 Immundisolibacteraceae bacterium | reverse complement strand
GCTGGGTCGAGTGTGACGACCCGAAAATGTTGCAGCAGTTTAAAGATAAAGCAGAGGCGAATCTGGCTCTTGATGGCGGTGATGACCTGACCTATATCGCTCCGAGTCAGGTTAATCTGAGTCTGACCCAGGAGCGTTGGCCGGATATCCGGTTTCTCGCCATTCGCGAGCGTTGATCCGCCTGGTTGCTATGAGTTAGCGGTTTTCAGCCAGCGTGGCGATGCGCTGCTGTTGCTGTTTGAGTTCATCGAGCTGCAGTTGCGTCGCGGTGAGTTTCTGTTGCTCTTTGGCAACCACCTCGGCCGGGGCTTTAGCGATAAAGGCTTCATTGGCCAGTTTCTTCTCCGCGCCAACGATGCTCTTTTGCAGGCGATTGATCTCCTTGTCGAGACGCTGTAGCTCTGCAACCGGATCGATAAGATCAGCCAGTGGCACCATCACCTGCATCGCGCCGACCAGTCCGGTGGCACTTTCCGGTGCTTCAGCAGCGGTATCGAGCCAGGTAATCTGGTCGATACTGCCGAGGGCCTTGATTAGCTCCTGCTGTGATCGAAAGTATTCCCGGTCAATGTCGTTACCGCCCTGAAGCAGGATTGATAGTGGTTTGCGTGGTGGTATGTTCATTTCACCGCGAATCGTGCGTACGCTGCTGACGACCTGCTGCAGCCATTCAATCGACTGTTCTGCGGCCGGGTCGGGCGTGAACGGCTCCTGCGTTGGCCAGTCTTGCAGCATCAGGCTTTCTTCACCACTGCTGTAGCCGGTTTCGGTTTGGCTGCGCAGCAGTTGCCATATCTCCTCGGTGATGAATGGAATCACCGGATGGGCTGCACGTAAGAGCGCTTCGAGTATGGTCAGCAGGGTCTCTGTGGTTGCTGTAATTGCCTGCGGGTCATCGCCGTTGAGCACCGGTTTGGTGAGTTCGATGTACCAGTCGCAGTAGCTCTCCCAGGCGAACTGATAGAGTTCGTTGGCCATGTAATCGAAACGGTATTCATTGACTGCGGATTCGACCCGCTGCAGAGTCTGACCGAAACGGGAGCGAATCCAGCGGTCAGCCAGTGAATAGGCGTCTGGCGAGCTGGCGCTGGTCTGTGAAGTTTGCGTCAGCTTAGCGGTGTTCATCAGCACATAACGGCTGGCGTTCCAGAGTTTGGTGCAGAAATTCCGATAACCTTCGATGCGCTGTAGATCAAAGCGGATATCCCGACCCAGGGTTGCCTGTGAGGCAAAGGTGAACCGCAGAGCATCGGTACCGAATGCCGGTATGCCATCCGGAAACTGGTTGCGTGTTGTTTTTTCGATGCGACTTTTCATTTCCGGTTGCATTAACCCGGTGGTGCGCTGGGTCACCAGGGTTTCCAGGTCAACGCCGTCGATCAGATCAAGTGGGTCGAGTACATTGCCCTTGGATTTGGACATTTTCTGACCGTCGGCATCGCGTACCAGTCCATGGATGTAGACCTCGCGAAACGGCACCTGACCGGTGAATTCGATGCCCATCATGATCATCCGCGCAACCCAGAAGAAAATGATGTCAAAGCCAGTTACCAGGACGCTGGTTGGGTAAAACGTCTCCAGCTCCGGGGTTTTTTCTGGCCAGCCAAGGGTCGAGAAGGGCCAGAGTGCGGAAGAAAACCATGTGTCCAGCACGTCGTCGTCCTGTCGTAAGGCGGTCTCATCACCGAGCTGGTTGCGATGGCGTACCTCAGCTTCATCGTGGCCGGCGTAATGATTACCGGCGTCGTCATACCAGACCGGGATACGGTGGCCCCACCAGATCTGCCGGGAGATGCACCAGTCCTCCAGGTTATTCATCCACTCGAAATAGGTACGTGCCCAGTTCTCGGGAACGAACCGAATGTCGCCGTTTTCAACGGCGGCAATCGCCGGTTCCGCCAGCGGTGCGACCTTTACGTACCACTGGTCAGTCAGCCAGGGCTCGATCACCGCACCGCTGCGGTCACCGCGCGGAACCATCAAGGTGTGTGCGTCGATCTTTTCTATCAGGCCTAGAGACTGCAGTTCATCAACCAGTTTTTTTCGTGCCACAAACCGATCAAGTCCACGATAGCTTTCCGGCATATCGTCGCTGATCGCCGCATCGGCGGTGAGTACGTTAATCATCGGCAGGTCATGTCGCTGGCCGATCTGATAGTCGTTAAAGTCGTGTGCGGGGGTGATCTTTACGCAACCAGAACCAAATTCCTGGTCGACATAATCGTCAGCAATAACTGGAATTTCGCGGCCGCTTATTGGCAGACGAATCTTTTTCCCTATCAGGTGTTTGTAGCGCTCATCATCGGGGTGAACCGCTACCGCAGTGTCGCCGAGCATGGTCTCTGGTCGGGTCGTCGCAACCACCAACGAGCCGCTGTCGTCAGCCAATGGGTAACGAATGTGCCACAAGTGACCCTGCTCTTCGGTTGATTCAACTTCCAGGTCGGAAATGGCGGTGTGCAGAACCGGGTCCCAGTTCACCAGCCGCTTACCGCGATAAATCAGTCCTTTTTCATAAAGCTGAATAAAAACCTCGCGCACAGCGTGGGAGAGTCCTTTATCCATGGTGAACCGTTCGCGCTGCCAATCCGCGGAGGCGCCCATACGTCGCAACTGACGGGTAATTTGGCCACCGGATTGTGCTTTCCAATCCCAGACCCTGTCGACAAATGCGTCGCGGCCCAGATCATGACGGCTGATGTTCTGTGCGGCGAGTTGCCGCTCGACAACCATCTGTGTGGCGATGCCGGCGTGATCGGTACCGACCTGCCAGAGCGTGTTGTTTCCGCGCATCCGCCGGTAGCGAACCAGCAGGTCCATGATGGTGTCCTGGAACGCATGGCCCATGTGCAGGTAGCCGGTGACGTTGGGGGGCGGAATTACAATGCAGTAAGGCTCGCCACTGCCGCTGGCGCTGAACTGGCCGTTTTGTTCCCAGCGCTGGTACCACTTCTGTTCAATATCGTGCGGGTTGTAGGTCTTTTCCATCTGTTTTATCAAAATAACAACGGGTTAGGTCGCTGAACCGGGCAGCAGCGATGAGAGTGAAGAGGAACGGCGACCGTGGTGTCAGTCGGTCGGGAAATCGGTAAACAGCTGGCGAACTTCATCTTTCAACTCGTTCGCCAGTCTGGAGCAGCGTTGATCAATCAGCTGCTCAAGTTGCTCAAGGCAGAGTGACAGGTCATCCGTTGCCACGGTATCGGTCTGGTAGGCCTTGGGTACAGGGCTTTCTTCGGGGTTTTCTTTTCGCTGTGTCTCCAAACCTGCGATGGCATCGGGCTTGGCTTCTATGGGGGCTTCAACTGGTTTGTGATGAACTGGCTCATAAGTTTCGTTCGATGAGTCAGTCAGCGAGGGCGTCTGGGAGGGAGGTGTCTGGGAGGAAGGTGTCTGGGAGTCCCCGGTGCTGGAGTCCTGGTCAACGATCTGTGAGAAGGCCTTATTGTCTGGTTCCGGCACTACAGTCTGTTGACGAGAGTCTTCAGGTGCCAATATGTTGACCGCTGGACTTTCCAAGCTGTCAAGCCTGGTTGTTTCTGCGGCCAGCTCAAGATCGATATCAAAACCCTGTTCGTTATCGGGGCTCTGCGTGGGTTCGGAGGCAGGGGGGCCGGCTATTTCATTGGTGGTGCTAAGAACGGTTTCATCAAGCCAGTCGTCGGCAGCTTTTTCGTGATCTTTGCTCTGAGTCTCCCCATATGGATCACCCTGGCTACCCGAGGTTAAATGCACCATTGGATCAGCGGTTTCGTCATCGATACTCTCAAGCCTGGTTGTTTCTGCGGCCATCTCAAGATTGATATCAAAACTCTGTTCGTTATCGTTCTGCGGGGTGTCGGAGGCAGGAGCCCCAGCAATTTCAATGGGGGTGCTGAGTACGGTTTCATCAAGCCAGTCGTCGGCAGCTTTTTCGTGATCTTCGCTCTGAGTCTCCCCATATGGATCACCCTGGCTTAAATGCACTGGTGGATCAGCGGCGTCATCATCACCAATAGCAGGTGTGGTCTGCATAGCGCTAACCTCGCTGATCACGGTTTCATTCAGAAGGTCGGTTACCTCTTCATCTACAACTGTGGAAGTGGTAGACAGGTTGCCTTCGTTGCCCGCTGGGTCTTCAGCTGGTGCAGATAGCTCAGGCTCAATCAGTGCAGATCCGGGAGTGATGTTATGCGGTGGCGGCTGTGTGCCGGTAGCTGGGACCACAACGTCCGTTAATAGCGGAATTTCCTCGTCAAGGTCAGCAGCGGATTCGGGTGTTGCTCCCAGGTGATTGCGTACGGAATCGAGCAGATTATCCAAAGAGTCTGTTGATCCGTTTTCCTGATCTGGATTGTGCTCGCTGTTCATAACTATTCCGGTTGCCTGGCAATCTGGTGAGTGTCGAGATTGTAGCCCCTGTCCCGGTAGAAGCGGTAACGCTCACGGGCAAATCCCCGGCTGGGTTCATCGCCGCCAACAAACTCGGTGACCCGGTTGAAACGACTAAACCATAGCGGTACCCGCTCTGAAAGGTTGATCAGGACGTCCTCTGCGTTCACCGGGTCATGGTCAAAACCGATGGTGATCGCTCTCCTTTCATCTACCGAGGTGCCAGTTGCGGACAGATCTTGCCCGTTGCTGCTGGTTGCAGTGACCAGGCGGTGGGGCAGGAATGATAAATCGGAGAAACTCCAGAGCAGATCATCCAGTTGCTTAGCCTGATACTCTGATTCGGCGTGAATATGTATTTGATGACCCAGCGCAAAAATTTTCTGTGTCAGGCGACAGACAAAGCGCAGCAGAGCCGGTTCACCCGGTTCATCCACCAGGTAAAAATCAACTTTTGTCATGCAAGCAGGATTCGGGTTGGTGTCACTGATAGGATGTTAGCTCCTGATCAGGATTGACAACGGTTCAGTAGGTATTGCATCAACAGGGGTACCGGTCTGCCGGTGGCATCTTTGTGTTTACCGCTCTGCCATGCTGTGCCGGCAATATCGATATGGGCCCACTGGACTTTCTCTGTAAAGCGCGACAGAAAACACGCTGCTGTAACCGTACCCGCAGCGCGGCCGCCAACATTGCTGATATCGGCAATGTTGCTTTTGATCTGTTGCTGATACTCCTCCATCAGGGGCAGTTGCCAGGCCCTGTCGTGGCTATCTATCCCCGCACCAATAAGGTCGTCGATCAGTTCATCACTGTTGCCCAATACTGCGCTGAGGTGGTGACCCAGCGCGATAATGCAGGCACCGGTCAGTGTTGCGATGTCGATCACTACATCGGGCTTGTAGCGTTCAGCGTAGGTGAGCGCATCGGCCAGGATCAGCCGGCCTTCGGCATCGGTGTTGATGATTTCGATGGTTTTGCCTGACATGCTGGTGACAATGTCGCCAGGCTTGTTGGCGAGGCCATCGGGCATGTTTTCGACTGCCGGAACAATGCCGACAAGATTAATCGGCAGGTTGGCCGCCGCTGCTGCCTGCAGAGTGCCGAGAACACTCGCTGCGCCACACATGTCGTATTTCATTTCTTCCATGCTGGCAGCCGGCTTCAGGGAGATGCCACCGGAATCGAAGGTGACCCCCTTGCCAACCAGCACAACCGGTTTGGCTGCGGCGGTCCCACCTTTGTATTCGACGATAATTAGTTTGGATTCCTGCCGGCTACCGCGACCCACGGAGAGCAGGCTGTCCATTTTTAATTTGCTCATCGCCTGCTCATCGAGCACGGTGGTTTTCAAGGGTAATTCGGTTGCCAGTCGTTGTGCCTCGCTGGCGAGAAACGTCGGCGTACAGTCATTACCCGGCCGGTTGCCAAGGTCACGGGCCAGTTTAACCCCGGCGGCAATGGCTGTATGGGTTTCAAGAACCGCTTTCAACACTTTTGCTGGTGTCTCAGTTTCGCTAGCGGCGCTAAGGCCGATACGTTTGAGTTTTGGTGGCTTCTTTTTCCCGCTTTTGTACTCGGTAAACTGATAGGTGGCCTGTTCCAGTGTTTGCACGGCCAGCGCCAGTTTCCACTGCAAATCGCGGCCGACTACCGGTAGTTCGGTCAGGTAACAGGCCGCGCTGCCGCAGCCGAGTGCTTTCAATGCTTTCCCGCTTTTTTGCAGAACTGAGATAAAGTGACCTGGCTCCAGCTCTCCCGCTTTGCCACACCCAACCAGTAACACCCGCTCAGCCGTGATGCCTTTGAGCGACCGCATCAACAGGGAATGGCCCCGGTCTGTAGAGATATCGCCAGCTTTGATGGCTGCAGTAATCGCACCATCACTGGCTTTGTCCACGTTCTGCGTCACGGTCGGGAGCTGTTTGCCAGCGGTGACTGGCAGAACCAGGCAGTGGGCGCTCTCTTCGTGGACAGATTTGGTAGCCAGGCTGAATTTCATTGGGTTTCTCCGGGGGATAGATCGTATTTTGGGGTGTTATTCGTTTCTAGTCTGCATCGCAGGGTAGTTTATCGGGCCAGGGACGCGAAACGTACTGGCCGAAAGTGTTCCTGGGGGTAAGGAGTAAGGGTTATGTGGAGCTAATGGACCGTTTCACCACTGCAGCTCGGTTATTATGGCGTTATTGGCCTCAGTGCTGTTCGCAAAATTGGCCAGTCGCCGAATTCATCAGGACATCAGCTGGACCACAGAGTTGCTTATACTTTACTCCCTCCCGGTTAACGTCGCTGGCCTTGGCCGGTTAGTGGTGCGATTAATTGCGCTGACGACAGAATTTTCTATCCTCCTTGTGATCTCAACGATTTCACAATTTGTAAGCCCGGAAACTCCCACATTACGGACATTGATCAAAATCGAGACAGTATGAAGGTTATTCGTCGCTCTCTGTTTCGGGAGTTTCTGGTCTATTTCCTCGGTACTATCACCGTGCTCACGCTGGTTTTATCCAGCACACGGGTTATTCGCTATCTCGCCTCCGTCGCCCAGGGGGAGCTGCCGAGTGACGTGGTGTTGTCGATGATGGGCCTGAAGCTGCTCTGGGCACAGACCATCATTATTCCGGTGGCGCTTTATCTCGCTGCGCTCCTCACCTTGAGTCGCTGGTATCGTGACAGCGAAATGGCTGCGATCAATGCTGCAGGGATTTCACCGCTGCAGCTGTTGGTTCCAGTGGGACTGGTTGGTCTGGCTGTCAGTCTGCCGGTCGGTGTGCTGTCGTTCTATCTGGCCCCGTGGGCTGAAGAACAGACTGTCAGGATTGAAGAGCGCGTGGAGAGCGAACCGGCTCTGACAGGTGTCGCTGCGGGCTCTTTTCGGCCGTTGGATGAAGGCCGTCGAATTTTTTACGTACAGCAACTCAGTGATGATAAAACGCGCATGGAGAACGTGTTTATCCGTGCCATCAACGCCGAGCAACCGGAAACGGTTCTGGTCGCGCCGACCGCCCGGGTCGAGGTTGATCAGGATAATGGTGACCAGTTTCTGGTTCTGGAAAATGGCCATCGGTATGATGGTCAGGCCGGGAGTCTCGATTACAGGCAGATCAGCTATGCGGAATATGCGTTACTGATCAGGCAGCCCGAGCTCAAACAGAAGTTTCGCAAGGTAGAAACCTTGCCCACCGCTGAATTGAAAAAACGTGGCCGTTATGGCGAGGCGGAGTTTCAGTGGCGTCTGTCGATCCCGATCTCCACGCTACTGCTGATGCTGATGGCGGTACCGCTCAGTTACGCTGCGCCGCGCTCTGGCAGGGCCGGCAGACTGGCAACCGCAATGGGTATCTACCTGCTCTACACAAACCTTTTGAAGGTATCCAGCGCCTGGATTGGTGATGCCAGGATACCGGCCTGGGTTGGGGTCTGGTGGGTTCACCTGCTGTTGCTATTAGTGTTCATCGTGATGATGACCAACCTGGTGAATCCAATGGTCAACTGGCCACACCGCCTGTTAAGGCTCCGCCGGTGAGTCAGGTATCCCGGTATCTTTCCAGGGCGGTCCTTGGCGGCTTCCTGGTTTCCCTGGCCGCGCTGACCGCGGTATTTTCATTCTTTGCACTGATTGCCGAACTTGCGGAACTGGGTGAGGCAAGTTACGGGTTGATGCAGCTGCTGCAGTTTATGATCCTGACCACTCCGAGACGGGCATTCGAACTGTTGCCGAGTGCCGCGTTGGTGGGTTCGCTGGTCGGTCTGGGCAGTTTGGCGGCTGGAAGTGAGTTAATTGCACTGCGAGCGGCGGGATTTTCAATTTCGAACATCGGCCGGATTGTTTTGTTCGCTTCGTTGCCATTGCTGTTGTTTGCCTTCCTGCTTGGTGAGTTTGTGGTTCCGCCGCTGGAACGATTGGGTCAAGAGGTGCGTAGTAGAGCGTTGGATGATGCGTTTACTGTTGGTGATGATGGTGGTGTCTGGGCGCGTGATCAGCAGACTTTTGTCAATGTCCGCATTGTCGATGCGGACCGTTCCCTCCAACAGGTGACCATCTATGAGTTTGACCCGCAACAGCGCCTGAAAGTGATCACCTATGCCAGCGAAGCGGTCAATCGTGATGGCGAATGGGCTCTCGAGGATATTCGCCAAACCCATCTCGATGAAACTGAAGCAACTCTGCTTGAATCTCCTCGCGCTCGTTGGGAATCACCATTAGCGCCAGAGAACATGTCTGTGGGTGTTGTCGAACCGGGGCGAATGTCAGTTCGGGAGTTGTACCGCCATGTTCAGTTTCTGCTTGAGAATGGTCAGAATGCCGGCCGTTATCAGCTGGCGTTCTGGCAGAAACTGGCGCAGCCGTTGACGGTGGTGGTGATGGTGTTTATCTCGCTGCCCTTTGTCTTCGGCAGTTTGCGCAGCGGTAACCTTGGCCAGCGGATTTTTACCGGCATTGTTATCGGACTGCTATTCCACATTTTTAGCCAGGGTGTCGGTTATGTCGGCCTGGCATACGGGTTTAATCTGGTTGTATCGGCTTTCTTGCCGTCGGTGATATTCCTGTTGACCGGGTTAGTGTTCGTCAGCTTCGTGCAGAGAGCGTGATTCCTTTTCTCCCGTCTTGAACTGTAAGAAATATCAGTAGCAGATTGGCCATTGGCCCGCGCCCGGTGGCTCGCCCCAGGGAGCTGATGGGAACCCTGTTTTTATTTCTTTCAGTGTCTCAGTTTTTTCGCCCGCATGACGATAACAGGTGGGGCAGAAGAGCTTCTGTTGCCCGCTCGAATATCGATTATGCAGCGCTGGAGGCGGTTTCTTAATAATGGGTAGTACCAGTCGTACCGGTAACAGCTGGGTTGTAGCCTCTAGTGAGGAGACTCCTGGCGGGAAGGTGACGGTGGTCAATCTGCTAGAGCGGCACCCGCTGGACTGGCAATTTGTACCATGCCCTTACACAGAACTTGATTGCGACGGTCCCGCTGCTTTACCCGAATGCATGGCGGCGGTTCGGACGCCGGATCTGCTCATCATTGCCACTGACCAGCCCGCGCTGTTGATTCATCCGCAGGTTGTACGGATCAACAACGAACTGTTACCACGGACGACGCAGATACTACTGCTGTGTGATGACCGTTTGGCTACTGACTATCTGGCCGGTCATCGTCTTTTGACCAATGTCGATATCGCACCACTACAGGCCCCGGCAGATGCGCTAGGAAAGAAAGTTGCGCAGATTTTGCGAAGCTGTGACACCAACCGGAGGATGGACGAAAGTGATGGGCGGATCGAGGTCGTCGATGCAGTCATTGAGCGGTTAATCAATAGTCGCCAGCGTGCCGGTCGTGAAATTAGCAGGATTCGCAGAGTTCTCGATTATCTTGATCAGGGGGTGTTTCTGTTCGATCGGGAATCTGAGGCACAGGTCTATGCCAATAGAAGGGCGCGGCAACTGGTTGATGGGGTGGGACAGATCGATTCCCTGCAACTGTCCGATCTCCTCGAAGTCAATGAACGTGGTGAGTTCGAAAAAGAGTTACAAAGTTTGACTGCCGGTCGGGTCGATTCGCTACTCCATGATTCTGTGTTTTCCGTCGGTAGCGATGGCAGATTGCGAGCTCTGGTTACTTTGCATGCTATCGAGGATCAGCATAATGGCCTGATTTTGGCGGTGGTAAACGAATCGGGTGCGCTTTATGCCGGGGGTGACCCGCATCATTACGATCCGTTGACCGGTCTGCCTGACCGGCGCAGGTTCATCGATCTCATTGCCCACTCTATCGTCGCCGCAAGTGGTACCGGGGCCAGTTTTGGGTTGGTGTTGATTGACCTGGACCGTTTCAAGGATATTAACGATAGTTTCGGCCATTTTGTCGGCGACCGGCTGTTGGCCCAGGTTGCTACTGCCATTAAAGAGAAATTTGGCAGGTCAGCCAAAATTGGTCGATTGGGGGGTGATGAATTTGCACTGGTTGTTGGTAGCGTCAATTCCATTCAGGCAGTGGAGCAGATTGCTGGCGACGTAGTGACAGAGATCAGTCGGCAGGTCAAAGTGGATGGCTACCGGATTGGGCTAGCGGCCAGTGCCGGAGCGGCGCTCTACCCACAACATGGAAACAGTGCCGAACTGCTCCTGCGTCATGCAGAGATCGCCATGTATGTGGCCAAGCGTGAGCGTGCTGGGGTGGTTGGTTACAAGCCGAACTATAAAAATAACAAAGCAGAATTATTCACCCTGGAAAACGATCTGCGCCAGGCAATTGAAACCGATCAGCTGTCGCTTTGTTATCAGCCGAAGGTTCTTTTTCGCAACGCGTCGGTTGTCGGGGTTGAGGCGTTGGCGCGGTGGCACCATCCACGACGAGGGTATGTACCGCCCGATCAATTCATCGTGCTGGCAGAGCGTTCAGGGCTGATCACTGGTCTGACGCGCAGCGTCATTCGCAAAGCCATCGCCCAGGCAGCGCAATGGCACCTGCAGGGCAGGACCATGCAAGTGGCGGTCAATCTTTCTGCGCGTAACCTGCAAGAAAGCGAACTTCCGCATTTTGTCGGCGATTTGCTGGCGCAAACGGGGGTGCCGGGTAACCGGTTAAAGTTCGAAGTGACGGAGAGTGATCTGATTGATGACCCACAGCAGGCGATCAAGATCATGGAGCAGTTGCGTCAGCATGGCATAGAGTTTTCCGTCGATGATTTCGGAACCGGATACTCTTCTTTGGCCTATCTGAAAAAATTACAGGTCGACGAACTGAAAATTGACCGCGGTTTCGTCACCCAGATAGATCAAAATGGAGATGATCTGATCATTGTCCACTCAACGATCACCATGGCTCATCAGCTGGGGATCAAAGTGGTCGCAGAGGGTATTGAAAACAGGGCAGTCTGGGACCTGTTGTCGGTTCTCGAGTGCGATGTCGGACAGGGTTACTTTATTAGCCGGCCGTTGCCCGCAGCTGAGCTGGGCAAGCTGATTGATAAAGGGTTTCAGCAATTTCAGTGCCCTGGCCGTTATCCCGACTAACCGTTCTGGTTAAAGAAATCGCAATAATCCCAGAGCGGGCATTTCGCACAATTGGGCGCTTCAGCGCAGATCGCCTCGCGCATACGAAAACCGCTGGCAAAACGCCAAAAATCGATGCTGATTTGCCAGGCGGTAACACCGCTGGCGGCCTGAAATGACATGACTACGCTGTTAAATGCTTCATCTTTGTTCTGCTTGGGCATCAGGCCCAGACGTTTGATCATGCGTACCGCGTCAGCGGTCTGGAAATAGTATGGAAAGCCGCTGCTGAGCAGAAACCATTCGGCAGCGCTGCGTCCGACACAGGTAAACCGATCCACCAGTTCGCGATGCAGAAGATAAATCCTGTCGGCTGAGAAGCTCCCCAGCCACTGCCGAAAACTGCCAAATTCCCCTTTGATTTGCATGATCGTGCGGGCGTTATCAAGTACCGCACTGAGTTTGCGCCGATTACGAATGAGCGACCGGTCGGTGACCAGTGTTTCGATAATTTGTGGGTCGGTCTCAGCGAGGCCTGAGGGATCAAAGCCGGAAAAAGCTTCACGGTGTGCCGGCCATTTTTCCCGCACCACTTTTCGCGAGAAGCCGGCTGCAAACATGTGGTAACAGAGCTCTTCGTAAAGCGCCGCATCATCGGGGTGGTTCTCCAGTATTGCCCAGGTTGTTGCCGCTACCGGCCCATCATCGCTGAGCGCACGGTTTTTATCGGACACTTTCCGGTAAAGGTCGACCAGTTGGTGGTCTTTCAGTTTGGATAGCTTCGCAAAAGCTTTTTGGTCGGTCACAGTGTTGTCCAGAGCGCAGCGGGTAGGTGCAATGGAGTGCTAGAATAGACGATTTTCCTGGTCTATTTCAGGGCCCATCAAGGGTTACCGTCCAACAGTCGCAGGCTACGGCGGAGAATTATGGAGCTTGATTGGTCGCTGGAGTCGGACTGCCGCGAAGAAGAAAGTCTCTGGAAATCTAAATTCTTACGGCCCATTACATTACTTTGAGGTTGATTCTGCATGTTTGATATACAGGCGCAAATTCAGGATTACGACCCTGAATTATGGACAGCGATCGAGGCGGAAAGCCATCGTCAGGAAGAGCATATTGAACTGATCGCGTCGGAAAACTACGCCAGCCCGCTGGTGATGCAGGCGCAAGGGTCGCTGCTAACCAATAAATATGCCGAAGGTTATCCTGAAAAGCGCTATTACGGTGGATGTGAATATGTCGACGTGGCGGAGTCGCTGGCTATTTCCAGGGTCAAGCAGCTTTTTGGCGCAGACTATGCCAATGTACAGCCCCACTCGGGGTCACAGGCCAACGCGGCTGTGTACCTGGCGCTGTTGCAGCCGGGGGATACCATTCTCGGCATGAGCCTGGCTCATGGCGGTCATTTGACCCATGGCGCCAGGGTCAGTTCTTCCGGCAAGCTTTACAACAGTGTCCAGTACGGTATTGACGAGACTACCGGAGAACTCGACTACGAAGAAATTGAGGCATTGGCCGTAGAACATCAGCCAAAACTCATTGTCGCGGGGTTCAGCGCCTATTCGCGGGTGATGGACTGGAACCGGTTTCGTGAAATCGCCGACAAGGTCGGAGCCCTGCTAATGGTTGACATGGCTCATGTTGCCGGGCTTGTTGCTACGGGGCATTATCCCAACCCGGTTGCCATCGCTGACGTTACCACTTCGACCACGCACAAAACCCTGAGAGGCCCTCGTGGCGGACTGATACTTGCCCGAGCCAACGCGGAAATCGAAAAGAAACTGAATTCTGCCGTTTTTCCTGGTAGTCAGGGCGGGCCGCTGATGCATGTGATTGCTGCCAAGGCAGTTGCTTTCAAGGAAGCGCTTGAGCCGCAATTTAAAGATTACCAGCAGCTTGTGGTTGATAATGCCAGGGCGATGGCTGAAGTAATCAGTGAACGTGGTTACAAGATTGTTTCCGGTGGCACTGATAACCATCTAATGCTGGTCGATTTTATCGAACAGGGACTTACCGGAAAGGACGTTGAGGCGGCACTGGGGCGCGCCAATATCACCGTAAATAAAAATTCCGTCCCCAATGACCCGCAGTCGCCTTTCGTCACCAGTGGCATTCGCATCGGCTCTCCGGCCATGACCACCCGTGGTTTCGGTGTTGAGCAGGCGCGGCAGCTTGCCGGCTGGATCTGCGACATCATTGGTCAACTTGGTGATGAGCAGGTCGAAGCGCGGGTCAAAGAACAGGTTCTCGAGCTCTGTCGGCGGTTTCCCGTCTACCAGAGGTAATACGGGTGCGCTGTCCCTTCTGCCAGACCGCCGATACCCGGGTTATCGATTCCCGGTTATTTGGCGAGGGTGATTCGATCCGCCGGCGGCGACAGTGCAACAGCTGTAACAGTCGGTTTACCACCTACGAGCAGGCCGAACTGGCGATGCCCAGACTGGTCAAAAGCGACGGTACGCGTGATGAGTTCAGTGAGGCGAAACTGCGCACTGGAATCGATCTCGCCCTACAGAAGCGGCCGGTCTCAACTGAACAGCGTGATGCGTTGATCAGCCGGTTGATACGCCGACTGCAGGCCTGGGAAGAACGAGAATGCCCCAGCGACCAGGTGGGCGAGTGGGTTATGGACGAACTGCGCAAAGTCGATGAGGTGGCTTATGTCAGGTTTGCCTCGGTCTACCGCAAGTTTGAACATGTCGATGCGTTCCGCGAAGAGATCGAAAAACTCCAGCTTTAATCGGCGCTACCGGACTGCTAGCCAGATGACTCGACCTGCGGGTATTTTCTGTTGACTGCTCAACAACAGCTTGATCGCCGGTTCATGGATCGCGCGTTTGAACTTGCTGAGCAGGGTCGTATGACGGCCCGGCCCAACCCGTTGGTAGGTTGTGTGCTGGCTCGACACGGTGAAATCGTCGCTGAGGGGTTTCATCGTCGTGCTGGAGAAGCCCATGCTGAGGTTGATGCGTTGGCAAACCTCGCGCAGGCAGGGTTACCTGCAGACGGTCTGACTGTTTATGTCACTTTGGAGCCGTGTAGCCACCATGGGCGCACGCCACCTTGCTGCGACACGCTGATCAAGGCGGGTATTGGACGGGTCGTCTATGCTGCAGAAGACCCCAACCCGCAGGTACGTGGTACCGGTCTGGCCAGATTGCGCGACGCCGGAATTGTGGTTGATTACCTCGATTGCGGTGATAAGCCGGAACGGTTAAACCCCGGTTTTATCAAACGGATGTGCCAGGGCCTGCCTCTGGTGCGGGTTAAGCTGGCAATGAGTATTGATGGTCACACGGCTTTGGCGAGTGGTGAGAGTCGCTGGATCACCGGCCCGGAAGCGCGGCAGGATGTTCATTACTGGCGCGGGCGTAGTGACGCTGTAGTTACCGGCATTGGCACCCTGCTTGCCGATGATCCGCTACTGACTACTCGTGTTGATCAACCGGTCGCGCAGCAGTTGCGGGTGGTGGTTGATTCCGCCGGACGAATGCCGGCAGGTAGCAAATTGTTACAGCAGCCCGGTTCCGTGTTGCACTGTGTTGCTGAAGGCTCTAGCGGGCCGGAACATCCGCAGCTGGAGCGGTTACAGCTGCCGCTGAGCGGGTTGGGGCTCGATCTGAATGTTCTGGTTGCGCAGCTGGCAGCCCGGCAATGTAATGAAGTGTGGGTGGAGGCTGGTAGCCGGCTTGCTACAGCATTCATCCTTGCTGGCCTGGTCGACGAGTTGATCATCTACGTGGCGCCGCTGCTATTGGGTGAGGGTGGTCTGCCACTGTTGCGGTTGCCGCAACTGGCAGTGATGGAGCAGCGAACGCAGTTGCAACTGATCGACTTACGGCGGTTGGCTGACGATGTTCGATTAACTTACCGCCTGGCGGACCGCACCGGGCACCCCGTTTAGGCGGTTATTTCGGGAGCAGGTGGCCGGTTGAAGGTGGGTTGAGGTGAGTTAGACGCTTAGTAAATGGCGATAGTGGTGAGTTAAGGAAGCAGAGGCTGAAAGAGAAACTATGTTTACAGGAATAGTGACCGACGTCGGCAAGTTACAGCGCAGCGAAGGGATTGGCGGTGACCGGCGGCTGTTTGTCAGTTCATCCGGATTGCCACTAGCCCAGATGGTATTGGGAGAGAGCGTCGCTGTTAATGGTGTTTGCCTCACCCTGGTCGAGATCAGCGGAGATCAGTTCGCTGCCGACGTTTCACTGGAGACACTTGATTGCACCACCCTGGGCGAACTCGAAATCGGGTCGTCGGTCAATCTCGAACGGGCTCTGGTGATGGGTCAGCCTCTGGGCGGCCACATTGTTAGTGGTCATGTAGATGCCATCGGTATCGTCAAGTCGATGCGAGAGGATGCGCGTTCCACCCGCTTTGACTTTGGTGTGCCCAGGGAGTTGCTGCGGTACATCGCTGCTAAGGGTTCGATTACTATCGATGGCACCAGTCTGACGGTCAATACCGTATCCAGTGACGGCTTTTCGGTTAATATCATTCCGCATACGATGGAGCACACAGTGATCGCTTCCTACCGGGTCGGCGACCGGGTAAATCTTGAAGTGGATCTGATCGCCCGGTATCTGGAGCGTCTGGTTAGTGGCAGCGCGGAGGGCGCGGATGCTGACGCAGCGCAGAGTACCCTCACCATCGACAAGTTACGCGACAGCGGGATGCTATAACAGTGGAATGCCCTAACAGTGGAATGCCCTAACAGTGGAATGCTATGAGTCCCAGTTCTGCAGGTAATCACTTCAGCCCCCCCGAGGAGATCATCGAGGAGATCCGTCAGGGGCGCATGGTAGTGGTCCTCGATGATGAAGATCGCGAAAACGAAGGTGATCTGATCATGGCTGCGAGTGCGGTAACGCCCGAAGCGATCAACTTCATGGCCCGTTACGGGCGCGGGCTGATCTGTCTCACGTTAACCTCTGCCCGCTGTGAACAGCTGCATCTGCCGCTCATGGTGGCAGACAACAATGACAAAAATTCCACCAACTTTACGGTATCGATTGAGGCTGCTGAGGGTGTGACCACCGGTATTTCAGCTGCCGATCGAGCGCGTACCGTACAGGCTGCGGTGGCTGCCGATGCCAGGCCTGCAGATATTGTCCAGCCGGGCCATATTTTTCCCCTTAAAGCGCAACCGGGGGGTGTCCTCGCCCGTGCTGGGCATACAGAAGCGGGCTGTGATCTTGCTCGACTGGCCGGTCTGGAGCCAGCGGCCGTTATAGTGGAAATTCTCAATGATGACGGCACCATGGCCCGCTATCCAGATCTGGTTCCTTACGCCCGCGAGCACGGGCTGAAGATGGGTACCATCGCTGATCTGATTGAATATCGGATCAAACAGGAGAAGTCGGTCGAACTTTGTGCCGAAACGCCGTTCCAGACTCGCCATGGACAGTTCACATTGCGTGCTTATCATGATGCGGTGCACGACGCCGTTCATCTGGCGTTGATCAAAGGGGATATCGAGCGCGATACACCGACACTGGTGCGCGTCCAGCTGATTAGTGCTCTGCAGGATATGATCGGTCAGCGCCCCCCGGGGCATTGGTCAATCGACTCGGCGCTGGCAAAAATTGCCGAGGAAGGGCTTGGCGTGCTGGTCATCCTTAACCCCTACGAAGAGGGGCAGGAGCTGGCCCGAGAAGTACGCCACTATAAGCTGCGCCAGCTTGGGGTGCCGCAGCCAGACGATGAGGCGAGCAACCCGCAATTACGCCGCTATGGTCTGGGTGCGCAGATTCTTAACGATATTGGTGTCGGTAAAATGCGGATCATGGCCGCGCCACGAAAACTGCACAGCCTTGGGGGTTATCACCTGGAACTGGTCGAATGGGTTCCCCTTGAAGAGCGGTCCGACACCAAGCAGTCAGAAGCAGGGGCCGAACAGTGGCAGAGCGCTCAGGCAGAGTTAAAGCCAGATTTGGCGCCAGCGAACCAGAACCCCGGCAGGGGTCAAAACTAATTCGCTTTGTCTGCTTTATCTAACAGCTGGATGCTTAGATCTTATCTGTCGGCCAGTGGCTGTTGGGGCGATGATTAACTTTAACTATCGCGGGCGCTGCGTTTTGGTGGCAACCCGCTGATTCAGAGTCATTAAACAGAGTGCTAGAGAAGGGCTATGCAAGGAATCAATCTGATCGAAGGTGACCTGAAGGTTCAAGGCGCCCGTTTTGGTGTTGTTGTCAGTCGTTTTAACGACTTTATTACCAGTCGCCTGGAGAGTGCTGCTATTGATACTCTGGTGCGTCACGGTGCGCGGACTGGCGATATCACCGTATGCCGCGTACCTGGCGCTTTCGAGTTGCCACTGGCTGCACAGAAACTGGCTGCGACTGGCAAACTGGAAGCTATTGTGGTGCTCGGTTGCGTGATTCGTGGTGCTACCCCCCATTTTGATTACGTCTGCAACGAGACTGCCAAAGGCGTTTCTGCCGTAAGCCAGCAGTCAGGTCTGCCGGTCTCCTTCGGGTTGCTGACCGTGAACACGATAGAACAGGCGATTGAGCGAGCCGGCACCAAGGCCGGTAACAAAGGCGTCGATGCGGCCCTGACAGCCATTGAAATGGTTAATCTGCTCGACCGCATTGATGGTTGATTCGGCCCTGATTGGGTGGATCGTAGTTGTCGGCGGAGAGCTATCCTGTTGAGCGGTTCACGAAAACTTGCCCGTCGTTGCGTGTTGCAGGCGCTGTATCAATGGCAGCTTAGCGGTGAGTCGCCGCAAGAAGTGGTGCGCCAGTTTACCGAGGAGCGCGGTCTGGG
>JBPEXY010000152.1:0-12195 GCA_052031065.1 Immundisolibacteraceae bacterium | reverse complement strand
GGTAGATCCAGTAATAGTGGTACCACTGCGCGGCCGGATGGGCCGCGACTGGACCGGCCAGCTGGCTGGCCATCAAGTTACCTACCGGGAACAGGGCTTTCTCCAGACCGGCCAGAAACAGCGCGAGACCAAGTAACACATAAACAAAGCCGACGAGTGTACGCCGCAGGTCATGGATAGGCCGGCGGATCACCAGCAGCTGGAAGCCCACGATCACTCCGACAATCGGCGACACATCGTTGACGGTGCCGAGGAGTGTGCCAAGGAATGTCTGCAGGAAATTCAATGGATCAACATCCCGTAGGCCATCACAAACATAATCGGAAACAGGGACGCAAAGGCGATCAGGCCGAATCCATCCACCATTGGATCGCGCCCCTTGATTGAAGAGGCAAGACCAATCCCCAGTGCCGTGACCAGCGGAACCGTTACCGTGGAGGTGGTGACACCCCCGGAATCATAGGCAATACCAACAATCTCCGCCGGCGCGAAAAAGGTCAGTAGCCCAACCAGGACATAGCCGCCAATAATCAGTACCGGCAGCGACCAGTCCAGCAGGATCCTCAACACCCCCAGAAAAATGGCAAACCCCACCGACAGCGCTACCGCATAGCGCAGCCCCTGGGCGTAATCCGTCAGGCTCGCCTGGTCGGCGTCGATCAGTCCGGCGGTGGCAGCAACCCGCGCTGCCTCCTCGGCCACGGCAATCAGCGTCGGTTCTGCTACCGTGGTGCCAAACCCAAGGCCAAAAGCAAAACAGAGCAGCCAGAACAGACTGCCCTTGCGGGCAAAGTCGTGAGCCATGTTCTCACCAATCGGGAACAGGCTCATCTCCAGCCCCTCGATAAAAAAAGCCAGTCCTGCCACTACCAGCAGAGCCCCAACCAACAGCTCGGCAACTGCAGGAAAAGGTTGGCGCAACACCAGCAGCTGGAAAAAGAGAATCACGCCAAGAATTGGTAGCAGGTCCACAAACGCACTTTGAAACTGCCGGACCAGCCGGTTACGCAACAGTAACAGCAGTTTCAATCGACCCTCCCTTCACCTGCCCTTTCGACAACCAGAATGACGGGGCTTTTGCGAAAACAGCGCGAATTTCCGCATTGATGGAACATTTAGAATCCAATCCCAACCGCGAACAGCGATCCTGTCGGCATAATACGCACCGACGGGAAAGAAACTAAAAGACATGGAAACAATCATCGAATCACTAGTTTACTGGAGCGGCTGGCTGTCGGGGATACTCTGGGGCAAAGCGACGCTCACCATTTTGGTCATTACCGGCATCTACCTGACCTGGAGACAGGGATTAATCCAGGTCAGCGGTTTGCGTCATGCGGTTCAGATTACCCGCGGCCAGTACAGTTCGCCGGGCGCTGCGGGCCAGATCAGCCACTTCCAGGCGCTGGCAACCGCACTGTCAGCAACGATTGGCACCGGTAATATCGCCGGAGTCGCTACGGCGATATCCCTGGGCGGGCCCGGCGCAGTCTTCTGGATGTGGATTACCGCTATTTTTGGCATGGCAACCAAATTCACATCAGTAACGCTGGCGCTGCGTTATCGGGAAATCGACCAGGAAGGCAGGGTCGCCGGTGGCCCCATGTACACTCTGCGTAACGGCCTTAACATGCCCCGTGTTGGCGCCCTGTTCGCCCTGTTTACCCTCATTGCCTCGTTTGGAATAGGTAATATGGTGCAGGCCAACTCGGTGGTCGACGGCCTCGGCTATGCACTGCCTTCGTTCATGCAGCGCGAGCAGATCGTTCTACTCGGCACATCGCTAACCACCCAGACCATCATCGGCCTGTTACTGGCGCTGGCCGTTGCGGCAGTTATTCTTGGTGGTATTCGAGAAATCGCGGCGGTCGCATCGGTGATCGTGCCGGTGATGGCTCTGATCTATTGTGGGGCGGCGCTGGTCATTCTAGTCATGCATGCAGAGCAGATCCCCGGCGCACTCTGGCAGATTATTGACATGGCAATAAATCCAGCTGCGGCAGGTGGCGGGGCTATCGGTGCTGCCATGCGCTACGGAATTGCTCGTGGTGTGTTCTCCAATGAAGCCGGACTTGGCTCCTCACCTATTGCTCACGCAGCAGCATCAACCGATGAACCGGTTCGTGAAGGGCTGGTGGCGATGCTGGAACCGCTGATCGATACCCTGTTTATCTGCACCATGACAGCCCTAGTGATAGTGATCAGCGGACAGTGGGGCGACGCCCGGCCCGACGGCCTCGAGGGTGCTGCCCTCTCCGCCCATGCGTTTTCGATGACACTGGGCGACGCCGGTGCGTGGATCGTCGGCGGCGGGTTAACCCTGTTTGCTTTTTCAACCATCATCGCCTGGTCTTACTATGGTGACCGGGCAGCCAGCTACCTGTTTGGCGAAGTCGCGGTCGTTCCCTACCGGATTGTCTACGTAGTGCTGGTTGCCGTTGGGGCGTCCATTCCGCTGCGACTGGTCTGGAACCTCGCCGACATCGCCAATGTACTGATGATCATTCCCAACCTCATCGCTTTGTGGCTGCTGGCAGGAAAGGTTCGGGAAATGAGAATTGATTATTTTCGCCGCCAACAATCTGCAGCCGGGGGGAACAACTCCAATGAAGCCTGATCCTACGACTGCGGCCGGGATAGTTGGACAGGTCAGACAGGCGCTCACGGAAGATATCGGTGGTGGCGACATCACCGCGGAATTAATTCCACCGGACGCGCACCTGGGCGGCAGCGTCATTGCCAGGGAACCGGGTGTGCTGTGTGGTCGTGACTGGTTTGACGAAGTCTTTAGACAACTCGACCCGAAACTATCCATACGCTGGTTTGCCGAGGACGGCGCCACGCTACACCCAGACCAACAGCTGTGTGAGCTAAGTGGCCAGGCCCGCTCACTACTAACTGGTGAACGGACAGCACTCAATTTTGTACAGCTCCTCAGCGCCGTAGCAACACGCACACACACCTATGTCAACGCGGTTGCCGGTAACAACTGCCGCATTCTCGACACCCGCAAAACTCTACCGGGTCTGCGATTAGCGCAAAAATATGCGGTACGGTGCGGCGGTGGCACCAATCACCGAATCGGCCTGTTTGATGCCATCCTGCTTAAGGAAAACCATATTATCGCCGCCGGTTCGATCGCCCAGGCGGTCGCTCAGGCAAGAATCCAGAACAGTGCGGTGCTACTGGAAGTAGAAGTGGAAACGCTTGATGAGCTGGAGCAGGCACTGCAGGCCGGTGCCGATCGTGTGCTGCTTGACAACTTTAGTCTAGACCAGCTCCGGCAAGCCGTCGCACAAACTACCGGACGTGCTGAACTGGAGGCCAGCGGCGGAATCACGCTACAAACAATCGCCGAAATAGCAGCCACCGGCGTCGATTTCATCTCTGTCGGCGAACTGACTAAATCTGTCGGTGCCCTTGATCTCTCAATGCGGCTCCATCAGCCCTGAAGCAACCATCTGGGGCCGCGGCGAAGTTAGTACCTAAACCGCGGACCCCGGATGGTTCTGTTTAGCTATCAGCTGCGTGAGCCAGACTTAAACTGCCCGACCAGTTCCGCGAGATCGTCTGACAGCGCCAATACGGTCTGGCTACTGGCTGAAGTGTGCTGCGCACCTTCCTCGGTACGCGTGGCAATTTCATTGATATTGCCAACATTCCGGTTAACATTTTCCATCACTGCTGACTGCTGCGCTGCTGCACCGGCAATCTGTTCATTCATGTCACTGATTCGTCCAACCGCCTGGGTGATTGTGGAGAGACTCTCGCCAGCAACATTGACCTGACCGACCACTCCTTCAGCACTATCACGACTCTGTTCCATCACCCGCACCGCCGATTCAGTACCCACCTGAATACGACTCACCGTCTGTTTGATCTCCTCGGTCGACTGCTGGGTTCTGCTGGCAAGGGTGCGCACCTCATCAGCAACCACCGCAAAACCACGACCCTGTTCGCCGGCTCGCGCCGCTTCAATGGCTGCGTTCAATGCCAGCAGGTTGGTTTGCTCTGCAATATCACTGATGACATCAATCACGCTGCCAACCGCGTCACTTTCGCGGTTCAAGTCTTCAATAACCTTTGCTGTACCCTGTATGTCCTGTTCCAGAGCAGCAATCGCGCCGACAATCCCCTGCACCACCTGGTCGCCCTCTCGCGCCTGTGAATCAGCATCCCGCGCTGCCTGAGCCGCCTCACTGGCACTTGTTGTCACTGCATTTACCGCGCCCACGACCTCTGCCATGGCATTACTGAGCTGCTCGGTTTCAGCACGCTGATCATTAACATCTTTATGGGTAGCAACCGTAACCTCTTCCAGTGAATGAGCCTGTTGAACAAGGTTGGTAGTTGCCTGGGCAACGTCTGCGACCAGCCGATCAATCTTGCCGATAAAGGTATTAAACCCTCTTGCCAGCGCAGAGACCTCATCACTGCCTGAATCGTCAAGCCTGCGAGTAAGGTCCCCCTCACCCTCTGCAATATCATCCATCGCTTCGACGATGCGCACCAGCGGCCGGGTAATGCTACGAGCGAAAAAGCCTCCGAGGCCACCACCAGCCAACAGCATCAACACGACAATCGTGGCACTGGTAACGAGAATTTCGTTGCGTAAACCTGTTGCCGCGGCAAGGGTATCCTGCACCGCTATTTCACTGACCACTGCCCAGTTAAGTCCCGGGACATCAATAGTGGAATAAGCCGACATGACCGCTTCACCGGCGTAGCCGTCAACAGTCATAAAACCTGTGTCTCCAGCAAGACCCCGGCTAACACTTTGCGTGTTAACTTTCTGCAAGCCGACTGTAGATTGCTGCGCCGCAATCAGCGGTCGGACATCATCGCCGGCGACGTTTTGCAGATAAATATCAGGCTGCTCAATCATGAACCGGCTCGGGCTGCGCATCAATCCATCGCTGCCGACCAGGTAATTCTCACCGGAGCGACTAAGGCCAATATCCTGCCACCGCTCTCCATCAGTCATCATTGCGCCGATCTTCTGCGCAGAGATTTGAAACGCCAGCACCCCCACTTTATTTCGGCCTTCAAAAACCGGTACCGCCATAAACACACTCTGGCGGCCAAAACTGGGTATATAAGCTCCCATATCGGTAATTGCCACCTCGTCATGGCTGTCAATTGCCATTGCCTGGCGAAACACAGCGGCCAGGTTACTCTGTGCAAAACTACCGTTCAGCAACGAAGTTCCGTAATCAATCTCCTTTCTTACCGAATAGGTCACCACCCCTTTTTCTGGTTCAATAAAGTAGACATCGTAGTAGTCAAACTTGTCCTTATAGTCACGCAGGATGGGATGAAAATCCCCGTGAAACCAGGTGTAACCAGTGCCATCCAGCGCTTTGTCAAACTGCTCCTTCGCCTCGATTCCAAATTCGGTACTGGCAAGATAGTGATATTGAACGGCAAGACCATCTTTATCGAGCGTTTGAAAGTATTGCTCTACAGGAAGAGTCGCTCCGGCATTCAGTTCCGAATAGGTGGGTAAAAACTGCTGTTGGTAGAAGCTTTTGACAGTACTACGCTGCTGACGGACCTCCAGTTCGGAAGGCGTAACCACCTTCTGGAACTCCAGATAGTTCCGTTCAAATTCGACCATCGCATCGATAGTCATACGACTTTGTGCGAGACTCAGTATCTGGTCACTCATGCTGGCAAAAGCCCTTTCCACCTGCGACTTTTTCATTTCCCGCATCGAAATGAGCCGCTCTCGGGACTGATCGACCAGCGCCTCTTTCGCGCTTCTGTAAGACTGCCATCCGGTGATTCCCGATGATAGAAGCACCGGTAGCGCAGCGAGAACCATCGCGCCGATCAATAATTTGCCTCGAATCGTCATTTCCCTGCCTCTTTGTAATTTGAACTTTATGTTTTTGAATGAGCAATACCACACAGCAAGCAACCCACTTCTGCCACCGTGTACCCAATAACGGCTAGAGAAAAGGAAAATTAAGAAAAATCTTGATGCCGGACGAGCGTGTCGGTCAGAACCGCTCGTTCTCTGCCCGATAAGGACAGGAGAAAAACATGGGCTGTCAGGGATTCGAACCCTGGACCCGCTGATTAAGAGTCAGCTGCTCTACCAACTGAGCTAACAGCCCGTACCGGGAAACAGGTTGTCCGGGAGACGGACGAAGAAAAGAAGCGCTGCAGGTCACCCGGAGTTGAAACCGACTGACCTTGCAGAAAATGGGGTGAACGATGGGGCTCGAACCCACGACCACCGGAATCACAATCCGGGGCTCTACCAACTGAGCTACGCTCACCATAAAACCTTTGCCAAAGCGATCCATGACTGGCGCGCCCGGCAGGACTCGAACCTGCAACCCTCGGCTTAGAAGGCCGATGCTCTATCCGGTTGAGCTACGGGCGCCATGTTCGTCTGCTCTGCGGCTGCTTCAGCCCGCCCAGAACGCCATCATGATTGGTCGGGGTAGAGAGATTCGAACTCCCGACATCCTGCTCCCAAAGCAGGCGCGCTACCAGACTGCGCCATACCCCGATAAAGACCAAATTCAAGACCACGCGGGACGGCGAAATATACCCGCAGCACCCCAATTGGTCAATCACCTGCGTTGCTCACAACAACCAGACCGGAGGGTAGTATCATACCCGCCCGGGCCTGGCCCAAACACCCATTCAACCGACAATTGGGTCAAAAATGACCGCTCAGATTATAGATGGCAAAGCCGCTGCAGGCAGAATCAGACAACAGGTCAGTGAACAGGTAGGTCAGCTGCTGGCAAGCGGTAAACGTCGGCCGGGACTGGCTGTCGTGCTGGTCGGTTTTGACCCCGCTTCGGAAATTTACGTTCGTAATAAACGTAAGGCGTGTGACCAGGTCGGCTTCGACTCCAGAGCCATCGATCTTCCAGAAGAGACCAGCGAAGCTGAACTACTCGGTCTAATCCAGGAACTCAACGATGATCCCGATGTCGATGGCATTCTGGTACAGCTACCCCTGCCCCTGCATATCGATTCGAGCAAGGTGATCAATGCGATTGACCCGGTCAAGGATGTGGACGGGTTCCACCCCCACAACATTGGCCTGCTGGCACAACGACTGCCCGGCCTTCGACCCTGCACACCACGCGGCATTATGCACCTGCTTACCCTCACAGAAACCCAGCTCCAGGGCGCACATGCGGTGGTGGTCGGGGCATCTAATATCGTTGGCCGACCGATGGCTCTTGAACTGCTGCTGGCGGGTGCAACGGTAACCATCTGTCACCGCTTCACCAAAGACCTTGAGACCCACGTTGGTAACGCCGATATTCTCGTGGTCGCCGTGGGCAAACCTGGTGTAGTGTTGAGTGAGTGGATTAAACCCGGTGCTGTGGTTATCGATGTCGGTATCAACCGTGGAGAGAACGGTTCTTTGCGCGGTGACATCGAATTTGAGAGCGCAAGCGAAGTTGCCAGCTACATCACCCCGGTCCCGGGAGGGGTCGGTCCGATGACCATCGCCATGTTGCTGAGCAACACCTTAATGGCGGCCAAGCAGAATGGTCTGGCGCCGTCTGACGGAGACTAGAATACCCGAGTCTGGTTGGCGACCAAAGATGCCCGGTAGCTCAGACGACACTGCCTGGCGACATTAACTATCGACGGCTCCAACGGGTTTTGCCTTCACGATCTTCAAGCATGATGCCGGCCTCATCAAGCATGTCACGCAGCTGATCTGCAAGGGTCCAGTTTTTCTCTTCACGCGCTGCTAGTCGCTGATCAACCAGCGCCTGCACCGCGGCATCGTCAAGCTGTTCAGACGATAACTCGGCAGTCGAACTGCGACGCAGAAACTGGTCGGGTACTTCCTGCAGTAAACCCAGATATCCACCTAACTTGCGCAACTGAGCGGCCAACTGCTGTTGCTCAGCGCCGGATGAACTATTGATCGCCCGCACCAGATCAAACAGCACCGCCAGCGCTTCCGGTGTGTTGAAGTCATCATTCATCGCAGCCAGATAGCGATCAAAAGTCGCGTGCTCAGCTTCTGCCTCACACACCGGTATATCAACCAGAGCCCGATAGCAGCGCCGCAATGCCTCCCACGCCTGGTCAAGCGCTGCATTGGAGAAATTAAGCTCGCTGCGGTAGTGGCTGGCGAGCAGAAAATAACGCAACACTTCAGCCGGGTAGAGCTGTAAAACCTCGCGTATGGTGAAGAAATTGCCCATTGATTTGGACATTTTTTCATCATCCACACGGACAAAACCGTTATGCATCCAGGTATTAACAAAGGTTGTCCCGGTCGCGGCCTCCGACTGGGCAATCTCGTTTTCGTGGTGGGGAAACTGCAGGTCGAATCCACCGCCATGAATATCAAAATGGTCCCCCAGACAGTGGGTCGACATGGCAGAACACTCAATGTGCCAGCCGGGACGCCCCTCCCCCCAGGGAGACTGCCAGCTAATTTCGCCCGGTTTCGCAGTTTTCCAGAGCACGAAATCGAGCGGATTTTCCTTCTGCTGATTCACCTCGACCCGGGCACCCGCGCGCAGACTCTGCAGATCACGCCCAGCCAGCTTGCCATATCCGGCAAACCGTTCAACCCGGTAATAAACATCGCCATTACTGGCCTGGTAGGCGTAGCCGGCAGATTGTAGGCGCTCGATCATGTCGATGATCTGGCCCATATGAGCCGTTGCTCGCGGTTCATGATCGGGCAACAGTACGCCCAACTGACCCATATCCTCGTGCATCGCAGCGATGAACTCATCGGTCAGGTCCTTAACTTGCCGCTGTTGCTCGCCGGCGCGGTCAATAATCTTGTCATCAACATCGGTAATGTTGCGCACATAATTGACCTTGAACCCCAAAGCGCGCAGGTGACGCACCACGACATCAAAAACCACGAAAACCCGAGCATGGCCGATGTGGCAAAAATCATAAACCGTCACGCCACAAACGTAGAGACCTACCTGACCCGGTACGATCGGCTTAAATTGCTCTTTTTTTCCGGTGAGACTGTTGTAGACAAATAAAGACACGGGATTCACAAAACCACCTGAAACTGCAACTTTAACGATACCGGTATCAAACCGGCGGGGCATGGGGCGCGGAATGGTAACCAAAACCCCGGCAACTCACAAAACCAGCCACCCCAACATGGTAAAATCAGCCGCCCGCTGCATGGGTTTATCGCCACCCGGATTGCCGTAGCCAACTGCCGCGCTAGCGGCTTTGGGTCACCAGCATCTATTTCCCAACGGTCAGTATGGAGCCAGGTTTGCAACAAAACGACGTTTTTCTTGGTATCGCGCTAGCGGCCACACTGTTCGCGGTTTTGGTGATGAATAGTCCCGATATTCCTACCAGAGCCGAGACGACAATCTCTCTGCAGAGCCAGAGCCACACACAGACAACAGATTCAACCGCCACCACCGAGAAGGTTATTAATATGAGTGAAGCCGAAGTAGTCAACGTGACCATGTCCACCAGCATGGGAGATATTCAACTGGAACTCTACCCTGAGAAGGCACCGATAACCGTCGCCAATTTTGTCAGCTACGCCAACGACGGCTTCTATAACGGCACCATATTTCACCGCGTGATTGATGGCTTTATGATCCAGGGCGGTGGTTTTACTGAGGACTTCACCCAGAAACCGACCGGCGAACAGATTCAGAACGAGGCCGATAACGGTCTGACCAATGAAGTGGGTAGTATCGCCATGGCGCGCACGCCCGACCCCCACTCCGCCACCGCGCAGTTTTTCATCAACGTCAATGACAATGATTTCCTCAACTTCCGCAGTGCCGACATGAATGGTTACGGCTATGCAGTTTTCGGCAAGGTCACCTCTGGCATGGATGTTGTCGACCAGATTAAAACGGTGCCCACCGGCGCTGGCGGACCAATGCCTTCAGACGTGCCGCAAACGACGGTAACCATCAATAGCATCACTGTAGATTAGCCGGTCGCCTATAGGCAGATCACCCGTGGCAACCTATTTCATTGCCGACCTGCACCTGACGCCGGAGCTGGAATCGAAAATGGCCGGGGGCGGCAGAGCCCCCGCAGTCACTACAGAACGGTTTCTCCGTTTCCTTGACCAAATAGCCGCCGACGGTAACGCGCTTTATATCCTCGGTGACCTCTTTGATGCCTGGATCGGCGATGACGCCGCCAAACCTGCTTACGGTCGAATTATTGATGCATTGAACCGGCTATCCATGCCGATCTATCTGCTCCATGGCAATCGCGATTTTCTACTTGACCAGCAGTTTTGCGGCGCGACCTCAGCACAGCTTCTGGAAGACCCGGCAATCATTGAAGTAATGGATGCGACCGTGCTGATCAGCCACGGTGACCTTTTCTGCACCGATGACGTCGAATATCAGCAGGTGCGTGCGGTCGTCCGCAAGCCGGAATGGCGCAGCCAGTTTCTCAACCAGTCAATGGAAGAGCGTATCCGCCAGGCGCAGCAGTTCCGCGAACAGAGCAAAACCGAAACGGCGAATAAAAGCGTAGCGATCATGGACGTCAACGAACAGACCATCACCAGCACCCTCGACGCCCATGCAGTCACAACCCTGGTTCACGGCCACACCCACCGGCCCGCCCGACATGAACACGCTGTTACCAACGGCACAGCGATTCGTTGGGTACTTGGCAGCTGGCAGGAGCAGGGAGAAATTCTCCGCTGGGATCAACACGGCCCCGAGCTAATCGCGATTGACGAATTCCTGACCCGCTAGCGGTAAACAGGTCGTTCTGAACCGCTGGCCCTGCATCGCCAGACTGACTGATAGCCGCCTTGCTGTTAGCCGAGAGAGATCAGGCTAACTCGGCATCAGCGCCCTCTTTCTCCGGTTCTTCCATATCCTCACGGGTCAATCCCAGACCAATCAACGCCGGACTGGCGACCATCAGCGAAGAGTAGGTGCCAATCAGCACGCCAAACAGCAGCGCCATGGCAAACCCGCGAATCACCTCACCACCAAAAAACAGCAAGGCCAACAACACCATTAGAGTAGTCACCGAAGTCACCAGGGTTCGCGCCAGCGAATCGTTTAGCGCCTGGTCAATCACCTCTATCACGCCGCCCTTACGGATCACCGCAAAGTTCTCACGAATACGGTCAAACACCACAATGGTGTCGTTCAGCGAGTAACCAATGACTGCCAGCAGCGCCGCCAGCACCGTCAGGTCAAACTCAATGGCAAATAGCGAAAACAGCCCCAGCGTGATCAGCACGTCATGCACCAGTGCAGCAACCGCGCCCATGGCGAACTGGTAACGAAACCTGAGACCCACATAGAGAAGGATACCGAGTAACGCGAAGAGCAGCGCCAGACCACCATCCTGGGTCAGCTCCTCCCCTACCTGCGGTCCAACAAACTCAACCCGTCTCAGCTCGACACTGTCGTCATAGCCCTGCAACGCGGTGAGCACATCACCACTAAGCTGGGCGAGATCTCCACCCGAACCAGATGCCAGGCGAATCAGCACGTCACTGGGCGTACCGAACAGCTGGACCACCGCATCGGTAATCCCGGCTCCCTGCAGCGCCTGTTCGACCTGCTGCAGGTCCGCCGGCTGCTGATAGCCCACTTCGACCAGCGTGCCACCGGTGAAATCGATGCCAAACTGCAGACCTCGGGTTGCCAGCGAGGCGATGGACACCACGATCATCAATCCGGAAACAATCGCCGCCAGACGCCGGCGTGACAAAAACCGAATGGCCCGCTCTCCCTTAAGCCGCAACAGCGAGTGGCCAATTGGCAAACTGGCCACCCGACGTCCACCCCAGACCAGGTTGACCATCGCCCGCGTCACCAGGATGGCGGTAAACATCGAGGTGAGAATTCCCATGGACAGGGTCACCGCGAAACCCTTGATTGGCCCGGTACCAAAAACAAACAGCACCGCAGAGGCAATCAGGGTAGTGACATTGGCATCAAAGATGGTGGAAAAAGCCTTGTCAAAACCGGCATAGATACTGTTCTGCGGTGTATTACCGGCATTAAGCTCTTCCCGAATACGTTCAAAAATCAGCACGTTGGCATCTACTGCCATACCGACCGTGAGCACGATACCGGCAATGCCCGGCAGGGTCAGTGTCGCCTGCAACAGCGACAGGACAGCGACCAGCAGCACCAGGTTCAGCGCCAGCGCAACATTGGCCACCAATCCAAAACCGCGGTACCACATCACCATAAAGCCGACGACCAG
>JBPEXY010000151.1:0-9914 GCA_052031065.1 Immundisolibacteraceae bacterium | reverse complement strand
CCTTCCAGCGGCAGGGATTTGGGAAATGCTGATGCGTCAATCGCAGCGATTTCGGGGATTCGCAGCAGTGTCCCGAGCTCGACCTGATGAAGATTGGGGTCAAACGGAGCATCCCATCGCTTTGGGCGAGCCAAGGCACTACCGGCATGATTATTCATGTCTTGCTTGATTGTTTGTAGCGACGGTGTCTATGCCATTGCTCTATTTGCCTACTTATAGTCTGTCGGGGCGGGCAGCAAGCCAGATAGTGTGGAAGACAGATCGACGTCTTCAAGACTCGTTGCCAGAGTTCGTCCCTGGGCGGTAGTAGGGTTCTTTAAAAACGCAGCGACAGCGGCGTTGTTGGCTACCGGGCCAAGAGCCTCCCTCGCTGCAGCGGCTATGGCTTGTTGTGCTTTTTTATATGGGCCATCAGGAGCTATCTCTACTGCCTGGTCTGCTGCGACAATCTGAGCTGCTTTGCCGAGGACATAAAGCCTTGAGAGGCCAGCGGCATCCATTTCAGCGTTGATATCTATATTCGGCGGGTAGAAGCGGTGGCGAACCGTCCCCTGAGAATAGCGCACCAGCTCAAAATCCGCGTTTAGCGGATGGCCGTTATCGAACATTGCTGCTAACTGTTCTCCCTCGATATCAGGGCGCGATAGACCGTGGCAGGAGGTGCAGTTAGTGGCAATACCAAACAGGTTGAAGGCGCCAATCATTCCTGCCTCTTCAGCCTGCGCCAGTCGGTTAGCGCGATGCTCTGGCGGCTCGTCCTCTGCCGACGCGTATTCGCCATAATCGTTGTGAATATCGATCCAGTCTGAGGATGGTCCGTGACAACTTTCACAGGAGGGCCCATCTTTCGCTTTGGGTTTGGAGCTGGCGGTTTTCTGCCGCAGGCTAAAATGGCACGAGATGCAGAGCGGGTCGCGTTTCATCGACTCCTCGCTGCCTACTTTAGCCAGCAGCGCGATTGCTTTTTCCGATTTGTGAATGGTTTTGTACGATTGCGCGTGGACGGTTCCTTCCCAAACCTCGACTTCCGCTGTGTGACAGGTCTCACATGGCTTGACTCCCTGGAAATAGGGTTCAGCTGTGGATGCACTGGTGAAGATAGCCGCCAGCAGACCGAGTGCAAGAATGTTCCAGTTATTATTAATCATGCGGAAGTTCCGGATAGAATTGACAATGGGTGCAAGGGAAAAGGCAGATTAAAAGCAGACCCCGCATGGTTATTTTAGCCGGTAATATTGCCGAATCTGAACTACTGTCCAAACAAAATGGTTTCGTCGGAGCCTTCTGATGCGGGCAGTTCGAAGATAAATTCCGTTTTAGCGATGTGAATACGGTCACCTGAAAAGAGTTTTCTGGGCATGCGCACCCTTTCAAAATTGACCATGCAGCCGTTTTTGGATTCTTGATCGATTAGCCAGTAGCCATCGTCCCGACACTCAATAACGGCATGAAACCGGGATATCCCGGGGTTTTGTAGTTGGAGCTGGTTAAATCGCTCAAAAAGCCCACCTCGATCAGGATTGCGTCCGATACGAGTGGTCATGCCAGTTAACAGGATGGTGCTTGCGCCGGTTATCTTTTTCAGGTCATGTAAAACTGCCTCCGCCGCTCCACGACGGACTTTTGGCCGCCATATCCCAAACAGGAATAGCCCACTTGTTATCATCGCTATAACCAGAATGATCGTGACTCGGGGTAGCCAGGAGCCCGAGTCCGTGGGTTTTCGATTTTCTTTTGAGACTCTCTGTTCCTCTGGTGCAATCGCGGAAAGCGGGGCCTGGTCAATATCGTTGAGTTCACCGAAATTCGTGTCGCGGCCGGAAAACTGGGGAATGCTGTTGGTATCCAATACATGCGCATTTGAAGGTTCCGCAACGGCTAGCAGGCTGGTTTCGGACGCATCAATTTCCGTGTCGTCGGCGGTGAGATCCGGGTTGAGTCCAAATTCGTCAAGATCTCTTGATGAATCTCCGGATGCTGAGTTCTCCTGACTCAGCCCGGCGAGAGCGTCATGCACCCTGGAGAAGACCCTCGCCATATCATCCACTGAGAGAATTCGGTAATAATCGCCGCCGGTTGCCAGGGCAATAGACTGCAGGACCTCGAAGTCGGCGGCTTGGGTAAAGGCGATGGAAAATATCCTGATCCCGCTTTGCGCAGCCTGGGGAGCCAGGCCATTGATAATCCATTCCCGCCGTCGTTGCGAGTCATTTTTGTCGCCGGTGTCAACGATACCATCGGTGAGCAGGACAATCGCTTTTTGATTCGATGGTGTGCTGTCCATCTTCAGATCGTAGGAGGCTTGTTCCAGAGCCGCTGCCGTGTCGGTCCACTGGTCGACATAGTTGATATCGCGAAGAGCGTTGTGGTCAATGTGGTGCGCCACTGCGGAGACCTGGGTCAGTGGCAGTATGGTGCGTGACTGTGTGCCGAACAGAAGAATGCCGACCCGATCAGATTCGGGCAGGTTTCTGACAAAGTTGATCAGGGTGTCGCGGACCAGAAATTCCGGGTCGTTTTGCTTCATGCTGCCGGAGTTATCCACCACCAGCATAATATTGTTGGTTGCGGAACTGGGCGCCGACAGTAGTAATGATAAGGCGACTGTTGTCACCGGCAAGAGCATGCGCAGCATTGAGTTTAGTGCTATGAGGTGGTTATAAATGTTTCAGAAATTCCTCACAAGCATGTGGTCAAAACGAGAGAAAGTAAAGCCTCGTGAAGGCGAGTCGGCAGCGAAGAGAAAGTTAGATGCAGGTGCCAAAGACTAACAGCGCTGCTGCCGTCTAACCAGTGAGGCTTCAGCCGGACCCCCCCCTGGAGCAGCCGACTGAAGCGCCTAGTTCAAAGAATAGACTAGAACTTTTTACCGATACCGATACCGTAGACCCAGGGGTCAATATCGACATCAATCTTCAGTTTTCCCAACGCGGTAGTTGAAATGCTGGCGTCGGTTTCCATATCGATATACTTCACATCGAAATTGATAAACCAGTCATCCTGCAGGGCCACATCCATACCGACCTGAAACGCGATGCCGATGGAAGGGTCCAGATCAACATTCGCCCGCCCACCAGCGGCTGTTTTCAGGGATGTTGAGGCATCTTCACTAAAAAAGTGAGTGTAATTGATACCGATGCCAGCGTAGGGTTGAATTTTGTTGTCGGGTAGAAAGTGGTACTGCAGCGTCAGGGTGGGTGGCAGGGTACGAGAGTCAATGATGTTGCCCAGACCTGACAAGGCACCTTTGGCTTTAACGTCATGCTCACTGGACGCCAGAATCAGTTCCAGTCCCCAGTGAGGGGTCAGCATATAGGTAAAATCGAGTTCGGGCACGACGTCACTGTCGAGGCCAGCTTTGGTGCCCAGAGGTCCAGCGATACTACTTGTCAGTGTATTGCTGGATTCGTCGGGCACCACAGCAATTATTCTGCCGCGAATCAGCCAGTCGCCGGCCTCATAGGCGGCGGCCGGCGCACTGCCTACGGTTGCTGCTGTAGCCATGGTGATGGCGGTCAAGTTTAGAAATCCCTTTTTCATCATTTTGATAGCACCTTAAATCGTTAAACCCTCTGTACGCGTGAATACGCGCAGCAGTAGTGTTAATTGCGGCTTGTCAGGGTGCTATGATCCAGCTCAAGAAAGCTGGAGTATTGACTGGCGGGGGCTGTCGGTAGGTAGAACCTTGCCGACCGGTTTGATGGGTCGCTGGGTGGGTTGGCGGCGCCGCTAAAATTTCCGACGCGCAAACGAAAATGCCCCACCGAAGTGGGGCATCTGGAAAAGGTCCGACGACAGAGCGGGAGAGGAGGAGAGGAGTTACCCTGCCGCCGGATTTGACCGGTGTGTTGTTCGGTCTGCGAACTGTATTTTTTTTGAAAATGCAGTTCGGATTAGATCGCTCACATCCGTGTGAGCTGAGCATTAGGCTCAATCCCTGTGCTCGTGGGCGCAAATGATAATCTGTTTTAAAATAGTGTAAATTCACTAAATTGGAAAATATGATTTGCAAAATAGAACAGGTCTTAATTGGGACGACTACCGGATTTTTCTCGCTGTTGCGGATAACGGCTCCCTCTCGGGGGCTGCACGCCAGCTGATGGTGACCCATTCAACCGTCTTTCGTCGCATCAATGCGATGGAAAATCGGTTGGAGACACCGCTGTTTGACCGACTGCCTTCCGGTTACCAGCTGACCCTGGCCGGGGAGGAGGTGTTGGAGCATGCCCGGCGGATGGAGACGGAAAGTGAAACTATTATGGAGAAGCTCTCCACCGGAGATCTTACGCTAAGTGGCACCATACGGGTGGCAACCATGGAGGGACTGGCGATGGTTTTGCTGCCACCGTTTATTCGCCGCTTCCGCGATTTGCATCCAGAAATACGTGTCGACATGGTGATCAGCAGTCAGGTCTTTAATCTGTCGCGAAAAGAGGCCGATGTTGCTATTCGCATGGGCAAGGCGACTCCGCCTGAGCACCTGACCGGTCGACGGATCGGTACTGTCTCCTGGGCGGTATACGGCGCCCCGGCTTATTTCGAGCAGTATGGCCAGCCGGAGAATGTCGAACAGCTCAAGGGCCATAAGTTCGTGAGTGCCGATAGCCATGAGGCGCACCGTGGTTACGCCAAATGGACCCGCGCCGTAGTAGACGAAAATGATATCGTTTACACCAGTAATGTGGTGATGGCACAGCGCTCAGCGGCGCGTGAGGGGATTGGCCTGGCGGTATTGCCGCGTTACCTTGGTGAGTCGGAACGAAGACTGCAGAGAGCGTTTGATGTCGGCCCGGAGCTGGATTTGGATCTCTGGGTGTTGACCCATCCGGACCTGCATAACAAGCGGGTTGATACCCTGGTGCAGTTTATTGATGAGTCGGTTCAGCAGATCCAGCCGATGCTCAACTATGCCGCAACCGATAAATAGCGGCGGTTACCGGGAGCGTGGTTAGCTTCTGCTGGGTAACCTGGCCACTCGATTGCTCTGGTTTTCCTCAGCGCGCCTTCTCTTCCAGCTCGAGTAGTACGCCACCAAAATCCTTGGGATGAAGAAACACCACCGGTAGCCCGTGAGCGCCGATTTTCGGCTCACCAAGAACCCGATAACCTTCTTCCCTGAGTTTGCTGATGGCACTGGACAGGTCATCCACTTCGAAGCAGAGATGGTGGATGCCACCGGCAGGATTACGCTCGATAAACTGGGCGATAGGCGAATTCTCGCCGAGTGGTTCCAGGAGCTCCAGCTTGGTGTTGCCGGTATCGACAAAAACAGTGGTGACACCATGTTCGGGGAGTGGCTGAGGAGCAGAGACTTTCGCTGCGCCCGCCAGCACATCCCGGTAGAGTTTGCTTGCGGCATCCAGGTTGGCAGTGGCGATGGCCACGTGGTTGAGTTCACCAATCATGTCTCGTTCTCCTCGACCTGCAACGAGATCAGCAGCTGATCGGCATCAACGGTATCACCCGCAGCGACCAGCACCTCTTCAACAACACAGTTTTTCTCTGCGTAAAGAACATTCTCCATCTTCATCGCTTCGAGCACGCACACTTCTGTGCCAGCGGCCAGTTTATCGCCAGCTTTTACATATACCGTGAGCACTTTGCCCGGCATTGGCGACAGCACCATGGATGAGGTATCGGCTTCCTCTTTCTCCGGCATGAGGCTGTAGAAATTGTGTTCGCTGGCGCTCATGGCGCGGGTGCGTACTTCCCGGCCATGGCGGGAAAGCGTCAGAAAATGGTCCTCTTCAGTGATGCGAAAGCTCATCACATCGCCATTGACCTTAAACCGCTGTACCCCGGCGCCGGGCTTAAACGCCCCTTCGATCTGATAGGTGCGGTCGCCGACACAGATCTCGGCACCGTTATCGTCGGCTTTGATCTGCAGCTGATAATGCTCACCGTTAATGGTGACAAAATACTCGAACTCTGTTTTGCAGCTCATGATCAGTTTCCGCTCCCGGTGCGCTTGAGCATCTTCCAGGGACTGTCAGCGTCGCTGGCATGGACGTGGGTTGCGCGAAGCCTGGCTTCAGCCCTCAGGTAACCGGCAATCACCGCAAACAGCTCCTGCTGTTCGGCGCTGCCGCCGTCACCGCTGAATCCTTCCGGGTACTCTTCGCCGATAAACCCGGTGGAGATTGCACCGCTGGCAAACGCCGGATGGCTCACCAGCGCATTGAGAAAGACGATATTGGTGGTCACGCCACGAATATCAAAGCTGTCCAGGGCATCCATCATCCGCTGACGTGCCTGCTCCCGATCCGCTCCCCAGGTGATCAGTTTGGCGATCATCGGATCGTAATAGATGGAAACCTCACCACCCTCAAAGGTCCCGGAGTCGACGCGGATACCCTCACCGGCAGGTTCACGATAATCAACCAACCGGCCGATGGACGGCAGGAAGCCGCGGCTGGGGTCTTCTGCATAAACCCGAGCTTCGATCGACCAGCCGTTAATGCCGACCTGGTCCTGGGAAATGGACAGAGTTTCGCCGGCTGCGACGCGAATCATCTGTTCCACCAGGTCGATCCCGGTAGTCAGTTCAGTGACCGGGTGCTCAACCTGTAAGCGCGTGTTCATCTCCAGAAAATAGAAGTTGCGTTGCGCATCCATGATGAACTCGACGGTTCCGGCCGAGTGATAATCCACTGCTTTGGCCAGTCGCACCGCCTGTTCACCCATTGCCTGGCGGACTTCGGGGGTCACAAAAGAGGAGGGCGCTTCTTCAATGACTTTCTGATGACGACGTTGCAGCGAGCATTCCCGCTCATTCAGGTAAAGGGTGTTGCCCTGTTTGTCGGCGAGCACCTGGATCTCTATATGCCGCGGCTCAACGATAAATTTTTCAATAAATACCCGGTCATCACCGAAACCACTCTTTGCTTCTGACGAAGCGGCCCGAAACGCTTCGGCAATTTCATCTTCCGCAAAGGCAACGCGCATTCCCTTACCGCCACCACCGGCACTCGCCTTGACCATCACTGGGTAACCGATCTCTGCTGCGATGCGGGCGGCTTCGTCGGCGTCAGCTATGATGCCGTCAAAACCGGGAATGGTGTTGACACCGGCTTCGGCAGCCAATCTTTTCGAAGTGATTTTGTCGCCCATTGCGGCTACGGCTTTTTCGTCGGGGCCGATAAAGGCGATGCCTGCCTCTGCCAGACGGCGACTGAATTCGGCGTTCTCCGACAGAAAGCCGTAACCCGGGTGCACGCCGTCGGCACGACTCTCCTCAATCACTTCCATGATCCGGTCGATTTGCAGATAGGATTCAGCCGTGGGTGGTGGGCCGACCCGATAGGCCTCATCCGCCATGCGAACATGCTTGGCCTGCTTGTCGGCATCGGAGTAAATCGCCACTGTGGCAATACCCATTTTGTTGCAGGTTTCCATTACCCGGCAGGCAATTTCACCGCGATTAGCAATGAGAATTTTCTTTAGCATTATTTTATAACTGTGTGAAATTAAATGATTTTTTAGTTTTAAAGCGGGATGTTGCCGTGTTTTTTAAACGGCTTTTTTACGCTCTTGTTGGCGAGCATCCGCAGTGACTTACAGAGGACTTCGCGGGTTGTTGCGGGGGTGATCACATCGTCAATAAATCCCCGTTCCGCAGCGATGAAAGGGTTGGCAAACCGGTCGCGGTAAGAGGCTTCAAACCGGGCGGCTTCTGCGCTGGAGTCGTCAGCCTGGGCTATCTCGCGCCGATTCAGAATTTCCACGGCACCTTTTGCGCCCATGACCGCGATCTCGGCGGTTGGCCAGGCGAGGTTGATGTCGGCTTTCAGGTGTTTGGAACTCATCACGTCGTAGGCACCGCCATACGCCTTGCGGGTAATCAAGGTCAGTTTGGGTACCGTCGCTTCAGCATAGGCATAGAGCAGTTTGGCGCCGTGTTTGATGATGCCACCGCGTTCCTGCTGGGTGCCGGGCATGAAGCCCGGTACGTCAACAAAGGTAACTACCGGAATGTTGAAGGCGTCGCAAAAACGGATAAAACGGGCTGCTTTACGTGACGAGTCGATGTCGAGTACACCGGCAAGGACTGCGGGGTTGTTGGCTACAAAGCCGACGGTTTTACCCTCCATGCGACCGAATCCAATAATGATGTTACGGGCGAAGTCGGGTTGAATCTCATAAAAATCACGGTGGTCAGCCACTTTCTCAATCAGTTCGCGAATCTCATAGGGCTGGGTTTCGCTTGGTGGAATCAGCGTGTTCAGAGAGGGTTCGTGCCGGTCGATTGGGTCATCACAAGGATAGGTTGGTGGCGAATCGAGGTTATTGAGCGGCAGAAAATCAAACAGTCTGCGGGTCTGGCGCATCGCCTCGACATCATTATCAAAGGTGATGTCGCAGACGCCCGATTTACTGCTATGGGTAGAAGCCCCACCAAGCTGTTCGGCGGTAACCTCTTCATGGGTGACCGTTTTCACCACATCGGGACCGGTCACAAACATGTAGGAGGTATCCTGCACCATACCGATAAAGTCGGTGATGGCAGGCGAGTAGACCGCACCACCAGCACAGGGACCCATAACGATAGAGAGCTGCGGGATGACGCCCGACGCCTCGACATTGCGCAGGAATATATCGGCATAGCCCCCGAGGGAAGCGACTCCTTCCTGAATACGCGCGCCGCCAGAGTCATTGAGTCCGATTACCGGAGCTCCCATCTCCATCGCCTTGTCCATAATCTTGCAGATTTTTTCGGCGTGGGTTTCCGACAGAGAGCCACCAAAGACGGTGAAATCCTGCGAAAAGACAAATACCAGCCTGCCGTTGATATAGCCGTAACCTGTGACCACTCCATCGCCCGGAAATTGCTGCGACTCCATACCAAAATCATTACAACGGTGCTGCTTCAGGGCATCAAATTCGGTGAACGAGTCCTCGTCCAACAGCAGTGACAGGCGCTCCCGGGCGGTGAGTTTGCCTTTACTGTGTTGTGCCTCTATACGTTTCCTGCCGCCTCCCTCCAGGGAAAGGGCGCGGCGCCGCTGCAATTCATCGGCAATGTTGTTCAACAGTAAAACCTCTGGTCAGTTATGCTCGTTGCGAGCAGATATTATGTTTCAGGTTGGTATTTGAGTCGCTGTCATATCCAGCGTTCTGCGCACGCTGGCTGGCGCGCACGTTACGTTACGAACTGCTAGTTTCAAATGGTATGGCCACGCTTTTAGCCCGAAGCGGGCCGAGAAACTCGATGGTGGCGTGGTCACCGTTGCCCCCTTGCAATCGTCGGCTTTGTCGATACCAGTTATGCAGATAAGCGCGCCATTTTATCAACTGATCGTACGAACTGTAGTTCTGTTTTTCCGCAGCACAGAATTTTCAGGAGTCGGTGGTATCCGCGGGCTGGTCTGTTGAAACGCTTTTCTACCAGCGGGATTGATGGTGGTCCAAGTCACCCGGCGGGATTTGCGCCTGGCGACAAACCGCTTAACGCACCACCAGGTCCAGCTCCGCAGCCCAGTTATCTTTCCAGTTATCTTTGTCGCCGCGCAGGGTATTTTCAAATGCCATCGATACTGTGGTGCGGTCCAGGTGGGTGGCGAATAGCGCGATAAAATCATAAATGAAGGTTCTGACGTAACTGCTTGGCCTGATTCCAATGACCGTCAGGCTGTGTGGAAACAGTTGGCTACCATCTATCAGGGCCAGATCGGAATCCTGCTCTGGCTGATAGGCCATGGTGGCGATAATCCCGACCCCCAGGCCAAGCCGAACATAGGTTTTTATGACATCGGTGTCGACTGCCGAGAGCGCCACCCGCGGTTGTCGTGAGACACCTTTAAACACTGAGTCAATCCAGCCGCTTTTATCAGCACTGAAAACATAGGTGATCAACGGATGTTCTGCCACCATTTCCAGGGTCAGTTGATTAACCTGCGTAAGTGGGTGATCTCGTG
>JBPEXY010000150.1:0-5988 GCA_052031065.1 Immundisolibacteraceae bacterium | reverse complement strand
GCCATACCGACCAGCGTGGATGGTTATTTGAGGCGGTAAAAAGTGAGCACGGCGGTCAGGCTTTCTTTTCATCAACCGTCCCTGGTGTGACTCGGGGTAACCATTTTCACCACCACAAAGTGGAAAGGTTTCTAGTCGTCTCCGGGCAGGCTGAAATCAGGTTACGCCGACTATTTGATGAGCAGGTCGTTAGATTTAGCGTATCTGGCGAGCAGCCGGTTTTCATCGACATGCCGACATTGCACACGCACAGCATTACCAATGTTGGTAAGGGTGAACTGCTAACATTTTTTTGGTCACACGAAATTTTTAACCCGGAACAACCCGACACCTGGGCTGAGCCGGTGATTCACGGCGGATGAGATGAGCAACAAATTAAAGGTGATGACCATCCTTGGTACGCGGCCGGAGATCATTCGGTTATCAAGGGTTATTCCGGCATTGGACCAGGTAACTGACCACATTTTGGTGCACACAGGGCAGAACTATGACTACGAGCTCAACGAAGTTTTTTTTAATGATCTCGCTCTGAGAGTGCCAGACATCTACCTGGGGGTCGATGCTTCGTCGCTGGGTAGTATGCTGGGCAATACTCTGATAGAAGCCGAAAAAATACTTCGGGAATGCCGTCCGGATGCTGTGCTCATTCTCGGTGATACCAATAGCTCCATTGCAGTCATTATGGCGAAACGTCTGAAAATACCGGTCTACCATATGGAAGCGGGAAACAGGAGTTTTGATGCCAATGTTCCCGAAGAGGTGAACCGCCGCATTGCCGATCACCTCAGCGATTTCAATCTCGTCTATACAGAACATGCCCGTCGTCATCTGATCGCTGAGGGCATTCCGCAGCGGAGAATCTACCTCACTGGTTCACCGATGAAAGAGGTGCTCGACCATTACGCGGATGCCATAGGCAATTCTCAGGTATTGTCCGAACTCGGTCTCGCTGCTCGCGACTATTTTCTCGTCAGTCTGCATCGGGAAGAAAATGTTGACAGCAGGGAAGATCTGAAAATGCTACTGGAAATGCTTGGAGACCTGCATCAAAACTTTGGTAGACAGGTGGTGGTATCAACCCACCCCAGGACACGTAACCGTCTGGAGGCGCTCGGCGATAACTACCAGATGCCCGGTGTGCAATTTGCTAAACCATTCGGATTTCTTGACTATAACCGCCTGCAGCAAGAGGCGTTTTGTGTTCTCTCAGACAGCGGCACCATTACCGAGGAGTCATCTCTGCTGGGATTCCCCGCTGTGACGGTCCGGCGGTCGATGGAGCGACCCGAAGGGCTCGACACTGGAAGTATTGTCCTGACCGGGCTGGATCAGCAGGTAATTGAATCGGCAGTTTTAACAGTCACCGAGGATTATCACAGTGGTCAGATACCGTCGGTGCCGGTTGACTATCAGATTGATAATGTTTCACAACGGGTGGTTCGTCTCATATTGGGTACTGCACGACTCAGCAACCTTTGGAATGGCATACGCAAACACGATTATGTCTAAAGCGATTGCGGATGCCTAAGCTCCGTATTCTGGCCATTCACCGCTATTTTTGGCCTGATTCCCCTCCCTACGCGTCAATGCTGAGGATGATCGCCACCCGATGGGTGGGTGACGGGCATGCTGTGGATGTATTTTCGACCCAGCCTTCCTATAAATCCAGCTCCAGTCAGCTGTCCGCAGCGCCGACTGAGTTGCTGGAGGGTATCCGAGTAACACGGATTAGTCTGCTATCTGAACATGGCAGGAAACTGGCTCGATTACTTAATGTAGTTCTGTTCGTGCTGGCTATCTGGCGGCATGTGTACCGTAACCGCCGTTATGACGTCATTATGGTGTCAACAGCACCGCCAGTGCTGCTGGGATGGGCGGTGCGTGTAGCTGCCGCAATGAGTGGCGCACGAATGATCTATCACTGCATGGACCTGCATCCTGAGATTGGCCGGATTTCAGGAGAGTTTTCCCATCCGCTGCTATTTCGCTGGCTGCGGTACATCGATGCCAGAACCTGTGAGTTCGCGGCCAGGGTAGTGGTTCTGTCAGAGGACATGGCGGAGTCGTTGCGTCAGCGAGATCACAGGCAGCCGTGGCGAATAGAAGTCATTAATAATTTTGAACTCCCCGATTTTGAGAAAGTGCAGAATGACCCCCAGCTTCCCGCCGATCTGGTCAAACCGGCGGGCGTTTTTCGGATTCTCTTTGCCGGTAATATCGGCAGATTTCAGGGTCTGGAGCAGGTGCTCGAGGTGGTGCAGCAAGACTTTGCGAATAGCAATCTGGAGCTACTGTTTCTGGGTGACGGAAAAGCCAGGGAGACATTACAAACATTAGCAGGGGATCAACTTGATCGTCAGGTCAGGTTTGTAGGCCACCAGCCCCTGGGAGTGGCAAAAGCGTGCATCAGGTCAGCTGACCTCTGTCTAGTGACCTTGGTACCCGATATTTTTCGTTATGCTTACCCGAGCAAAACCATGACCTACCTGGCGCAGGGTAAGCCGTTGTTTGGAATGGTCGAGGTTGATTCCCAACTGGCGGCGACGATTCTGCAAAATGATGTTGGTGTCGTCGCCAACCCGGGCGATCGGGACGCAATCAAACAGGCAATCAGCGAACTGCTGGAAAATCCAGACAAATTAAAGCGTATGGGGGAAAACGCCAGAAGCTTGGCAGACAGTGAGTTTTCAGCAACAGTGGTGTTGCCCCGCTGGTCAGCACTACTGGCCGATCTTCAGACCAAAGCAGAATAGAATTTTACGATGATCCAGCCCGTCGTCATTATTGGAGCACCGCGTTCGGGTACCAACATGTTGCGTGATGTGCTGGCGGCACTACCGGATTTTGGTACCTGGCCCTGTGACGAAATTAACTATATCTGGAGACATGGAAACAGGGCTTTCCCAACTGATGAGTTTCCAGCTGAACTCGCTACGCCGAAGGTTTGCGGATATATACGCTGCCAGTTTGAGCGTATGCGCAATCGCCTTGGGGTGACTTATCTGGTGGAGAAAACCTGCGCCAACGCTTTACGGGTCGAATTCGTAGACCGGGTACTGCCGGACGCTAAATATATTTTTATCCGACGATCAGGGACCGATGCAGCCGCATCAGCGATAAAACGCTGGAGGGCCCCACTCAACCTGCTTTATGTCTTAAGAAAAGCTCGTTTTGTCCCCCTGGTGGACTTGCCGTACTACGCCGGCAATTACCTCGCTAACCGGCTACATAAATTACTCTCCTCGGAAAATAGTGTGTCCACCTGGGGCCCAAAATTTTCAGGCATGCAGGAATTGGCGAAAACCAGAAGTGTTGCAGAAATTTCCGCTATGCAGTGGCGAGCGTGCGTAGAACGCAGCCGGGAGGCCCAGCAAGCTATTCCGGCGAACAGATGGATCGAAGTTCGCTACGAAGACTTTGTCAGTAATCCGGTCACTCAGCTCAAGGGAATTTGCGCTTTCTTGCAGGTCCCTGTTGCTGACGATCAGATTGATCAAGCTGTTGCAGGTGTGCGCCAGGACAGTGTCGGACTCGGTAAAAAGGGCCTCGATGAGAAAGTTCTTGCGGAAATTGAAAACATTCTTGACCGATGACGGAACAGGATTGGTCACAATATAAAGGGCTAACTTGCCGGCAGAAGTTCATCAAAAGGGCTTTTGATCTAATCGTCGGAGTTGCCGGCCTGATAGTTTTCGGTCCGGTAATCGTGATCACCTTCATCGTCGCAACCATTGATACGGGCACCAGCGGATTTTTTGTACAGCAGCGGATTGGTCGGCATGGCAAACCCTTCAGGGTTGTCAAGATCAGAACCATGCGGCAGGTATCCAGTGGCCGCTTAGAGACAACAGTCACTACCGCAAACGATGCCCGGATTACCAGAATAGGTGGGTTCATGCGCAACTACAAACTCGACGAACTGCCACAGCTGATCAACGTTGTTTGGGGGAGCATGAGTTTTGTCGGTCCGCGGCCAGACGTCACTGGCTTTGCCGACCACCTGGCGGGTGACGAGCGCGCCGTACTGTCGGTGCGACCGGGAATTACCGGCCCTGCGACCCTCAAGTATCGACAGGAAGAGCAGTTGCTCGCTGAACAACTAGACCCCGAACAGTACAACCGGGATGTTATCTATCCCGACAAGGTTCGGGTAAACCTCGACTACATTCGCGACTACAGTTTCCGCAAAGACCTGGCCTGCATCTGGCAAACAATCATGGGGTGAGATTTGGATAACTTTCAGTTTGATAACTGGCCGAGTTTTACAGAAGAGGAGGCGCAGCGGGTAAGCTCGGTGTTGCTATCCAATCGTGTCAATTACTGGACCGGGGACGAAGGGAAGAACTTTGAGGCAGAGTTTGCCCAATACTGTGGTACGCGACACGCAATAGCGGTCGCCAACGGTTCTGTTGCGCTGGAGCTGGCGCTCATTGGCCTGGGAATTGGTGCCGGCGATGAGGTTATCGTAACGCCGAGAACGTTCATTGCATCAGTCAGCGCTATCATCCTGGTTGGTGCTACTCCGGTTTTTGCGGACGTAGATCGGGACTCACAGAACATTACCGTCGCTACCATTGCGGCGGTGAAAACTGCTCAGACCAAAGCGATCATAGCCGTGCACCTTGCTGGCTGGCCCTGTGATATGCCGGAGATTGTGGAATACGCCGAGCTCAACGGGATAAAAGTAATCGAAGATTGCGCCCAATCACACGGCGCATTTATTGATGGAGCGTCAGTCGGGTCTCTGGGCCATGTCGGGGTCTGGTCCTTCTGTCAGGATAAAATAATGACCACCGGCGGTGAAGGGGGCATGGTTACTGTCAATGATGACGAACTGTGGTCACGGATGTGGTCATACAAGGATCACGGCAAAGATTGGGGGGCCGTGTTTCAGCGTGAACACCCGCCAGGTTTTCGCTGGTTGCATGAATCATTTGGGACCAACTGGCGACTTACGGAAATGCAGTCAGCGATTGGACGTCTGCAGTTAAAACGTCTTCCTGAGTGGAACAGGCAGAGGCTTAGAAATAGCAATTTTCTGTGGGATTGTGCCCGAAAGTTACCCGGGCTAAGAGTTCCTGAGGTTCCTGCGCGAGTAGTCCACGGAGCTTATAAATGCTACCTGTTTGTGGTGCCCGAAGTGTTGAATCGCGGGTGGAACCGTGATCGTATCATTCAGCAGTTTGTAGCTCAGGGAGTTCCGTGCTTTTCTGGCTCCTGTTCAGAGGTATATCGCGAGAAAGCGTTTGACGGTTCGCCCTGGCGTCCTGCAAAAAGATTGCCGGTCGCCGTGGAGCTAGGGGAAACCAGCCTCATGTTCCCTGTTCACCCCACCCTCGGCCAAAATGCTCTGGAGAGAATTGCCGAGGTTCTAGCTGAGACCCTGGACCAGGCAACCGCATAAGCCTGATCGCCGCTTCAGTGTGAAGAGGCGGGTTCCCGCCTATCGTCCATTTTCCCCTTGAGAAATTTCCTTTTAATTGCCAGGGAGCTTTCCGTCGACCGCTTGCCCGAGTAAGAAGCGTTATCCACTGATACTTCTCTGGTCACTGGGGGGCCACTCCCCGCGAGCTCGTCGGCAGGTGGACTGGTTGGGAGCTGGCCATCAGCCTTCACTCCAAAGGGGTGTTTGGAGCTCCCTGCGGGCGGTTCTGGATAGCCTTCCATCTGTGGTCCGTGATATTCGTTCATCTGAACTAGCGGATTAGAAGCTTCTATCACAACCGAATTTTGCTGACCCTGTTCGAGTAGCCGGACGTGGTGTAGTTTGCCATTTTTATCCCATAACAGAGCAGTGTTGTAGGGCCTGAGCAACTGCTTCGCCACTCCCTGCCAGTCTTCGGCAACGATATCGATGGTAATTGACTCCGCGCCAATATGCTCGGGGACCGAAAAGGTGATGCCGCTGTCGCTGCTGATAGTGGATAGTACTGACGACAAGGGTTGGTTATCAACGCTGAGTCTATACTCGTTTTCAGTAGTCTCTAG
>JBPEXY010000015.1:0-9371 GCA_052031065.1 Immundisolibacteraceae bacterium | reverse complement strand
TCCAGCTGTCCCGAACCGAACAGGGTGACATAGAGCTGGTCGTTATCATCAATAGCAATGCGCCGGGGGCCTTTGCCGACTGGATAATCTTTCCAGAACACCAGTTCACCAGTAGCGGTATCAAGAGCACCCAATCCACCGGTTAGCTGGGTAAACCAGACCTCTTTACCGTCACCACGCAACGCGGCACCGTAAATGGCCGCCCGGAACGGTTTATTGTCTTCAGCGATCGGTACTTCAAACTCCTGCACTTCACCATTGTCGGGATTCAGACTGGCCATCTTGTTTTTGCCGATCAGAGTCAGCCAGAGCTTGCCCTGGGCATCAGTGTCGACCTGAAAACTACTGTTGAGCGCTATGTCATGCGCCACAGCTCCCTTGCTGAACTGATCAAATGCCTGCCACTCTCCGGTTTGCGGATTAAACCGGTGAACCACATCGCCCTCGATATTGGCATCCCAGAGGTAACCTTCAGCATCATCGTTAAGGGTATGGGGTCCAGTAGGGCCATCCACCGGAACCGGATAGGGCACCTGCTCAGCGGGGTTGTTGGGGTCGACACGAAGCAATCTGTTTTTCTGCAGATCTGCACCCCAAATGTAAGGGGACCCCGGCGTTAATGCCACTTCGCGCACCAGTGAAGCTTTCGGCAGGTGATATTCCCTGATTAGAGTGTTGGCATTGACCAGACTCGGCCCCTGTTCATAGGTATAACCGCTGGCATCCTCATAATTATTTGGCAGGTATTTGGCCAGATATTCCGAGATCACCTCTTCATCATAGAGGTTAAACAGGCTCAGATCTGGGTTCATCATGGTTTCAAAATCGACATACTGAGGGCTGACGTGACTGCCGTCGGGTCCGATCTCAAACACCTTGATGCGCATGTACTGGATCATTGCCTTCCAGGAATTAACCCGGTCCTCCTCAGAAAGTGCCGCAAGATTGTTCGCAAAGGTGCGCATTTTGCGCGACGGCATCTGATGACAGGAGGTGCATTGCAAAATCGTCAGTTCGCGCCCGTGACCGTCAGGCATGTTACTCATCCAGACTGATGCCGGCAGCGTCGCTGTATCCATGCCCGGTTTTAGTACGAAATCCTGAGTTACCCTGCCTTCAACAGCGGTTAACCGCGCCTTCCCAGACGCTGGAGAAACAGACTGATAGCCGCCCAAAGCAACACGAATTTCCATGCCATCGATCTGATCAAGCTGCAACCGGTAACGTCCCTGGGCGTCGGTAAACACCGTGGTAGTCACCTCGCCTGGTCCGACGTCGCCATCGTCGACCGACACCATGGCACCAGCAACTGGCTTACCATCAGCAATGGTGACGCTCCCGACCACCTCGACCGCTGATAAGGGCTGCGCAGCCAACCCGGCCAGCAGCGCCAACATTAATGATCTCCCCATCACTAAACTCCAATAAAGTTAAGCCAGTTCGCAGGTCAAGCTGGGCGTTGTCTTCCGGCAGCCCGCTTCAGGACCGGCCAAATTCAATTCTGCTACGGGTAAGGTTTAACCCATCAGCGCTCGTTCACCATGCTCTGAAAGCACGGTAAGCTTCTCGGCCGGACTGCTCTCCGGCACATCAGGGTCCTTGAACAGCTCCACGGATACCGCCGCTTCCATGTACATCATGCCCATATAGAGCAGCGTTTTCGCCTGCTCTGGAAGGTCGGGTAGATCCCACTGATCCAGATACTCGGCAATCGCCTCCATTCTCGGCAACATTGCCGAGTAATAATCAGTCAACTCGGACATGGCTGACCCGATGCGACGGGCCATACGCGCGGCTTCGGTCGGCTCACCCCAGTCCGCGTACTGTTCCAGATCGGAAAACTCTTCCGGTAATCGATTTGCCATGGTGCTCTCCCCCAGCCAGAATTCGGCCGGTTATAAACTTCCGTCGAAAACGACAGTAAACCCGATAGTGCAAGGGCCCTGATTGTCCGATCAGGACAATTCGGGCATACAGCGTTCTGCGAACAGCTCAATAGTACGGTTGGTCTGCCAGGGCTTTAAACCGGCAAAATCCGCCATCAATGACAACTCACTGAAATCAAATAGCTTACGCACCTCCTCGATACGCTCCAGGAACCCTTCCGGCGTTCCCACGTAAGCCAGTTTCTGCTCAATCACTTCATCGTAAGTAATGGTTGTAAAGGCCTCGAGCGCACCACTGGCGTAGAACTGATAGCCGGCGGCATTAAGTTCAGCTTTCTGCTCATCGGTTCTAATCGAAGTTTGCGGAACCGCAAGGTTGCGGTAACTCTGCAGCATGTCAGCTTCAACTTCCTGACGGGCAATTTTGTCATCCTCGGCAAGGTAACAGCAGGTGACATATCCGATATCAGGTTCATTGCCGTGCTTTTCACAGGCATCCAGGTATTTGTGAACCGCATCAAGAAAAATAGCCACCGGCGCTGGACCACCGACGACGATCCCCCAGCCTTTCTCACCGGCCATCTCAAACGATTTACCACTGGTGCCGGTCAGATAAATTCGCGGACCACCCTTTTGCAGCGGTTTGGGTACCGCGGAAACTTCGGGGATCTGGTAATACTCGCCGTTGTAACTGAATTTTTCTTCAGTCCAGGCCTTGTGCAGAATCTCAATCGACTCACGATATTTCACCGCGCTGTCGGCCGGGTCGAGTCCACAAAACCAGTGTAGCCAACCATGCCCACGCCCAACACCTGCTTCAATACGACCGTCGCAAATCAGATCAGCCATGGCAATCTCTTCCGCCAGTACCATCGGGTTATGAACCGGCAGGGTATGACACATGGCCCGAAAGCGGATACTGTCGGTAATCTGCGACAGCGCGCTGAACAGCGCAAGCGGATTGGACGAGGTAGAAAAGGTCTGAAAGAAATGGTGTTCCAGGGCCATAAAAACATCGAACCCCAGCTCATCTGCCCGACGGCCGTGCAACAAGGTCTCGTCCAGGCGACGTTTGTAATCATCCCCCTGGTTAACCTGTATCTCTGTATAAACGCCAAAATCCATTTTTCTCCCCAAAATCACGCTCTCCACACTTGTCTTAGAAAGTTGTCTCTGCCCGCCTCTCTGGGCAGGAAAACACAGCTACCTAGCTTTCAGCCACTTTATCAATAACCGTTTTATAAAGATGACGAACCGCAATTTCCTGATCTGAAAGCCAAATTTTATCGATACTCCCCGCCATTAACGCCGAGTGCGTCACCTCATTGGTGGCGAGATCCTCGCGCGAGAGATCCCTGAGGACGATCTTGCTGAACTCCTGGCTGATCATCTGCGAAGCCTTTTTCGGCTTCGGAAAGTAGTAGGCCAACTCATAGACGGTACGATCCTGGGCAATAGGCCAGAACGCATCGACATAGCACCAGCCGGCACCGACGTTAATCCGCGAGTAGGGGAAAATAATATTGAGATCAAAGCCCCAGTTGTCCGCCTCACCCTGCCAGGTACCCGGACAGGCTTCAGTGTTGCCGACCCCCTGTGTAAAAGTGGAACCAAACTTGAAGGCCAGCTCTTCAGTGGGTGACAACTTGTGGTCCGGTGCAGCCGGCACCGCAAGTGACTGATTACCGTTGGGCTGGAGTTTGATTTTGGGGATATGGCAGTAGGGGTTATCGCCGCCGGTAAAGGCATCGGGAGCGGAACGCTTATGGACAAAAGCGACGTGGTAGCCCTCCTGGAACGCGTTCATGGTGGTCTTCCAGTTAGCGTTAACCTCATAACGGTAACGACCAATGCACTCCAGCCCCTCAAACTCAAACGGCGCCAGATCCTGATTGAAGGCTCCCATGGCCTCTTCCAGGCTCTGTTGCGGCTGCTCATCAAAATTAACAAACAGAAATCCGCGCCAGGTTTGCAGATGAATCGACGGCAGCCCCAATTGCGCCTTATCAAGGCCGTAAAACTGCTCTTCATCCGTTACAAAAGCGAGTTCACCCTGACGATTGAAGGTCCAGCCATGAAAGTCACACTGCATGCCGGTAGTACAGCCGAGGGGCTCGTGAACCAGCCGGTTGCCACGGTGAGTGCACGAATTATGAAAAGCTCTGATCTGTCCATCGTCACCGCGAATCACCAACAGCGAGACACCCATAATTTCGATTTCACGAACGAAATAATCTCCCGGATTGGGAATATCGCTGTCCCGTTTAAGCAGTGCAAACCACTGGTGGCGGAAAATGGCCTCTTTCTCGCGTTCAAAAAACGCTTCTGACACTGCCGATTCAGTGCTCACGGGACCGGTACCCAGCTCCGGGTACATTGCTGCGAATGGATGTTTCGGTGCATTCATGTTTGAACTCCTCCTACAGAATCCCAAAATCGTGCATGACCCTAAACCGGGTGCCACGTCTTAAACAAAACAAACTGAACGACCATCTGTGCTAACCGTAACGAAGCACCTCCCTGCCGATGGAACCGATATCCCGGCAACCGGTCATCGCCATCGCCAAATCTATTTCGCGCCGCAACATTTCAATCACTCCAGCAACCCCGGACTGCCCCTCAGCAGCAAGCCCATAAAGCGCTGATTTACCAATACCACACGCTGTTGCGCCGAGCGCGAGCGCTTTCACTATGTCAGCACCCCGACGAATACCGCTATCCAGAATTATTTCACCATCGCCAGAAACCGCATCAGCAATTTCCGGCAGCACACTAATAGTGGAGGGCGCGCCGTCCAGCTGCCGCCCGCCATGGTTGGAGACCACAATCCCATCCGCCCCCATCTCAACCATTCTGCGGGCGTCGGCGCCATTGAGAACCCCTTTCACCAGCAGCGGCTTGTCCCACTCCTGGCGTAGCCAGGCCAGATCATCCCAACTGATCGAGGGATCAATCTGCTGGTTCATAAAAGTACTCAGCGCAACCACCCCTTCGCCCGCTCCCTCAATTCCCTCCACATTACCCATGGAGATATTTTTCAGCTGCGGTGCCATTCGCAGCAACCAGAGCGGGTGGCTGATCATGTCGAGGAAATTGTGCGGTGTAATTCGCGGTGGCACGGTAAAGCCGTTGCGGATATCCTTCTCGCGCTTCCCCCCCCGCACCAGATCAACGGTCATCACCAATGCTTCATATCCGGCTTCACGCGCACGGCTAATGAATCCCCGGGTCAACTCCCGGTCACGAAAAAAATAGAGTTGAAACCACTTGTTGCCGCCAGCACCCTCAGCCACCTGCTCAATGGAATGAGACGCTGTGGTTGAAAGAATATAGGGAATACCAGCCTGATCGGCAGCGCGAGCAATTGCCACATCCCCTTCGGCTCTAACGATACCTGCCAGACCGGTTGGAGCAATCACCAGCGGCATACTCTGTGACTTGCCCAGTAGCGTGGTGGTCATATCGACCTGGGCAACATCGGCAAGCGTACGCGGATCAAAAAAAATCGACTCAAAATCAGCTCGATTCGCTCGCAGTGTAATCTCCCGCTCGCTACCACCATCGACAAAGTCGAAAATGGTTCGCGGCAGAAAACGGCGCGCAGCACGGCGGTAATCATCGACACTTGAGTAGGTCATCACTCTTTTCTCGTTCCGCTAACTGCCCACGCCAGCATCAACAGCGGTAGATCAGACACTCTTTGGAGTCTGTCGACGCTCGCCTGACTGACGACGGATATTTACTCCCATCTCGGTCCCGACCAATAGGCGATACACCGTACGGGTAACCGGAACCTCTACCCCAAGCTCCGCTGCCTTACGGACCATGTAACCGGTCAGAAACTCGATCTCGGTAGGCCTGCCCTCGGCAACATCGTAGCTCATCGAACCGGCATGTTTCAGCGGTGGAATTTTCCCGGCACGCAGGTCGTTGATGAAATGCATCGGATCAAAGAGCAGCTCCACCCCGAGGGCATTGGCCACCTTGATCCCCTCTCCCATCATCTCGTCAATCAGCTCGTAGATTTCATCCGACTGGTACATCACTTCGGGGACACCGCGGATCAACACCCCAATCGGGTTGAGCGTGGAATTGAAGATGAACTTGGACCAGATCGCACCTGAAGGATCTGGCACAGTGCGGGTTTTGATTCCAGACTCGTCCATCAACTCACCGAACCAGCGGGTCTCATCAAAGCTACCACGGGCGGGACCAATCCAGGACTCTTCACCATGGACCAGATGTTTAACGTGGCCAGGCTCAATGAAATGGCCACCCTCCAGGGTGATCCCATGCAGAATCGGCCAGTCGACCAGCTGCTGAAGAATTTCGACGTTACCGAGACCATTCTGGATCGTGAACAGAACCGGGCTACCCTTGATATGGGGCAACAGAGACTCTATAGCGGAGCGGGTAAACATCCCCTTTACCGAGATCATCACGCCGTCAAACTGAGTGTCGGTCAATTGCGCCGGATCACTCACGGCCGGGATCGAGGTAACCGATTCAGTCACGCCGCTAAGCTGCAGTCCATTGGCGTTGATGGCATCAACGTGCGACTGATTAACGTCAAATATGGTGACGTCGGACACCTTGGACAGATATGCTGCGAAAACCCCTCCAATTGCGCCCGCTCCCACTACCAGAACCTTTTGCCGGGCCATTTCTCTCCCCTGTAATCAGAAATCCGGGCCACTATACTGCCCAAAAAAAGGAGACGACAAAACCTTGCCGCCTCCTTTCCATACTAGCCAGACGGGTTTCTAAGGAATCCCGCCCAATCGATCAGAGCCGGCTAACGTGGGCAACCAATATTGCCGACCGCCCCGATTTTACTGCCTCAACGCAGCGGCCGATGGCTGCTGGAAGATCATCCGGGTTAACCACATCCTCGCCGTGACCACCCGCTGCTTCAACCAGTTTTTCAAACTGATAGCTCGGATTCAAACGCGCCTGGAACTCATCAGTGTCACGCGAAATACCATCAGGGTGGACCTTAATGGTGCACTCCTTGACCGCCGACCAACCGCCATTTTCAAAGACCACGGTAAAGATCGGCAATCCGTGCTCCCGAGCCACTTCATAGGTCGAAGAGGGATTACCAAAATAGAAACTGCCGTCACCGGAGAGGTGGAGCACCATCGAGTCCGGTTTCGCCAGCTTGGCACCCAGCGCAGATCCCGGGCTGTAACCCAGTCCGCCGCCACCCAGGCCCATCACAGTACCGGGTTTAGTGCGGGCAATCTGCATCGCCACTGAAGGCTCGTTCATCACCGCTTCACTGACCAGAATGTCGTCCTCATCAAGAACCTTGTTCAGCTCGGCGCAGAGATAGGCGGGGTTGATCAGGCCAGGAGTCCCTTTGTCGTTGGCAAGGTTTTCAATAAACACCACCGCCTCGTCACGCTGGGTGGCAAATTCAGCCAGTCGGCCCTCGGCAGCAGTTTTCTGCGCATCGGTAATTTTCGCTTTGCAGATTTCCAGCAACCGGCTGAGGATCAGGTAACTGTCGCCCTGGATTTTCTCGTTGCTGGGGAAGCCCCACATCGGGATATCATTTTTGATCGGATCGATGTCGATCTGCACCCAGTAGGTATCAGGGTTGGGGTCAGCTTCCTTGGGCATCCAGGGCAGGTCGGTGTCGACCATCAGACCAAAATCAGTACGCGGCAGGTGCGCTTCACTCAAGTTACCGAGAAACACCGGCGAGTGAACGGAAAGGTTCATCACCTGCGGGTAAGAGGCGATCACCCCGGTACCGGTCAACTGACACAGCTCATCAATCACCGCCGGGGTGGCTTCGTTACGACCAGCGTAACTGGTAATCAGTAATGGATTCTTTGCTGCCAGCAACCGATCGGCAACTCCTTCGAGCACCGCATCGTCGACACCGCAAAATTTCATCGGGCCATACTGCTCATTAGAGAAGGAAGCAACCTGCTCTGGCTCCCAGGTTTCCGCCAGAATTTCTCGCGGCAGGGTCATGAAAACCGGACCCGGAGGGTCACTCTCTGCCATGGTAAAAGCGCGGCGAATTGCTTCCTTAACCACCACGCCGGTCGGCAACTGGTACTCCCATTTAACGTAATTTCGCACGATCCCCTTCATGTCGTAGGGGTCCTGAATAAAGTGCACGTAGGTATCACGCGTACCCAGCAGTTCACCGCGTACCGTTACTGGTGCGGTACCAGCCATCAGCACCACCGGCACCCGCGAACGGAAGGCGTTGTGCATGGCCATGGCGGCGTTTGCAGTACCGGCATCAACATGCACCAGCACGGCCTGCGCTCTACCCGTCATCCGATAGTAGCCAATTGCCATGTGCATGGCGGTATTTTCGTGTGGCGTAAGGATGACCTTGGGAAATTTCTTACCCTGTTGCTGCCACTGAGCCATGGTCTCAATGATCGGGGCGTGGTCGGTACCCATGTTGCAAAACAGATAATCCACACCCACTTCATTCATTGCCTCCAGCCAGTAGGCGGCGGTCATGTTGTCGGGGGATTCGGCTCGTTGCGGGGCAAGATCTTTGGGGTCGGCAGACATTAGCCTGTGCTCCTTGGAATTAGCTTGAAAGAAATTGTGTTGGATCGATCCGGCTTCACTGCCGGTCAAATGTTGTAGATATCCAGCATCGTCGGGATATAGTCGTTTTTCAACACGACATACTTACGACAGATTTTCCATCCGGTGTCTGTTTTACGCAGCTTGTGCTCGTAATCACCGTAGAAAATGTCTGACTTGTTTTTTTTATGAAAAAAGCAGTTAGCCTGCCAGGTTGAACGAACCGTCATCGAATCGTCGCTAAGGTCCTCAACCATGACATTGGTCACTGCGTGGGTCGTGCGCGGTAACGGCGTACTGGCGATGGACTGTCCCGAACGGATCCGCCATACGCGATCCTCCAGGCCGAATCGCCCGCCGTAGTAGATTAAAGATACTTCTCGCTTTGGGTCTTCGGTCAGCTCATGCTCATCCTTCCAGGACGGCATCCAGAACTCGCAATCCTCGGTATACAGGTCGAGCCATTCGTCCCAAAGCTGGCCATCAACATAATAGGCTTCCTTAAATAGAAGCTCACTGGCTTCTGCTAGCATTTCCACTTTATTTGTCACTTGATTCCGCCTCCGTGCCGGCTCCCAATTTTTTGGTGATGCAACCGGTCTAATCGTTACTTGCCGTCCGCTTCCAGACCTTCCTTGATGAATTTTTTCCAGGCCCGATAGCCACCGTAAAAAACTGTTTCATCCTGGTCCATCATTCGGCCGTAATAGCTGGACTCTGGGTCGAAACCGATTTCCTCGGTCAATCGATCAGTGGTTTCTTTGTAGTTAGCCATCCCTCGGGTATAGCCCTGACTCCACTCAAAGTCACGCGCCTGATAACCAAACTGGCAATCCTCATAAGCGATGGTGTCATCCGGTGTTGCCAGACCCGAGGTGTTGAAAAAATCCTCATACTGACGAATCCGGATTGCCCGTGCTT
>JBPEXY010000149.1:0-6798 GCA_052031065.1 Immundisolibacteraceae bacterium | reverse complement strand
CCAGGGTGTCTGGTGATCGTCAGCTCCATCGCAGCTCTGACCGCGGCAGACAGACTAACCGCCTACACCGCTTCCAAACATGGGCTCACCGGTCTGGTAAAAAACCTGGCTCTGGAATGGGCAGAAAATAACATTCGGGTCAACGCCATCGCACCTGGATGGGTGCGAACTGATTTGACCGCTGGTCTGCAGGCCAACCCTGTGCTCGAACAGAAGCTGATCGACTCGGTACCGATGGGGTATCTTGCTGAACCAGAAGCGATCGCAGATGTTGCGGTTTTTCTCTGTAGTGACAGCGCCCGTTATGTTACCGGCGCCACCTGGGCCGTTGATGGTGGCTTGACCTGCGGCTAGTTGGCTCCACAACTCTATCGTGTTTGAATAACGATTCTCGTTAACAACCCTAACTGCAGGGCGTCAACCGTCGGGAGCAACCCATGGCATTTACCAGGGCCTGTGAAGAAAACGATCTATCCATCAACGAAATAAAAAAGGTAAAACTGGGTGACCAGTCCCTGCTGCTGATTCGCCTGGAAGATGGATACTACGCAACCGCAACTCACTGCACCCACGTTTTTGCACCGCTGGCGCGCGGGTCAGTGACCGACGGATGCCGACTCGTCTGCCCATTCCACCGCGCCGAATTCAACATTAAAACCGGCGCAGTGGAGAAATGGGCAAACTTTCCACCCGGCATTGCTCAGTTGACCAACCTGCTACGCAAAGAGAAAGCCCTGAAGACCTATCCGGTCCGAATTGAAGAAGGCGCGGTCATGGTCGACCCGCAAGGATAGACCTGCCCAGATGGAGGTCAGCCGATCGAATTGGGATAACGTGCCTGCAGCAGGTGATGAATGGTAGAGGTTACCAGGGCCTCCTGTCCGAGGCTTGCGGCACGTCTGATTACTGCGCCGGTCAATCCCTCCAGTTCCAGTGGCGTGCCACGCTCAGCATCCACCTGCATCGACGACCGCAATGGCGGCATGCTCGCTAGCATGGATGAGAGCTGATCAAGCTGCCCCGCTGAAATTTCCACCCCGTCAGCCGCAGCGCTTGATGCCGCCTCTCTCATCAAATTCTGCATTATCCAGCGACTCGAAGGGCTCTGATAGAGCTCTGCTACTTCACCGGTTAAAAGCGCGGTGACCGGATTACAGGCACAATTGATTACCATTTTGTTCCAGTTTTGCGCGCGAATATCGTCGACCGCCTCAGCTGCAAACCCAGCATCAGCCAACAAAACAACCAGCTGTTCAACCCGTTCCGAACTGCCGGTGGGGTACTCGCCAAATCGGCAAATCAACTCACCAACGACATCAACTGTCCCCTCGCCATTAAGGTGAGATCCAAACCTTACCGTCATGCCCCCAACCACCTGCTGACCAAAACACTCCTGTAGTACCAGCTCGTTGTCGACACCGTTCTGTATCGAAACCAGGTGACAGGTCGGATCGAGAAGTGGCCGTAACTGTCTGGCCAGTGACTCTGTATGCTGGCTCTTGCAGGCAAATAGCAGGTAATCGAGCCCGGCCAGCGCATCAGCAAGTTGTTCCGACCCACTATCGACGATCTGAAACCTCTCGCCAGCAGTCGTCTCGCTTCTACCCTGGAACTGAACGGTGATGCCCTCATTGCGCAATTGTTGTAATCGCACACCGCGGGCTATCAGTGTGACCTTTGCGTGGCCGACCAGCCGCTCGGCAAACAAACTGCCAAGACCGCCGACCCCCACAATCCCTATATTGATCACCGGAGCACCCAACTCCACCCTTCCAGCACCAAGCTCACCGTTCCAACAGGTCTATCTTGCCAGTTTTGCCGTTCCAGTCGTCAGCATCATCCGGCGGATTCTTGAACTCGGTAATCAATGGCCATTTTTGCGACAGCTCGGCGTTGATCTGCAGAAACTGATGCTGGTCTGCCGGTAGATCCTCTTCGTCAAATATCGCTTCCGCCGGGCATTCGGGCACGCAGAGCGTGCAATCGATACACTCCTCCGGATCTATCACCAGAAAATTGGGCCCCTCGTGAAAACAGTCGACCGGACAAACCTCTACACAGTCGGTATATTTGCAACGAATACAGTTTTCGGTGACAACAAAGGTCATTGGTGTTCTACCCTGCGAAGTAATTTAGAGAATGGAGTTGTTTCAGCGTGCGCAACTGCTGTTGCCTGAAAGCAGTCCAAGAATCAAAGCGTAGGCAGCGCTGACCGGTGATTATACCGTTCTGGAGCTACACGAGTCCCCTGATGCGATAGAGAAAAGCCTGCGCCTCTCGCGGCGTCATATCATCCAGTTCGGCCTGACGTAGCAGATCGATAACGGGTGATTCAGCCTGCTCAAAAAGTGATAACTGCGGTTTTTCCGGCCCGGGCAGCGACTGCGAGGATCGATCAAAATCGCCCAGACGTTGCCGTGCAAGATCCACCACCGGACGCGGTACACCGGCCAGAGAAGCGACCTGTAAGCCATAACTTTCGCTCGCAGGACCGGGCTTGACCTGGCGCATAAAGACAATGTTGCCGGCATGTTCCAGGGCTTCCAGGTGGAGGTTTACAACGCCATCCTGCTGTTCGGCCAGTTCAGTCAACTCGAAATAGTGAGTCGCAAAAAGGGTCCACGCGCGAACCTTGGTGAGCAGATAATCGGCAATGGCCCAGGCCAGTGACAGGCCGTCGTAGGTACTGGTACCACGACCGATTTCATCCAGCAGCACGAGACTCTGTTCTGTGGCATTGTGAAGGATGTTGGCCGCTTCACTCATTTCGACCATAAAGGTCGAACGGCCACCGGCGAGATCATCTGACGCGCCAATACGGGTAAATATACGATCCACCGGGCCGATCAAAGCGCTACGCGCGGGAACGAAACAGCCGGCATAAGCCATCAACACGATCACTGCATTCTGACGCATAAAGGTCGATTTACCACCCATGTTCGGCCCCGTGATCAACATCATGCGTCGACCCGGCGAAAACGAAAGACTGTTCTCTATGAAGGGCTCTGTGCTGATCTGCTCGACCACCGGGTGCCTGCCCGAGTCAATTTCGATCCCCGGCTGATCGGATAGCACCGGACGCACATAATCAAGGGCATCAGCACGTTCGGCCAGATTGGTTAACAGGTCCAGTTCAGCCAGCGCTCCGGCACAGATTTGCAGTTTCGCCAACTGCTCCACGACTCTATCGAGTAGCTCCTCGTAAAGTTCCCGTTCAAGGGATTGGATACGCTCCTGAGCACTCAGCACCTTCTCTTCAAGCGCTTTTAGTTCCGGTGTCACATACCTTTCCGCACTTTTCAGTGTCTGTCTGCGCTGATATTCCTCCGGCAGTTCAGCGCCTGCTGCTCGCGACACCTCAACGTAGTACCCGTGGACCCGGTTGTAGCCAACTTTTAACGAACTGACGCCGGTTCGTTCGCGTTCTCGGGACTCAATATCGACCAGAAGACCACTGGCGTCACGACCGATGGAACGCAACTCATCCAGTGCATCACTGTAACCCTGTGCGATCACCCCACCGTCACTGAGCTTTACCGGAAGCTCTTCTTCCAGCGCGCTTTCAAGAGTGTTCTGCAGCTGCGGAAACTCAGCGATACGCTGGCGTAGATTTCTTATCAGCGGCGCATCCAGCGTGTTCAACTGCTGATGTAACTTCGGCAGCTGTACCAGACTTCTTTTAAGTACTGCCAGGTCGCGTGGCCTGGCGCTGCGCAGTGCGATTCGGGTCAAGACTCTTTCAAGATCACCAACCGATCCCAGCAGCTCCTGTAGCGGCTCCCAGCCCAGGTTATCACCGATGACCGAAATAGCGTGATAGCGGTCGTTAAGCACACCATGATCCCTGACCGGTCTGTTTAACCAGCGATTTAACATCCGGCTACCCATGTTGGTTTTGCAGCGATCAAGCACCCCGACAAGGGTGGCTTTATCGTTCCCGGCCAGGCTGGTGTCAATTTCCAGGTTTCGGCGGGTCGCCGCGTCCAGCAGCACGGTCTGGTCGCTCAGCTCCAGCTGAATCCCCTGCAAGTGCGGCAGTGCGCTCTTCTGTGTTTCCTGCAAGTAGGCCAGCAGCGCCCCGGCAGCAGCGATCGCCCTGCTCTGCCCCTGACAACCAAATCCGGCAAGATCGGCGGTACCAAACTGATCACACAGTGCTTTTTCCGCCCTCGCTACATCAAAATGCCATTCCGGCGATTCAACCTGTGCCGCCCCGACATTGGACAACAACCCCGCCCACTGCGCATTTTCTGCTACCAGCAATTCGGCCGGAGCCAACCTGGCCAGTTCGCCCTGTAACAGATCCGCGCCCTGACCCTGCTGCAGGGTGAAATAGCCACTACTCAACTCCACACAGGCGAGGCCAAAACTCTCGGACGTTCCCCAAACTGCCACCAGTCGATTCTCTCTGCGCTGGTCGAGAAGTTCCTCCTCCACAAGGGTTCCGGGAGTCACCACTCGAACCACTCCCCGCTCTACTGGCCCCTTGGATTTGCCCGGAGCTTCCAGCTGTTCACAAATGGCAACTGAGCGTCCCGCACGAACCAGACGCGACAAATATTGATCAAGAGCGTGAACCGGTACCCCGCACATCGGAATCTTCTCGCCAGCCGACTCGCCGCGGGAGGTAAGCGCGATACCCAGCAACGGCGCAGCCTCAACTGCGTCGTCATAAAAAAGCTCATAGAAATCACCCATGCGGTAGAACAGCAACGCATTGGGGTGTTGTCCGCGAATGGCCAGATACTGGCGCATCATTGGCGTATGTTGTGAAAGTGCAGAAGACATGATGGTCGGGCAACCGCAGAACAATCAGGTGGGCTACGAACTTAGTGAGGCTGTTGGATAAAAAGCATTAGAGCCCTCGATCACCACTGACCAGGTGGGGACGAATGGTGGTCAGAATTTCCCTGATCACCTTTGGATTGGCAGCCACCAGGTCACCACTTTCCATAAAACCGTGGCCGCCCTCCATGTCTGTCACCAGACCTCCAGCTTCCTGCACCATCAGTACACCTGCCGCGTAGTCCCAGATACGCAGGTTGAATTCCCAGAAACCATCAACCCGGCCGGCGGCCAGATACGCGAGATCCAATGCTGCAGAACCGGGCCGCCTGATGCCACTGGTTTTACCCATTAAAGCTCTCAATGTTGCCAGATAGAGGTCAACATTCTGCGTTGGTCGAAAAGGGAACCCGGTTGATAGCAGCGCACCGGAGAGGTTTTCGCGCCTGGAGACCCTGATCCGCCGATTGTTTAACGTCGCACCACCCCCCCGGGTAGCAATAAACAGTTCATCCAGGTTCGGGTCATAGATCACGCCATGTTCAACCTTGCCATTACGGCAAACCGCAATAGAGACTGAATAATTGGGAAATCCATGCAGAAAATTAGTCGTGCCATCCAGTGGATCAATGATCCACTGGTACTCGTGCTCTCCATCCAAACCACTCTCTTCAGCGAGAATCGCATGATCAGGATAGGCCGCTCGAATTTTTTCTATGATGCGTCGCTCTGCCTCCTGATCCACGTCACTGACAAAATCTCGCGGAGATTTTTCAGATACCTTGAGGGTATCGAGATGACGACTGGAGCGAACGATATAATCAGCGGCAGCACGGGCAGCACGCACCGCTGTGTTAACAATTGCGGGGAGAGTCACAAAATCACCAAAGTTAGTGTTAACTGGCTGAATCTTTCATGCAATAGCGTCGAGACCCAATCTACTTTCCAGAATGTGGCGAAACACCAGCAGCAGCCCAAAAATCGGCCTTCGCTATGATTCCGGCAGAATCCACTAGTGTATCCCGTCGCGGCCGGCGATCTCCAGTAGCCACCCCCTAAGGATTCCTTCCTAGCTGTCACTCTGTCGTCTTCCGCTGCTACAATTTGCCCGGCAAAAATGCCTCCGGTACCAAAATCGGGTAATCAGCAAGGGGCTTCTCAGCTCACCCGATTAATGACCGTTCGGGCAACAGAAAGATCACAGCTATTCAGTTATCGATCAGCTGCCGTTGATTCGCAGTGATCGCGTTCATGCTGCACTGCACACCGATTCCCCGGCCAAGAGTTCTCAATAGATGTCCTCCTCCGATCCTTTAGCACCCAAGCCACAGACAGCCGATCCGGGCATGCTGAGTCCACTGCAACGCACCCGGGTAGTGTTGTGCGACACTACCCACACCGGCAATATGGGGGCTGCCGCGCGCGCTTTAAAAACCATGGGACTGGAGAAGCTGTTTTTTGTTTCGCCGCAGAAAAAGCCGGATGATCAGGCGGTAGCGAGAGCCACCAGTGCCAGTGACCTGTTGCTGGCGGCGCCAGTAACGCCAACACTGCACCAAGCCATTGGTGACTGCAACCTGGTATTTGGCACCAGCGCAAGAACCCGCAGCGTACGCTGGCCTGTAGTGACCCCGCAGGAAGCGGCACAGATGGTCATTACCCAGCCGTCGGAGACACGAGCTGCTTTTCTTTTTGGTAAGGAGCAGTACGGCCTGACCAACGAACAGATGGACCGGTGCCAGTATCTGGTGCGCATACCGGCCAACCCGGAATATGGCTCAATCAATCTCGCATCGGCAGTTCAAATTATCTGTTATCAACTGCGCGTGAGTTGGCTTGCCAGCGCGGAGCAGCAACAGAAAAGCATCATAGAGCAGCCCAGGGAAACTGATCTACCGGCAAACGACGCTGAGTTTGAGGCGATGTTCATCCATTTGACAGAGACATTGGCGGCTATTGAATTCGTTGACCTTGATAACCCCGGCCGCGTGCTCCGGCGCCTGCGTGCACTGC
>JBPEXY010000148.1:0-3089 GCA_052031065.1 Immundisolibacteraceae bacterium | reverse complement strand
ATTGAGACAGTCCGCACGGGAAGAAAGGGCGAGATTAACCGTCGGGAAGCCGATAGTACGACCGATGCGGTCGCCCTGGCGGACCACTCCACCCAGACTATAGGGCCGACCGAGCATTTCGGTGACCTCTGCAAACGCACCCTTCTGCAATGCGATTCTGACCCGCGTACTGCTAACCCTTTCACCGGCAACATCAAACGGTTCTACCGCAACCACGGTAAACCCGTGTTCCTCACCGGAACGGGACAAAAGCTCATAATCACCGCAGCGCTGCGCACCAAACCTGAAATCCGGACCCACTACCAGGTGGCGAACGCCAACCCCCGCCACTAATACCCGACTGACAAACTCCTGCGCCGGCATCTGTGCCAGTTGCTGGTTAAAGCGCAAGCAACAGGCAAAATCGACCGGCTGCTCGCTGAGTAGTTGCAACTTGTCTCTGAGCCGGGTAATGCGCGGTTCCGCCCGCTGTGGGGCAAAATACTCCGCTGGTTGTGGCTCAAAAAAAATCACCACTACCGGCAACCCCAACACTTCCCCCTGCTGCCGGAGTTGCTGAAAAATCTGCTGGTGACCCCGATGCAAGCCATCGAAATTACCAATGGTCGCCACACATCCGTGATTTTGTGGTCGCAGGTTATGTAACCCACGAATTAACTGCATAACATCCTCTGGCGGATAGCTTAATGAGAGTAATCGGAAACCCGGTCAGCAACAGTGGCAAACGGGGCTGCAAATTCTATTGAATTGGCAGGCCAATCGCCAGCCAAACCGCCCGGCGGGCCCCACTATGCCAGCAACCCGTTGAAGCGGGTCTGCCAAAACCAGGCGACTGTCCCGGCTGCCTGTCAAAAACACCGCTGACTACGCATGATTAATCTAAATTAGTTGTTCGCAGCCTCAGCCTCGACGGGCGAGCGAATATCTCCGGGTCGTGTACCACAGAGTAACAGCAGAAACAGATAAACCAGCAACCCGGAGACCACCGCCAGGGCGAGCCAGCCAACGCGCTCTGCAGCTGTCGCTTCAAGCCAGGCAAGCTGGCGACTTAGCCAGTACAACCAGACCCCCATCCCCGCTGACCCTAGCGTACTGCGTAGCGTCAGCACTAGCAGAGCGCGATCGGCTCGAAAAACACCCTCCGCCTGCAAGCCGCGGTAGAGCAGCCAGGCCTGCAGAAAAGCCGACAGCGAAGTAGCAAGCGCAAGACCGGCATGCTGCAGCGGCCAGATCAGAATAACATTCAGGACCATATTAGTGACCAGCGCAATAATGCCGATTCGCACCGGTTTGCGGGTGTTCTGGCGGGCAAAAAAACCCGGCGCGTAGATTTTCACCATCACCGCACCCACCAGGCCGGGCGCGTAGGCCCAGAGGCTCAAGGTAGCTCCGCGAACGCCCGCTGCATCAAAAGCGCCGTACTGAAACAGAGTACTCAATAGCGGCGTCGCCAGCACCGCCAACGCAGTGGCTGCTGGTAATCCAATCAGCAACCCAAGACGACTGCCCCAATCCAGCAGCCTGGAAAACCCCTGTGCGTCCCCGGATGCGTAACGCCGGGAAAGATCAGGCAATAAAATAGTCGCAAGGCCAATGGCGAACACCCCTAATGGAAACTCCAGCAAACGGTCCGAATAGTAGAGCCAGGAAATGCTGCCAGAGACGAGAAACGATGCCAGAAAGGTGTCGAACAGAAGGTTGATCTGAGCAACTCCCGCACCAAATAGGGTCGGTATCATCAGTTTCCAGACCCGTTGTACGCCGGCGTGACCCAATCGAAACCTGAATCGTGGTAGCAGCCCGACCGCCTTTAAAAATGGTATCTGCCAACAGAGCTGTGCCACGCCACCAAAAAACACCCCCCACGCGAGGGCTGTAACAGGCTGCTCAAAATAATCTGTAAACAGCAGCGACGCGCCGATCATGGAAAGGTTGAGCAGTACCGGGGAAAACGCCGGTGCGGCGAACTGCCCACGACTGTTGAGAATTGCCATCCCTGCAGCAGTAAGAGAGATAAACAGCAGGTAGGGAAAAGTAATTCTGAGCAACTGGCTGGCCAGCTGATGTTTCTGCGGCTCATCAGCGAAGCCTGGTGCAACCACTAAAACCAGCAGCGGCGCGATGACCACCGCAATCGCAGTGACCAGAACCAGGAACAGAAACAGTGCGCCCACCACGTGATCGACAAGCTGCTTGACCTCTTCTGGACGGTTCTGCTGATAATCACCCAGAATCGGCACAAAAGCCTGGGAAAATGCCCCCTCACCAAATAGACGGCGAAGAAAATTGGGAATACGAAAAGCGACGAAAAAGACGTCAGTAGTCGCACCGGCACCAAACACAGCCGCGATCACCACATCACGCAGATACCCCAGCATCCGCGAAAACATGGTCATACCGCTGACAGAGCCCAGCGACCTGAATAATCTTGAATTAACCACTATTGGAGTTCTCGAACAAAGACCGCCACACATCCAGGCCGGTATTACTGACTAATAACCGCATGGGCGGCCTCCCCCGCTCCCCGGAAGATTGACAGAAGGGGATGAAACAGCCATATTACGCCGCTTTTTTAACCTCACCGCCGTAAACTTTTCAGAGGACTCAATCTTGGCCAACTCTGCGCAAGCAAAAAAACGCGCCCGCCAGGCAGAAATTCGCCGGCAACGAAACAGCTCCCAACGCTCAGCCTACCGTACCGCGGTGAAAAGCGTCGTCAACGCCATCGAATCTGGTGACCAGGATTCAGCCAAAGCCATTTACTCAGCAGCGGTGTCGATTATGGATCGCTCTGCCGGTCGTGGCCTGGTTGCAAAAAACACTGTCGCCCGACAGAAAAGCCGACTTAACGCCCGCATCAAGGCGCTCGCCTGAGCATAAGCCGTTCTGGTCAGCTGTCCACAGCGGACAGCTGACCCAGCCCCCGATCAACCTCTGGATATGGTGGTTCAAACCAGCACCATATTGTCGCGGTGGATCAGCTCTTCCTCATCAACGTAGCCCAGCAGTTCACTGATTCTGCTGCTTGGTTGTCCGATGATTTTCAGCGTTTCATGGGCGCCATAATTGATCAAACCGCGGGCAATCTC
>JBPEXY010000147.1:0-54504 GCA_052031065.1 Immundisolibacteraceae bacterium | reverse complement strand
GATGACTGAGTATTTGTCCAGGAGCGCAGGGGAGTGATTTTCGCGCTGTTTCTACTGGTTGTTGCTCTCGCTGCCGGAGTGGCGGTGGCCATGTTGGCCCGAGTCGATAGTGGCTATCTGGTCATCGGATGGAATGGCTGGGTGTTTGAGATCGGTAACCTGCTGGTCGCACTGCTGCTGTTGAGTTTCGGGTTTCTGCTGGCGTATTGGTTGTTGAGGGGGGCTTCCACGTCATTGCGTAGCTTCAGGAGCTGGAGCCGTTGGCGCCGAGGGAGGCGACAACACCGGGGTCAGCGACTATTCTTTCGTGGACTCGCTCGTTTCGCCGAGGCGAACTGGGAGGATGCCAACAAACTGCTGCTTGATGCGTTAAAGAGGCAGGGGGAGGCGTCAGACTACAGCACGCCAGCATTGCTGGCGCTGGCGGTGGCGGCGGATCAAGTGGGCGAAAAGCAGAATCGTGACCTCTATCTGGCGCGGGCCGCGCGTGAAGATAAACAGAGCGAGCTGGCGGTCGGGCTACTGCGTGCGGAATTTCTGATTGGCGACGGACGCGATGTGGAGGCAACCAGTCTCCTGCAGAGACTGCAGCAGTTAAAACCTCGCCACCCGCAGGTGTTAACGCTGCTGCTTTCGCTCTATAAGCAGCTGCGACGGTGTAATGACCTGCTGCAGTTATTACCGTTGTTGCGTCGGCAAAAGCTGGTGACTCCTGAACAGGCAGAGGAACTTGAACGTTGCTGTTATCTGCAGCTGCTAGAGGATGCTCCAACTTTGCAGGAAGCCTGGCGGAGTCTGCCGCGGAAATATGAAAAAGACCCCGAGCTGTTTGTTGTCTATCTAAAAGCCCTGGTCAAGGATGGCCAACCGGAGCGGGCGGCAGCGCTATTGCGTAGGCGCCTGTCCCCTCACGCGGATTCGCGGTTGCTCAATCTTCTGGTTGATCTGGCCGATAAAGATCCGCTCGAGGATCTACAGCGTGTCGAGAAATTGCTGACCCGAAACCCTGACAGTGCACCACTGGCGCTAACCGCAGCACGACTGGCGCAGAAATGTGACCAACCTGCGCAGGCGGACCATTATTACCTTCGGGCGATTGATCAGCGGGCAGATGCGGAGGTACTGCGCGAGTATGGAGAGTTGTTGCTGTCGCAGCAAAAAACCACGGAGGCAGCGCAATTGTTGAGTCGTGCGGCGGCGCAGACGGCCGCCGCTGAGCGCCAGCAGGCTTTGTCACTGCGCGCCGCTGAGTCGTTGTTTAAGCCGCAGTTTGAGCGGACACTGAGCTTGACTCAAACCGCAGTCTGACTGAATATTTTGCTCCCCTGGTAACTGAGGTTCTCCCTCGTTGGACGAAGTCCCCTTAGGCTTGCTGCTGTTAGCGCTTGCCTCGCTGATTTGCTGTTCCGCATTTTTTTCAGGTTCCGAAACCGCATTGATGGCGTTAAACCGCTATCGTCTGCGTCATCTTGTTGCCCAGCATCGACCGGCTGCGATACGCGCACAACGGTTACTTGAGCGACCCGACCGTCTGCTTGGTGTCATTCTGCTTGGCAACAATGTCACCAACATCCTCTCCACTGTGTTGGCAACGGTTATCAGTCTGCGCGTCTGGGGCGAAACCGGTTTGGCAATCGGCACCGGGCTGTTGACGGTGGTGGTGTTGCTGTTTGCTGAAGTGGCACCGAAAACCCTTGCTGCTATCCGTCCGGAACGGCTGGCTTTTCCGGCCTCATGGGCGCTTAGTGGTCTGCTGTTCATTACCTATCCTATTGTTCTGTTGATTAACGGATTTTCCAACGCGCTGTTGCGGCTGGTTGGAGTGACCGATATGGAAGCTGATGCCACCCGCCTGAGTCGGGAGGAGGTGAAGACCTTTCTGCATGACTCCGGACGGCACCATATGGAGAGCGAGCAGCTCGAAATGCTGTTGCGGATTATGGATATGGGCGCCGTGGTGGTTGAGGACGTGATGGTGCGTCGTCAGGAACTCGATATGCTTGATCTGCAGGATAGCTGGGAAGAACTGCGCGAACAGATCAAGACCTGCCCCTATAGCCGGATGCCGGTCTGCAGGGGGGGTATCGACCAGTTGTTGGGTATTCTGCCGTTGCGGCGCATTATTGGCCGGCTTGATGAAGAAGCCGCCGGATCACAGTTGATCGAAGAGAATCTTCAGAACGCGCAGTTCGTGCCGGAGGGAACGCCGCTCACCGTTCAGCTGCTCAATTTTCGGCAGAATCGTGGCCGCATGGCGATGGTGGTGAGCGAGTATGGTGATCCGATGGGCGTGGTCACGCTGGAAGACCTGGTGGTGGAGATTGTCGGTGAACTGGCAGACCGGGAGACCCTTTTACCCGATTTTGTCCATCCGCAGGAAGATCAAAGTTTTCTGGTACGGGCCAACGTCAATATTCGCGACCTTAACCGACGAATGGGCTGGTTATTGCCCGAAGAGGGGTCGCGTACATTGAACGGCCAGATTCTCGATTATCTTGAAGATATTCCCCGTCCTGGTACCAGTATTCTGCTCGGAGGGTATCCAGTGGAGATCATTAAAACCGATGAGAATGCGGTGATTATGGTGCGTGTTTCTCCGCAGCTGGGGTCAGAGACTGTTAACTGAAACCGGTCAAAGCCAGTGGCCGATGGAGTTCGGACAACTGAAATTACTTGCAATGAGGTTTAAACGGAGGAAGTAATGAAGAATATTGGTTATGTTGGTCTCGGCAATATGGGTTTGCCAATGGTAAACAACCTGCTCAAGGCCGGTTTTAATGTTGGCGTGCGCAGTCGTAGCCCAGGCCCGGTTGAACAGGCGATTAAGGCAGGTGCCCAGGAGGCGGAATCGGTTGCCAAGCTGGCAACATGGGCCGATGTGGTCTGTACCTGTTTGCCGATGCCAGAGGATGTCGAAGCAGTCTATCTTGGCGACGACGGGCTATTAAGTGGAGCGACTGAGGGGACCCTGCTGATCGACCACAGTACGGTTGGTCCCGATACCAATCGCAGAATCGCTGCTGCGGCCGAACCTTTGGGGGTGGCGTTTCTGGATGCTCCCGTATCAGGTGGTCCGGGTGGGGCAAGCGCTGGTACTCTGGCGATCATGGTGGGCGGTAAGGCAGAGGTGTTTAGTTCGGCCTTGCCGGTACTTGAGGCGATGGGTAAAACCGTGGTCCACCTGGGCGATCACGGCGCAGGCAGTGTTGCGAAGCTCATCAACAACCAGCTCGTCGGCGTGCATCAGCGAGCCTTGATGGAAGCCCTGATGGTTGCTCAGGTCAATGGCCTCGATCTGGACAAGCTGCATGAGGTATTGATGGGCAGCAGTGGCCGCAGTGTGATTCTGGAAATGATGTACCCGCTACTCAAAGCACGGGATTTTAACCCGCGTTTTCGTAATACCCTGTTCCACAAAGACCTGCGATTGGCGTTAGAAATGGGCCGGGAAGCGGGCGTGGATATGGCGATGGGGCGTGCAGCATTTGTCGCCGCCGATGCGGCTGAACAGAGTGGGCTCGGCGGTCAGGATAGCCTGTCGATGTTGATTCCGATGGAGAAGCAGAACGGGGTCACCCTGTTTAGAAAATCCGGAGATTGACAATAATCGTGGCGCCGCAACGGGTTTATAGCTGGCGCTGCGGAGATGGTGATCTGGAAGGTGCCACGGGTACCATGCGGCTAGTGTGGCAGGACTTTGGTAAGGTGCTGATTACCTGGCTGATTGGGCTGGCGACTGCAACTGCCGTAGATCTTCGATCACTTCCCTGGCGTGCTGTTCGCTGTCGACGGAAAGATAGCGTTTGGCAATCTGTCCTTCTGGATTGATCAAAAATGAGTAGCGTTTCGCCATTTTAATGACCAGCAGGTCGCGCAGGGCACCGTAGCTGCTGGTTACTACCCCTTCGGTATCGGCCAGCAGTGAAAACGGCAGTTGATGTTTGCTGGCGAAGGCCGCATGGCTGGCAACATCGTCAAGGCTTACACCGACAACTTTGGTACCCATGGCGTTAAGCACCGTGATATGGTCACGAAACTGGCACGCCTCTTCGGTACAACCGGGGGTATCGTCTTTGGGGTAAAAATAGAGCAATAGCCACTGGCCTTTGTAGTCAGACAGTTGTCGTTGCTGGCCATTCTGATCGGGTAGGCTAAAGTCAGGCGCAGCGCTGCCCACTGGCGGTGGTTCGATTGCGGCGGCGGTCAGTGGCAGTAAGGCAATAAAAAGGTAGGGTAGTAGCCGGCGTGGGCGGATTGGCATGGTGAACTCCTGTTGTGTTGACTGTTCTGGCTATAAGGGGCGTTCAACAACAGACCCTGAATCATGATGGGCTGCCCGTTCAGTTTTCCAGGCTGCAGCCCGTTTGTCAGATGCCGTGCCAGACCTGGGTCAGCTATTTAAGAGCAATAACGGTTTCCGGTCCACCGGAGCAAACAACATTATCGGGAGAGTGTGATGCGATTTTCATCCCCAGGGTCAGCGGATGCTGAGGTCACTTTTCAGAGCCGCTACAGTAATTTCATTGGTGGTGACTGGGTTGCTCCGGTCAACGGCCGTTACTTTGAAAATGTCACTCCGGTAACTGGCGAGGTATTCTGCGAAATTCCCCGGTCTGAGCAAGCGGACATCGATCTTGCGCTTGATGCTGCCCACGCTGCCGCGGAAGCATGGGGAAAAACTGCGGTGGCGGAGCGCGCGCAGTTGCTCAACCGTATCGCTGACGTGATGGAGCAGAATCTGACCCGGCTGGCGGTGGCTGAAAGCTGGGATAACGGCAAACCGGTCAGAGAGTCTCTGGCTGCTGATCTTCCTCTGGCAGTCGACCAGTTGCGTTACTTCGCTGCGGCAATCAGGGCTCAGGAAGGTTCGCTCAGCGAAATCGATGATGACACCGTGGCCTACCATTTTCACGAACCCTTGGGTGTTGTTGGGCAGATTATCCCGTGGAATTTTCCCCTGCTGATGGCGGTGTGGAAGTTTGCTCCCGCACTCGCTGCCGGTAACTGCGTGGTACTGAAACCGGCGGAGCAAACTCCGGCATCGATCATGGTACTGCTCGAACTGATTGCTGAGCTGTTACCGCCAGGGGTGCTGAATGTGGTTCACGGTTTTGGTCTTGAAGCCGGCAAACCGCTGGCGAGTAGTTCGCGGATCGCCAAAATCGCTTTTACCGGAGAGACTACCACTGGTCGCTTGATCATGCAGTACGCCTCCACCAATCTGATTCCCGTAACCCTGGAGCTGGGTGGCAAATCACCCAATATCTTTTTTGCCGATGTGATGGCGGAGGATGACGATTACCTCGATAAGGCCCTGGAAGGGTTCACCATGTTTGCGCTTAATTCCGGGGAGGTCTGTACCTGTCCGTCGCGGGCGTTGGTCCACGAGGCTATTTATGACCAGTTCATGGAGCGAGCGTTGGAGCGGGTAGCGGCGATTCAGGTTGGTCATCCGCTGGATGATACGACCATGATTGGCGCCCAGTCCTCCAGTGAACAGATGGAGAAAATTCTCTCCTATGTTGAGATCGGTAAGCAGGAAAATGCTCAGCTGCTGGCTGGCGGTTCGCGTCGCGTTGCTGATGGTGAAATGGCCGGTGGCTATTACATGGAGCCGACGGTATTTGCGGGTGACAACAGTATGCGTATTTTCCAGGAAGAGATCTTTGGCCCGGTAGTGGCGGTGACCAAATTCAGCGATTTTGATCAGGCCCTTACCATTGCCAACGACACACTTTACGGTCTCGGCGCGGCGGTCTGGTCCCGTGACATCAATACCTGCTATCGCATGGGGCGTGGTATCAAGGCCGGCCGGGTCTGGACCAATGCTTATCACCTCTATCCAGCACATGCCGCGTTTGGCGGTTACAAGCAGTCCGGGATCGGTCGCGAAACCCATAAAATGATGCTTGATCACTACCAGCAGACCAAAAACCTGCTGGTGAGCTATGGCCCCAAAGCACTTGGGTTTTTCTGATTCGGGATGGGTATCGAAACACCGGTGTTGCAGTTGTGAGTCGGGGTCAGCATTCGGCCGACGCCGTCCTGGCGAGTGGAGTGACCGCAACCGCCGCAGCGTTGCGGCTTGTGGCCAGTCTGGTTGAGGAGCATGGCGAGCTGATGTTTCACCAGTCGGGTGGATGCTGTGACGGCAGTTCTCCCATGTGTTACCCGCGCGGTGAGTTGCAGTTGGGTGAACGCGATCTCTGTATCGGTGAACTCGGTGGACAGCCGTTCTATATAGATCGTCATCAATACCAGGCGTGGGGGCGTGCCCCGTTACTCATTGATGTGGTTAAGGGTCGTGGCGGAATGTTTTCTCTCGAAGGGCCACGGGGTGTCCGTTTTCACACCCGCTCGGCTACTGGCGCTGAGTTGACCGGCTATGAGCCTCCGCCCTGACCGGCTCAACAATGCTTCTGCTGTGTGGTGATCGTGAGTGTTACAGGTAACCCTGCAAAAAAGGCGTCAACTGCTTAAAACAGTCTTCAGCCCGCTCCAGTAGCGGGTTGACGGCGGCTTCGTCAGCGCTCTGTGCGGTCCGTTCCAGTGTCCTGGCCAATCCTTCCAGCTCAGTGAAACCCAAACTGCCGCTAGTCGATTTCAGCTGATGGGCGGCTGCAGCCAGGGCTTCAAAGTCAGCGGGAGTGGATGAGGTTGCCGAGCGGATCTGTGTCAGCAGCGCGGGTGTGTCATCGAGATAGGTCTGAAGGAGCGGAGCAAACTCCTCTTCCATGATTTCCACCATTTCCTTGAACGTTGGGTGATCTACTCCGTTAGGGAGGTTCTCCATCATACCGGGTACCTTTAAGCCACGAAAAATGTGCCGAGTCCGCGCGCAGTTACGGACTGCACTGAGTATCGATACTACTGTCGGCTGGTTGAAGAGGCCCTTTATAGTAGACTGTGTTTTTTTCGCCGTTTGGTGGTTCGCCACCGTCAATTTCAGGAGATCAGCCGTAATGGATTTCACCCGTAGCGAAACCAAACAGTGGGCGCTGGATAACGTCAAGAACTGGTACATGTGCCCGCTTACGCCAATGACCGCAGACTTCAAAATGGATGAAGCCGGTATCCGTGACAATATCGATCAGTTTGTCGATATGGGCATTGAGGGGCTGGTGATGGGTGGCTTCATCGCCGAATGCTGGAATATGAAACTCTCTGACTGGTTTCGCTACCATGAAATTGTTGCCGACGCGGTAGCTGGCCGCACCGACCTCTGGACCATAATTCTTGATCCCAGTGTCCACCAGGCATTGGAAAAAATGGATTTCGTTGAAAAACTCGGCTTTAACGGTGCTGAGGTGATCAATCCGGTGGTGCAGTTACGTACCGACGACGAAATTTTCAACTACTTCAAGTACATGACTGACCATAGCGATCTGGCCATCTGCCTCTATCGCACACCGGTATCCGGCAAGGTGATGGATTTTGGGCTGATGCAGCGGCTCGCTGAGCTGGAAACCATGATCGGTGTCAAACAGGGGTTCCTGAACCGCCAGGAGACCTTGAAGCTACGGCAGATCATGCCTGATGACTTTATTGTTATGGAGCCACTTGAGTACTGGTTCGCCGAGGATATCCGCCTGGGTGGGCAGGTTTGCTGGGGCGAACTCTCCTATATTCTTTATGGCAAAAAACGCCATCTGGTACGTGAATATATGGAGCTTGCCTTTGCTGGAGAGCATGAGAAAGCGCGGGCAGTTTCCGATCAGCTTGCTGATGTGCGTGAGTACTATGGTGACAAGTTCCTCTGGGTGGTGAAGGAGACCGCCACCTATGCGACCGCGTTGGCCAACATGAAAGTCTGGTTCGAGGCGATCGGTCTGAAAGCCGGCCCGATTTTGCCGCCGGTGGATCAGCCGACTCAGCAGCAGCGGGATGAGATCTACAGTAAGCTCGATGAAATGGGAGTCCGCTGAGTCCAGCTGATAATCCCAGGGTCAGGGTTACATTGACCCGGTTTACAATCGATGTCTCGGTAGGAGCCGGCTGAAGTGATTCAGCCGGCTTTTTTCTGCCTGGGGGAAATAGCCTGGTGACGGATTCTGGTTCTGGTTCTGGTCTGATGTCAGATAAAGTCGGGCAACAGCGTCCAGAGGGGCAGCAGAGTGAAGTAGAGGATCGCGGTCACCGCTACGGTAATGCCGTAAAGATCGACATCCAGGTCATAACGATCTGAGAGCACCACACCGACATTAAAGCTCGCAGTTGCGGCGGTCATCACCAATGCTCCGAGGGTAATCCCCTGTAGACCGAGTAGGACGCCAATTCCACAGGCGATCAGAGGGCTGATCAGTGACTTGGTGATGATGGCTGGTGCAGCGACACTGATGCGTCGTATGCCTTTGAGGTTTAGTGAGAGTCCGACGGCAAACAGCATCAACGGAACAGCTGCACGGCTCAGCATCTCCAGCGTTTCGGTGACCCAGGCGGGTATCGGCAGGCCATAGAGGGCTATACCGAGCCCGAACAGCGCTGCCCAAAGTGGCGGTGATCGAAGCAGCTCGCGCCACATCGGAGCAGTTTGTTCGCCGCCGTGGCCGAGGGCTATTGCGACTCCTAGTGTCCAGGTGATAGGCAGAGATCCGAGCAGGGTGTAGAGGATCGGTACGCGGGCTGCCTCTATGCCGTAGATGGCAATCACTACTGGTGCTGCCACCCCCACCCCGTTGCCAAAGGAACCAGCAAGAATCATCGCTCCTTTGGAGCGGTTTTCCGCTTTACCAAATAATGTTCGATAGGCGCAGACGTTGACCAGCAGGCAGCAGCCGATAGTCAGCCAGGCGGCCAATGGCAGCAACCAGGTCTGGGTGTCGACCCGGCTGCGCAGCATGACATTGAGGATTAGTGCGGGAATCAGCAGATAGATTGCCACCGTATTGAGTCGCTGCCGTAACACCACGGCGGGCTGTTTATCCGGCTCAATAATTCGCCAGAGGACGCCGGCGATGACCAGCAACCCGCTGGGAAGCAGGGCGGTGATCAACAGCGCAGATCCGGTTCAGCTGATTGCGTTGGCTGCGGGTTTCGGATCAGGCATAAACTGAATTGGCTGTTCGCTGGAACCGTCAATGGACTGGTCGCCGGCGCTATTTTGGGACCAGGAGGCCTCCTCACCGCTGCTTTCTTCTGACAGCAGGGGCCGCAGGCTGGTTTTGAGGCTGGCAAACAGGGTGGAGTGCTGCTGCTCAAGATCATTGAGCAGCTGTTTCATCGCGTTGCGTTGAGTCGGTTTGCGGTCACAACTCGGGCAGTTATCTTCGACCAGGGGCAGGTTGCTGATTTGCGCATTGGCCTGCAGGTGACGTTCGCGTACGTAAATCAACGGCCTGATCACCCGTAGATCACCATCGTCGATGGTGTAGGCAGCACGCATAGTGCGTAGCTTGCCGCCGAAAAAGCTGTTCATTAAAAAGGTTTCTGCAGCATCGTCGAGGTGGTGACCGAGGGCAATGACATTGTAGCCCTGCTCACGGGCAACGCCGTAGAGCTTGCCACGCCTCATGCGTGAGCAGAAGGAACAGAGTGAAGTGCCATTTAGCGAACCGTGCGCGTAGCGCCCGAGGGAGTAGCTGACCGGGTGATGTTCTATGTCCAGTGCCGCAGTCCATTGCGCAAGGGGTGCGGGATCGTAGCCGGGCATCTGTGGGTCGACTGTAGCGGTGCCGATGGCGAAACTGATCGGTGCACGTTGACGCAGGGTGATCAGGGTTTGTAGCAGCCCCATACTGTCTTTCCCTCCGGAGAGACCGACCAGTATCCGGTCACCATCACGAATCAGGTCAAAATCACGGATAGCCTCGCCGGTGGGTTGCAGCAGGTTGCGAGTCGGTTTGGGGATCGCCGTTATTGCCTGACGTTGCGAGGAGGTAGCGCGGTGGCTGATGTTCATGTTCCGGGAACCGTTTTTGATATAGTCGCTTAATGGTGGCAAATGACTATTCTATCGGTAATCAGGAGTATCCCCGTGGCGATAAAAAAAATATCCAGCAGTTACTACGTGGTCAGTGATATGGAGGCTTCGCTGAAGTTTTATCGCGATCAGTTAAAACTGCCGGTGAAGTTTCAGGACGGAGAAAAATGGACTCAGTTTGATATCAACGGTCAGGCGGTGGCGATTGCCGCGCCGGCGCCGCAGCAGCCGGCCGCCGGTGAAGGGGCGGTAGTTGTGTTTGAAGTAGATGACCTTGAGGCGCAGCGCCAGCAGCTGATTGCTGAAGGGCTGGAGGTCAGCGCCACGGTGGATATGGGTGGACACGGTAGTTTTTTTACCCTGCGCGACCCTGATGGCAACCTGGTACAGTTTTTTGGTCGCTAAGTCAGCTGGTCGGCTGAGCTGGTGCGAGGGAGCAGGGTGGCCAACCCGGTAAGAATATCCAGCGTATTTGCAAAAACAAACATAAGGTGTACAAAATTAGGCAATTAAATTGCTAAAAAGGACAGGATACAATGCGTCCCAGTTAGAGCCACAGTGCCCGCATTGAGGTACTGGTGACGATCCCGGGTGGGATCGGATTTCGCTTACGGTTACCCCGGCTAAACGGAATCGCTTGTTAATTTCTCCGGGCTTACCGGCCCGGCGAATTTAAGTAAAGGAACCGGACCATGACCCTACATGCCCTTGCCATTTTTAACCTTGTTGTCCTCGCCTTTTCGGCGGCCGGATTTACCATCTCGAATCTGATCAACCGGAAGTAATGGGCTGTATTGACCCGGGGTCTTGAGCTCCGGGTCGCTTCCTTCTTTGAACCCGATTTCTTCGGCTCAGGTCAGAACTGGTCAGCTTCTGCCCCGTTTTGCGCCCAGGCTTCGCTATACCCTGCGCTCTTTACATGCTGCGTGTATTGCTTTGGTAGTAGCCCGTTCAGTTCCGCAATCACGGTTTGACACTGCATCACTCGATCCACTGCGCGTACCGTTCGATTGGATCTGGCCCCCTTCTCTCACTGATTTTACCCACTTCTGTGGAGTATGCCGTCCACTCTCATCTTAACCATTGGTCGATGCTAGAAAGGTCCGCCCTGGTAGCAGCCAGACTTCGGTTGGCTGCAGACCGGTGGGTAGGTGGTCTGGGGAGAGGTCTCCCGCATTCTTTATGGCAACAAACGTCATCTGGTTGATGAGTTTCGGGAGCTCGCCGAGCAGGGTCAGTGGCAGGAGGCAAAAGAGCGCTCCAATCAACTCAATCCGATCCGGTTGGCGCTGGAATATCTGCTGCCCTGGAAAATTACCGAAACTGCGACCTGCGCGGGAACGATAGCCGGGGTAAAAGCGTAGTTTGAGCCGATTGGATTTAACGGTGGCAATACTATTCCGCCACTGAAACCGGCTCCCCAGGTTGAAAAAGACGTCCTGAAAGAGAGGCTTAAGAACCTCGGTGTCTGCTGATTAACCGATGGCTCGATTGATGCTCTGCCTGCCCAGGCTGGCGGAGTCTCAATCTCTGTACAAAATAACCTGATGCTGGTCGGGATAGAAATTGAGCTTGCTACGCAGACCACACAGTTCGGTGATTGCCCGCCAGTACCCGCGCTGAATATCCTGCAGCTCTTTAGCGGTTGCGCTCCAGTGGTTGAGCTGATATTCGGCAGATTGCTCCAGCGGCGGCATGGTCAGGATGACGGTATTGTTATCCTCCCTGACTTCCAGTTTGCTACCAAAGCCGTAGGTAGTCTGGAAGTGTTGCCAGAAAACCTGGGCGATTTTTGCTGCTGATTTGGCACGGCTCCAGTCTACCTGCTGCAGTTTCATCATCTGATAGCCGTATTCCTCGGCACTCATGCCTGTCAGCTGGGCTACTTTCATCCCGCCAATGATGGTGCCCTGGCACTCATGCATGCGCAGTTGGCTCAAGGTTTTATCATCATAGTCTGGGTAGCTGTTCATCACTCCGTTCCATGCCATTGGTAGCGAATTTTTAACGGATGGCCGTCATCAATGCCCCACTGCTGGCGTACCGCAACGCTACAGACCAGTTCCAGTTTGTTATCCGGATAGTCGGCGACCTCGGGCCACATCAGCAGGGCATCTGTTGCGGTGGTGTTGTCTGCAGTGGACAACGTAACCCGATGGAAGTGAGCATCGCAATAGTGGCCGGCACCAGCGAGCAGGTGTTTGTGCATCGCCGGGTCGTGGCGGTGACGTCTGACAACTTCGGCGGTTGCATCGTTGCAGTTGAGATTGACAGTCCCTGGGTGGATTGGCTGGCCGAGTAGTTGCGTTAACCACTGCTGAATATGGGCTGCCTGGGTAAAGCCACTGGCGACGCCCAGCCCCTGGGTCAGGGAACCGGAAATGACCGGCGGGCTAAGGCGCAGCAGGCTGGTCAGCTCTGCAAGGGAGTCGACTACCGCTGCGGCACCTGCACCATGCAGGTCTTCATGGGTTGATGGTCCGGTGGTGATACCAATCACCGGCATGCCGACTGCGGCTCCCGCCTCAATATCTCCCGGGTTATCGCCGACGTAGATCACCGAGTCTGCGTCGAGGCCAAGGCCCTCAAGAGCCAGTTGCATCGGTTTTGGGTCGGGCTTGCGCGTGCCTGACTCTTCGCGGGTGATGATTACATCGATCTGCGGACAGCCGGGCTGGCTGGTGACTCGACTCACCACTTCATGATTTGAATCGGTGACAATGCCGAGCTGGAAACCGGACTGGTCAAAGTGGCGCAACACCTCAATTGCATCATCGAATGGGTGCGCCATTTCACTGAACAGCGGCTGCCAGAGTGACTGTGCGGTCTGGTGCAGTGCGTTGCGGCGTTCCTCAGCATCAGCGGTATCGCCAAACAGCATTTCTATCGGGTCGCGTCGATGCGTCATTAACTGGCGCATCATATCTGCCGGTGGCTGTGGCCAGCCAAGCCGCCGGCAGCTACGCACCATAATCTCCTCAAACGCCGGGGTCGAGTTGAGCAGGGTGCCGTCAATGTCGAACAGTATGGCGTAATGGTGCACAGTGTTTTGAATTACCCGGTTAAATCTGTTTCTGTGAGGCCGCTGGCCGGTCGGCGCTGCCGGTCAGGGCGAAGCAGATACCTCGCCCGGACCAACCTGTGGTTAGAACCGCTGTCAGAAAGCTACCCCTGTTTGGTGTTTTTCCTTGTCGCCGCCTGTTTTTCGCCGGTTTCGTAGTAGCGGCCCTGGACGGCAAGATCGGCTTCGAGCTTTTCGTCGTCCGACCAGCGGCCCAGTTCATAGCCATACCAGGGAGCTTTCAATGACAGTTCTGGTAGACCCTGATCCTGCCACCGCTTTACCGCATCTTCCATAAACTCCTGTCGTGGTAGTGACACGGGGGGATAGGCCCAATCCCGAGTAGCGTCAATCAGCAGTCCGGTACTACGGATTGGCCCGGCTGCTTCACCGAGGCCGCGGTTCTGGTCGGGTGGAACCATTGATGGATCGAGTGGCATCAGCGGAATGTCCTGAATGCGCACATCCCGGTGCGGTTGCATGGCGTAGGATAATGCCCAGTAAATCGCATCGGGGTCTCTTATATTGACGTCTTCGTCGACCACAATGGCCATTTTACCGACAAACCGTTTTGCCAGATGATCAAGGATGCGCGCACCATCATCATCATGCTCGCGACGAATGCGTACCAGACAGACCCCGAATGAGCCACTGGTTTCGGGAAAGTGGACCTCAAGGACATTGTCGAAACCACCATCCTTCAGGTACTGGTGACAGGCGTGAGTCCAGCCAATACCGCGGATCTTGCTGCTTTCGCTGGGCGGGAACTGACTCAGAAACGCCTGGTAGACTGGCTGCTCACGCATGGTGATGCAGGTGACGTTCATGAACCAGGAAAAATCACGTGCCGCCATGTAGCCGGGAAATTCGCCAAAGGGCCCCTCCATCTCCTGTTCGTTCACCGGTACCCATCCCTCGATGACGATCTGTGCCTCAGCCGGGACCAACAGGTCGTGGGTCTGGCATTTCACCAGCTCAATCGCATGACCGGCAAGCCCGCCGGCGACATCATATTCACAGACGTCATTGGGTAGTCGGGTAACGGCAGTGTAGGAAATTGCCGGTGGCACACCGATGACAATCGCCGCCGGCATCAGTTCTGCGCCTTTCTCCTGCCACATTTCAATATGGCGGCGCATGCCAAATCCGGGCGAAGCGGGGTAGACACCGATGCGGTCCTCGGCTTTTAACATGCCCCGATAATTGCCGACGTTGTGCAGGCCGTTCTCCGGGTCCATACTGATCCAGTGGGAGGCAGTGGTGTAGGGAGCGTTGTCAAAGCCGGGGGTTGAGATCGGCATCGGTAATCTTGACAGGCACTTGTTCTTAAGGGCTTCGCTATCGAGGATCACCTCTTGTACCGGCCCGCTATCCACGGTCACTGGTGCGATTGGATTAGCCTGTGCTTCTGCCCACTTGGCGGGGATGTCAGCGGGGCTTTCAACCTTTAACCCTTTGGCGTAGATCGCACTGGAGCCGGCCATCGCGCAGAGTACCAGTGGAATATCGAACTGATTACCGTTGGCGTCGTGGATATTGTCAAAATACCACGCCTTGCGATCTTCCTCTTTCAATCCGCGGAACTGTAGACGCACCAGCGGGTGCATCTCGGTGTCCTTGTTGATCGGGTCGGAATAGCGTTGCAGCAGGCCGGCATCGTCGAGAGCCTCTATGTATTCATTCAGATTGCGGTAGTAGCTCGTATTAGTAGCAGACATGCGTTTTTCTCCCCTCGTTATCGTTGTCCCGTTTCTAGCGCCTCAGCAAAAAGAATCGCGGACCCAGCTATTGTGAAGGTATCTTATCAGTGTTGTCGGTGGTGCAGTTGAGCGTGGAGGTGAGTGCCGGTGAAACTGTGATCAAAACGTATGCGTTATCAACCTGTAGAGGTTACTGTACGGCATGATGCGAAATCGATTCTTCAGCAACGGTTGGGGTATTTTGGCAGTGGTACTGGTTCTTGGTGTTGCGGGCTGTGTCAGGCAGGCCGAGCAGCGCTCCGTCACATCCGCTGGCGAGGAGTGTGAAACGGTTGCGGCCGAGGTGGCGCGAATCAAGCGGGAACTTGGCGAGACAATGACACAGGTAGGTCCACCCTCGTCGCTCTCTTCACCACAGCAGGCCCGGGTGGGTGACGCCCAACGGGCTTTGCGGGCGGCCGCAGCGAAAGAGAAGTTACGTCAGCAACTGGTGAGCAAGTTACAGTTTTTGGCTGACTTTTGTCAGTAATTAATGAGGGGGGTGTGGCCTTACTGGTCGAGCATTTCACAAATTGCTCAGCTGGGGAAGTGGCTGGAAGCGGCACATAAAAAAGCCACCAGCAGTGGAAACTGCTGGTGGCTCTAAAGTGCAGCCAAGTGCTCTTATTTCATAAAATGCAGTTCGACCCGGCGATTCTTTGCACGCCCCGCTTTGGTCGCGTTATCAGCAATGGGAGCGGATTCGCCATAACCCTTTGCGGTTAAGCGGCTGGCACTGACTCCTTTGCTGACCAGGTAGTCAACGACAGCTTTAGCGCGCTGCTGCGAAAGTGCCATGTTGTAACCATCGTCTCCAGTACTATCAGTATGGCCAGCGACTTTGACACCGCCGGGACTGGATTTCAATGTTGCTGCAGCACCATCGAGAATCGATTTCGCTTCGTCAGTCAGTCGGGCACGGTCGAATTCGAAATGGACACCGTTGAGCTTAATAACGATTGCACAGCCTTTAGCATCAACCTTGGCGCCTTTGGCGGTGTTAGGACAACGGTCTTTACCATCGACGACACCATCGCCATCAGTGTCTTTGGCACAGCCTTTAGCGTCTACCGGGGTGCCTCTAGGCGTTCCCTGGCAGGCGTCCAGATAATCGGCGACGCCATCGCCATCCATGTCAGTAGGGCAGCCTTTACTGTCGACAGAGACACCAGCGGGAGTGTTGGGGCACTGGTCCTTACTGTCGCCGACACCATCGCCGTCGCTATCCTTGTCGCCACCAAACAGGGCGCAGAGCGTGCCGCCGATGATTGCACCACCCGCCGCAGCGGCGAGTTCATCGCCACCATCGCGGCTGGCACTAACACCACCCGCCGCTACCGCACCGGCGATGGCACAGTTGCGCCAGTCTGAGGTGATTTCGTGTGAAGCGCAGCCGCTAAGTACCAGCGCCGCAACGGATAAGGCTGCAATTTTGAATCTGCTGATCATAATGTCTATATCTCCGGGTTTTACCGTTTCATGTGGTAAACGGTGTACCAGTTTTGCTCCCCCTGTGTACTGCATTAGAGGGACCCAAAGGTTCGATTTAGTTATTTGGTAACAGCTTTGGCTCAGGTCACCATGGGAGGCTGCCAAACCAAGTTAAGTATAACGCACAGTCTAGTCTAATCGTTTTCCCTTGTCTTTCATATAGATCTGACTTTTGCAGTTGAGAGCAGAATTAATCTCCCGCCCGCAGCGAGAGTTCCGAGGCTAATAGAGTTGAAACAGTCGTTGTGAAATTGGCGGCATCAGGGTCGGGGGCTCTGGCGGTCGGAAGGTGAGTCCGCGTCGGCTGAACAAAGTCTCCAGCTCTTCGTCGTCGATTAGCTCAATGATTAATTCGTCGATTCTTTCAATAAGCTGCTGGTTGCTATGTAGCGCAGCGAATCCGAGATTAATGGAGAAATCGTGGTCAAAGCCGGAATCAACAAGGGCTTTCATCGACACTTCTCGGCGCCAGGATTCAAAGCGATGGCGGGCGATCCAGCCAGCGTCAGCCTGTTGTTTAATCAACGCCTGGAACAGAGTGTTGTCACCTGGTTTAACGTGGTGAATCGAGTTGCGTAGAATCCCGCCTCGGTGGGCCATCAGTAGCAGGTCCGCAATACTGTTCTCTTCGGCTACTACTTTAAGGTCGACCAGGTCGTCCAGGTCAGCGACGTTAAGCGGCTGGTCTGGTCGGTGAATCAGGCGGTAATCGATTGCATGATAGGGTTCACTCGGGGCTAGTGGCTTGAGTGCGATGAATGTGCGTTGGCCGCCCCCGGTCTCCAGTGGATAACGTTGCTCACCTGGATCGGCAAAGCTGTTTTTAGCCAATGGAAAGCCGCCGGCAATATCGCAATACCCGCCGCTGAGCAGTGCGTTGACCTGTAGTACCGGATTGCCTTCGTCCCCTTCTTCAGTTTCATACCAGTGAATCAGTAGCGGCAGGCCGAGGCCATCGGCGACTGCCAGAGCCACATCATTATCGATGCCACCCTCGGGGTCGGAATAGGGCAGTGCGTTTTCCTCCAGACAGACAACCAGCGGTTTTCCCATCGCGAGGCTGGCGCCGCTGGTCGTCAGTAACAGTATCAGTAAGATATTTCTCATGGGTATTATCGAGTTTATGTGTGCGGTTGCGCTGGGGTATGTTGTCTACCTAAGTATCGCTGCGCCATGCGGTTTCTGCTGGGTATCGACCACATAAGCGTAAAGGGCATCGAGTTCTTCCTCGGTGAGGATGTCGCCATGGGGCGGCATCGAGTCCAGCCCTTCACTAACCGACTCGATGAATCGGTTATATTCCTGCGCTGGAAATGTTCTCAGATCGAAGGTCGAGGCGCCGCTGTTACGCAGTTCGCTACCATGACAACGTTGGCAGAACTGGCGATAGAGCTGGTCACCAAGTGCGATCTGCTGTGGACTGAATTCTTGCGCAGCCTGCGCTTCAATGTCGGTTGACTGGACTGCGGAAGCGGTGATAAGCAGCATTGCTGTTAGAGAACCGGTAATCCAGGCAGGCCAGGTTTGGGCCCGTTGCTCTGCAGTCATTTTTTATCGCTCCAGGGCTTAAACAGTTTGAATACCGTCACTGAAGCCCCTTTGGTTACCTGGGCAAACTTGGGGTTGGGTAGAAACCAGGCGAGCAGACCGCCGATGCCACTCTGCACGGCGACGTACTGCTCGCCATCATGTTCATAGGTAATGGGCGGCGCAATAATCCCGGAGCCAGTCTGGTACTGCCATAGCTTGGTTCCGGTATCGATATCGAATGCCGCCAGCTCGCCGGTCTGCAGGCCGGTAAACACCAGGTCGCCGGCGGTGACCATGGTTCCGCCATTGGCTGGCGGGTCCATCGGCACCTGCCAGACCCGCTCGCCGGTCAGAGGGTCCACGGCGCGCAGATAGCCCATCGGCTTATCCGGATCCGGTTCCGGAAAGGAGAATTCCGCCGCTGCGTAAGCAACGCCTTTGCGCCACGCCATCACCACCGGTTTGAACTGCATGCTGATTTCTAGGCCGTTCAGGTAGACCAGTCTGGTTTTTGGGCTGAATGATGCCGGTGCCCAGTTCTTGCCGCCTATGTTGGAAGGCCAGATGGTTTTCTCCACGCCGGTTAGGTTTTCTATGGTAGTTGCTGAGCGAATTGGCCGACCGGTTTCCATGTCGATTCCGTCCGCCCAGTTGAGGGTATCGACATACTGACTGGCGCGCAGCAACTCGCCAGTGGCGCGATCAAGCACGTAGATGTAGCCGTTGCGGTTGGCCTGGATAATCACTTCGCGCTGTTCACCGTCGATCGGCAGGGTAGCGTGAATCAGTTCGTTAACTGAATCGTAATCGTAGGTGTCGTTGGGGATGACCTGGTAGTGCCAGACCTTCTCCCCTGTTTCTGGCCGCAGGGCAACAATGGTGTCGGTAAACAGGTTGTCACCGGGGCGCATGTTGGCATTCCAGGGGCCGGGGTTGCCGAGACCCCAAAAAACCAGGTTTAGCTCAGCGTCGTAGGAACCGGCTAGCCAGGTGGCACCACCGCCGCGCAGGTATGTGTCACCTTCCCAGCTGTCGCCACCCTCTTCGCCCGGTGCGGCTGTGGTCCAGAATCGCCACAGTTTCTCGCCAGTCTGTGGCGACCAGCCATCCAGGAATCCACGGGTGCCCATGTCGCCACCGGCCGTGCCGGTGATCAACACTCCGTTGGCGATCAGAGGTGTGCCGGTCATGGTGTAGCCTTCCTGCCAGTCAGATGCAGTTTGCTCCCAGGTCGTTTCGCCGGTGGCAAGATCAATGGCAATAACCCGATTATCAAGGCTCTGGCGAAACAGCTTGCCAGCAAAGATCACCGCGCCTCGATTAACAAATCCACAGCAGACCATGCGTAACATTTTTTTGTTGTAGCGTAGTTTGTTTCGCCAGATCATGCGGCCACTACGCAGGTCAATGGCGTAGGTCGCCTCGTGGGTGGTGACATACATTCTGCCCTGATAGACCAGAGGCTGGCCTTCCTGGCCGCGATCGGTTTCCAGCGCCACTGTCCACGCGGGTACCAGGTTGGCGACAGTGTCTCGGTTGATCTGGTCAAGCGGGCTCCAGCGCTGCACATTGAGTCCCATGCCGTAGGTCACTACATCGTTTGGCGTCCGGTGGTCCAGTTGCAACTCGGTCAGGGTCGGTCCTGACGGTGGTGCGCTCTGCGCAGATATTGCTGTGGACATCGACGTGGCAACGAGCATGAAAATCACCCGGGTAGCCGGGCTCAATAGTTTGATCAGCCAGTTCATAGGTCTCTCCCGTTCCGTTGACTTGGCTTGTTGGCAAGCGGAGTGCTCGCGCTGGCAGCGCGATTGAAGCTATTGGGTTAAGTGAGCGGTCTGCATCTCAAGGTGACGGCGGTTGATTATTTCTCCTACCGGTTTTAACGCGACTCCCTTGTCGGTCAATCGGGGGAGCAGGCGCTCCAGTACGGCAAGGGTTTCGCCGTAGGGGTGGCCGATGGCGACGGCGCTACCAAATTTCCTGGCGTGATTAACCATCAGCTCAAACTGCGCCTCGATCTGGTGCTCGGCGACGACATTGTCAAGAAACACATCGCGGGAGGTCGACGGGATTTGATGACGATTCGCCATCTGTTGTGCAACCGTTTCTACCGTCGTGCGGCTGTCTATAAAGAACAGCGATTGGAAACGGCTCAGTTCACCCATTAGCCATTCCATCTGCAGTGGTCTGCTGGTGAGCAGACTGCCCATATGGTTATTAACCCCGGTGACGTGGGGCAATACCGACAGGTTTCTGCTCAGGGTGTCACGAAATTGCGCCTCACTCATCTCTTCCAGCAGGCCGCCAGGCCCCAGTTTTTTGCCGTTACTGGCCTGCATTGGCTGGTGCAGGAGCACCTCTTTATCCATGCGCCGTGCCAGCTGTGCCAGCTCAACGGAGTGCGGGGTGTGAGGCAGAAACGAACAGGCGACCGGGCCTGGCAGCATGATCGCCCGGCGGTCTGTGTGCAGGTTTCCAAGATCATCGATGATGATGGCGACCCAGGGTAGCTCGGGTTGGTGATCGGTATTTAATGGGACGAGTGGTGGTTGAAGCGCCTCTGTTCTTTCAATCGCGCCGTGGTCGTTGGCAAAAGATCCGGTTGTGAATAGCAGGGCAGCAAGGGCCACCACTCGACAGAGGATGGGACCCAGGGTGAGACGATAAAAACCTGCTGTAGCCGAAGCCAACACGCGGTAACTCCCGGTCAGGGTGCGTGACTGGAGTCGCGGCTACCGAGGATGTTGACGGCTTTGAGCAGGTTCAGCGCCTCGTATAGAGCAAAGTCTCTCGTTGCCAGCTGTTCACTACCCTCTTTTTTGGAATCGCCATTTTCATTCTCCAGGTGGCCGGTGAGATCTCTTTCCGCAACCGCTTCAAATTCTGGTTTAACTTCGGTGACGCGGATGTTTTCCAGCTCAATGTCAGGAATGATGCCGCGAGCCTGGATGGAATGGCCGTTGGGTGTGTAGTAACGGGCAGTGGTCAGTTTCAGCGCCGCGTTATTTTTCATCGGCAGTACCGTCTGCACCGATCCTTTGCCAAACGTTTTACTGCCCATGATGATGGCGCGGCCGTGATCCTGCAGGGCGCCGGCAACAATTTCAGAAGCAGACGCTGACCCGCCATTGACCAGCACCACAATCGGAGCGCCGTTAACGATATCGTTGGGGGTCGCGTTGAATTTCTGCTCTGAGTCACTGCTGCGGCCTTCGGTGTAAACGATCAGTCCCTGCGTAAGGAAAGCATCTGAGACTGCAACCGCCGCTGTCAACACACCGCCTGGGTTATTACGCAAATCAAGAACGATGCCTTTCAGTTTGCCTTCGCTAGCCGATTTGAGCTTGTCGATTTCGGTGCGTAACTTGCGCCCCGTGTTGTTCTGAAACTGGGCCACTCTCAGGTAGGCATAGCCTGGCTCCAGTTCCCGCGCGCGTACCGCAGTGACCTGGATAGTGTCGCGGGTAATGGTGATTTTCAGTGGTTTCTCTTCACCATCCCGAACAATGGTCAGTTCTATTTTGGTGCCGACCTTGCCACGCATAATTTTGACTGCTTCCCCCAACGACATTCCTTTTACCGGGGTATCGTCCAGGCGGATGATCAGGTCGCCGGCCTCGACTCCTGCGCGGGCCGCTGGAGTGTCATCAATCGGGGAGATCACCTTGACGAAGCCGTCTTCCATCCCGACTTCGATCCCGAGCCCACCAAATTCACCCGAGGTGCCTTCCCGCAATTGCTTAAAGTCCTCTCCATCGAGGTAGGAGGAGTGGGGGTCCAGCCCGGAAAGCATGCCGCGTACTGCGCTCTCGAGAAGTTGTTGATCCTTTACCGGCTCGACATAGTTGTTTTTGATCACCGTAAAGGTTTCGGTGAAGGCGCGCAGCTCGTCCAGAGGCAGTTTTTCCTCGCCCACGGTGGCCGTTTCAGCCATGGAAGTGGCAATCACATGCTCGTTGATGATGCCGCCGGTCACGACTGCCAAAAGTAAAAAGATAAAGGCCGAGATCGTTTTATGCATGGTGGTCCCTGGTGTTTGGGGGTCCCGCAGAGAATGCTACAGGAGCGGACTTGGTGGCGATTATAAGCATTTGCTGGCTAATCACACCATTTGGCCGGGTTGGACGGTGTGCCACCACGGCGTACTTCAAAATAGAGACCGGTTTCTCCCCCCGCACCACCATCACCCGACTGCGCAATCACCTCACCAGCGCCGACCCAGTCGCCGACTTCCGCCAGTAGCATCTGATTGTGCCCATAGACGGTCATATAGTCGTCACCATGGTCGAGGATGATTAGCAGGCCAAAACCCCGCAGCCAGTCAGCATAGGCGACCCTGCCGCCATGGACCGCGTGTACATCGCTGCCACTCGCAGCACTGAGTAAAACGCCATTCCAGCGTAGACCAGTATCGCCCCTGGCGTGTCCAAAACGATGAGCAATCTGGCCTTCTACGGGCCACGGCAGGCGGCCCTTGCGGCTGGCAAAAGAGTGGGATTCGAATTCGGGTATATCATCGAGGCGGGATTGTAGCTGTCGCAGCAGTTCGCTCAGGCGTGATTCGTCCGCGCGCAATTTGCGCAAACGGGTTTCATTGCCCTGGTAACGGGCAGCCAGTTGACCCATCAGCTCGCTCTGGGTCACGCGCTGTTGCTGTAGTCGATCGCGGCTCTGTTCGATAGCCACCAGTTGTTGACCCGATAGGGTTTGCGCTTTTTCGAGGCTCCGCTGGGTATCGACCATCGCTGAGATCAGTTGCTGGAGCTGGTCGATCTCGCGGGCATTGGCCTGTTGAACGTGCCTGTAGTAGGTAAGCATCCGTTGCAGGCGTGCCGGGTCCTGTTGATTCAGAAGCAGTTTTAACTGCTCATTCTGGCCGTTGAGGTAAGCGCGGCGGGCAAGTTGGTATAACAGTTGCCGATGACCACCGAGTTCTTTCTGCTGCTGTTCAAGTTCGGCGGAGAGATGGCCAATTTTCTGCTGCTGGCTGTGGTGTTGGCGCAGCAATTCGGCCATGTCGGCGCCGAGCTGGTTAATACGTTTCTCCAGATGCAGCAGTCTGGTTTCGAGCAGCTCGCGCTGTTGCCTGTTTTGCTGTTGATCCGCTTCTACTGCTTCAATCTGTTCGCGAACCTGGTCCAGCTCTTTGCTGCGTTCCTGTAGCTGTTCCCCCCAGGTGGCGGTGCAACCAAGCGCGAGCAGCGAAGCGAGAGCCACTGCAGCTCCAAAACGCTTCCCGTCATCAGTGGCTCGTACCGGGGACGCTCTCACAAAGCCTTTTGTAGTCGCCGATAATGCGTGGAGGGTGGGTGACAAGAGAATCGAGTCTATAGTCTGGTTGAAGGTGGTAAACAGAGGGCGGATGACGCATTATAGCCGGCCATTTTTTTACAGTATGAACCCCCCTGATGTGGCGGAATCCTGGTTTCGCCACGGTCCGCAGTATTGAACCGGAGGTGAGAGTTTGGAATTTGTGTTGGCCAACTGGGAGCTATTTGCAGGGGTGGCAGTCGTTGCCATGCTGCTAGTTGCAACCGGATCAATGGCTTCAATTTCTGGCGTAATCCCGGCACCACCGGCGCAGGTTGTACAGGCGATCAACCGTGAGAAGGCAGTGGTACTTGATCTGCGTGACGAAGAATCTTTTGCTCAGGGCCATCTTTTCGGTGCGAAGAACGTTGATGCCACGGGACTGGACGAGCAAGGCTTGCGAGGTCTGGGCATCGGTAGTGACGATCCGGTGATTCTGGTGACCGGGCCGCGGGATTCAACCGGTCCTCTGGTCAAATTACTTAAGGCCTATGGTGTCCCCACCATTTACCAGTTGAAAGGCGGTATTCAGAGCTGGAAGGACGATAATCTACCCCTTGAAAGTACTGCGGCTGGCAGCTGATCAGGTGTTATCAATCGAATACGAGCGGCTATCAACCAGCGCAGTCCATTTACTGCCAGATCTGTGGAGGACCTGATGAGTGCCAGAGTAATTATTTATACCGGCCCATTTTGTGGCTATTGTAGTGCGGCAATGCGGTTGTTGAAATCCAAAGGAGTCGCCTATGAGGAATTCAGGACCGGCAGTGATCCGGCATTACGGGCAGAAATGGAACAGCGTAGTGGCCGTCACACGGTGCCGCAGGTCTTTATCGATGACCAACACGTCGGTGGTTACGATGACCTCGCCGCGTTAGAGCAGACAGGAGAGCTGGACAAGCTGCTGGGCCAGGGTTGAGGAGCGTAGATTGCGCCGATTTGCCACCAGCGGATTATTTAACCCGAATGAAACCTAAACAGAGTGGATGATTAGATAAATGGATGAACAGCAGGAAGAGTTGAAACCGCAATTCACGATTCGAAAGCTCTATCTGAAAGACCTCTCCTTTGAGTCGCCACAGGCACCGGGTGTGTTTCAGCAGACTACCACCCCACAGATCGATATTAATCTGGCCACTGATTCTGCGGTCCTTGATGAGGGTAACTATGAGGTGTCGATCAAAATCACCATATCGGCAAAGGGGACCGATAGTCCGCTGTTTCTGGTTGAGATCGAGCAGGCCGGTGTGTTTCAGGTTGAAGGTGTGGAAGGCGATCAATTGAACTATGCATTGAGCGTGACCTGCCCCAATATCCTTTTCCCCTATGCTCGGCAGGTTATCTCTGAGATGACGGTTTCCGGCGGTTTTCCGCCGTTGGTGATGTCACCGGTTAATTTTGAAGTGCTGTATCAGCAGAAGCTCCAACAGGCAGCTGAGCAGCCACAAACCACCCATTAAGTCCATATGGCGCTAGCTGTTGTCGAGGCTCTGACCCATGGGTGAAGGCAGCAAAATCGCGGTGCTCGGGGCCGGTTCGTGGGGTACGGCACTGGCTCTCGCGCTATGTCGTAATGGCCATTCGATAAAGCTCTGGGCCCACCGGCGCGAGCAGGTCATGCAGATGCGGACCATGGTCGGTAACCCGGGTTATTTGCCCGGAATCGTTTTTCCCGCCGAAATAGAGCCGGTGGAAAACTTAGCCCAGGCGGTGGGTGACGCTGATGAGCTGCTTGCCGTTGTGCCCAGTCACGCCTTCGCCGGGCTCTGCAGGCAGCTGGGTAGTGTTGGGCTGGATGCTGGCAAAGGTTTCGCCTGGGCCACCAAGGGGCTATCACCGGATGGCCAGCGGTTTCTCCATGACGAGGCGACCGAATTGGTTGGCGAGCGGCCGCTGGCGATGATTTCCGGCCCTAGTTTTGCGCGAGAGGTGGCGATGGGCTTGCCCACCGCATTGACCGTTGCATCAGCGGATCAGGGGTTCGCTGATCGCTGGGCTGCATTGCTTCATGGTGAGTCGACCCGGGCGTACACATCCAGCGATCTGGTTGGAGTCGAAGTGTGCGGAGCGGTGAAAAATTTGCTGGCGATTGCTGCCGGCATTTCTGATGGTCTCGGTTTTGGTGCTAACGCTCGCGCTGCGCTGATTTCTCGGGGTCTGGTGGAGATGGCGCGACTCGGTGAAGCGGTCGGTGCTTCTGCGGAGACCTTTTCCGGACTGGCTGGTCTTGGCGATCTGGTGCTGACCTGTACCGATGATCAGTCCCGCAACCGCCGCGCAGGTCTGGCGCTGGCAGAGGGCCATTCCCGGGATCAGATTCAGCAACAGATCGGCCAGGTGGTCGAGGGGATTAGATCGGTGGCGGAAGTGAGAGCCCTGGCGGCCAGGCTCGAAGTGGAAATGCCAATTACTGAACAGGTTTACCAGGTGGTTCACCAGCGGGCAGACCCGCTGGAGGCTGTGCGGTCGCTATTAACTCGGCAGCTGCGGGCCGAATAGAACCATCTGCGTGGTCAGCGGCGAGTAGAGCGGCCTGGGTAGTCGACCTAAGCGGTGATGAAATCAAGCTGACGCCATGCTTCGTAGACTGCGACAGCGACCGAGTTGGACAGATTAAGGCTCCTGCTGTTGGCTTGCTGTGGAATACGCAGCTTCTGCTCGGGGCCGAACAGATTGAGAATGGTTTCTGGTAGGCCACGGGTTTCCGGGCCAAAGAGTAGATAGTCGCCTCGCCGATAGCTTATCTGTGAATAATTGCTGCTGCCTCGGGTAGTGAATGCGAACAACCGCTCTGGCTGCTCAGATTCGATAAACGGTTGCCAGCCGGAATGGCGAACCAGGCTCGCCCATTCGTGATAATCAAGTCCGGCGCGTTGTAGTCGGCGGTCATCCAGCTCGAAACCGAGTGGCTCGATCAGGTGTAGCCTGGCGCCGGTGTTGGCGCAAAGGCGGATAATATTACCGGTGTTGGGTGGAATTTCAGGCTCGTAAAGAATGATGTTTAATACTGGTTTCATGGCCCGGTTTCCGGTGGCGATTGATGACGGCTGTGCATGTGGCCTCGCGTTCCTGAGCTTCGTTGAGCGGAGCGCAGCTAAATTATCTTTTACCAGGAGCGACTTTCGCGGTCGAAGTGGATGATGAGTACCGAGCAGAACCTTGAGGTTGAGTTTTGTGGTCTAACGTTAAGTAATCCGCTTGTGCTGCTGTCCGGGTGCGTGGGCTTTGGTGAGGAGTACACCCGCGTTGAAGGTTTTTCCAATCGAGATGTGGGGGCAATCTGTCTCAAGGGCACGACGCTGCAACCGCGGCTGGGTAATCCACCTCACCGAGTGTACGAAACGCCGGCAGGAATGCTCAACGCCATCGGTCTGCAAAACCCGGGAGTTGATGCGGTAGTCAATGAAATTTTACCGACGCTGGATTTCTCAGAAACCCGTTTTTTTGCCAATGCCTGCGGCTCCACCGTCGAAGAATATGTGGAAGTGGTGCGCCGCTTTGAGAATTCGCCGGTCGATGCGATTGAGCTCAATATCTCCTGTCCGAATGTCAAGGCCGGTGGTGCCGCATTTGGCAATGATCCAGAGATGTCGGCGCGGGTGGTGGAGGCGTGCCGGGCGGTAACCAGTAAACCGTTGATTACCAAATTGTCGCCCAACCAGACCGATATCGCTGCCAATGCCAGACGCTGTATCGAGGCCGGAACTGATGCCTTCGCAGCAGTCAATACACTGATGGGTATGGCTGTGAGCGTGCCGAGGCGTGCCGCGGTGTTGGGTAATTTCCAGGGCGGGTTGTCGGGACCGGCAATTAAACCCGCAGCGTTACTGAAGGTTCATCAGGTCTATCAGGAGTGCTCACGCCACGGTATTCCCATTATCGGCCAGGGCGGCATCGCCAGCGCTGAAGATGCACTGGAGTTTATGTTGGTGGGCGCCTCGTTAATTGGTATTGGTACTGCGCTTTTCTATGATCCACTGGTCTGCCAGCAGATCGGCGCGGATCTGGCTACCTATCAGCAGAGGGAGCCGATTGAGTCATTGTCGGAACTGGTTGGCGTGGTCAATCGCTAGCTTTGCGAGCGAGCTTCGCCCGCTTTGGCGGTTGGCTTTGATACGCTGCCGCCGCTATCGCGGTGGAATCAAAAAACATCAGTTGACAGGCTTCTCGACGCGGGCAGCAACCCAGACATCGACCTGTGATGCCCCACGGTCGAGCAGTGTGCTCGCCAGTTCATTGGCGGTGCTGCCGGTGGTCATGACATCGTCAACAATGGCCAGGTGGCTGAGAATTTCCGAAGGATACCCAGCTGGTTTAATGCTGAAGGCGCGGCGCAGGTTGGTGCGCCGCTGACGGGCGCTCATCCCGGTCTGACTCGGTGTTGCCCGAGTGCGTACAGTGGCATCCCGCAGTAATGGTCGTTTGCAGAGGCGGGCAAGGTGGGTGGCTAGTTCTATCGACTGGTTAAAGCCGCGGCGGCGCAGTCGGTTAGTGTGCAGGGGTACCGGGATAAAGGCGTCAGGTAGGCCGACGTTCAGCGCAATGGCCCGGTCAGCCATCGCCTGGGCTAACAGCTGCGCTGCCGACAACCGCTGGCCATATTTCAGTGCCGTGATCAAACCACTGATTGGTGGGCAAAACCGATAGGGCGCGACGGTTTGATGGAACGCAGGCGGCGAGCGCAGGCAGACTCCGCAGGGCGTTGCAGATGCTGCCGGTATTCCGCAGACCGGGCAGGCAACCCCAATGTCTGGAAGTTCCTCACGGCAGGGAGAGCAGATCAGCTCACTGGCGGTCTGGCAGCCGCATTGACAGCATCTCCCCGGGAAAAGCCAGTCGGCTGATAGTCCCAATGGCAGCAGTCTCGGTAGTTGTCCCTTTAGCGGCGACCAGTTCCCGGTGTAAACTTTCGTTTTTTTCCAAGTTGACACTGCACTACTCCGCTATCTGTTGAACGCCCGCTCAGGAGTGGTTTATGTGTTTACGGTTGCGGTAGACAAGGATTAGCAGCCACAAAACGCTGCCTGCGGATCAACTGCAATTATCACTACTGGAGACACCCGTGCCCAGCGAAGCTTATCCTCTGCGCCATGACTGGCAGATCAGTGAAATTACCGAGCTGTTCGAGCAGCCGCTTAATGACCTGCTGTTTCAGGCGCATCAGTGTCACCGTGCCCATTTTGACGTCAATGAGATACAGATCAGCACCTTGCTGAACGTGAAGACTGGCGCCTGTCCCGAAGACTGCTCTTACTGTTCGCAAAGTGTCCGTTATGATACCGGGCTGCAGCGTGAAAAGCTGATGGAGGTAGCCGAGGTTGTCGATGCCGCACGTGCAGCGCAGCAGGCAGGCGCAACCCGTTTCTGTATGGGTGCTGCGTGGCGTTCGCCGCGAGACAGTGATCTGCGCGTGGTAGAGGAAATGATCCGTGAAGTTGCGGCGCTGGGGATGGAGACCTGTGTGACAGCCGGCATGCTTGATCAGCATCAGGCGCAGCGGTTGCGCAGTGCCGGACTCGATTACTACAACCATAATCTCGACACCTCTCCCGAATTCTATCCGGAGGTGATTTCTACCCGTCGTTACCAGGACCGGCTGGATACCCTTGAAAGTGTTCGTCGGGCCGGTGTGAATGTCTGCAGCGGCGGGATTATCGGTATGGGTGAGCAGCGTGAAGATCGTATAGGGCTAGTGGCTCAGTTGGCTAATCTGCCGCAGCACCCGCAAAGTGTGCCAGTCAATATGCTGGTGCCGGTTGCCGGCACGCCGATGGAGTCGGCTCAGCCGCTCGACCCAATTGAATTTGTGCGCACTATTGCCATCGCCCGTTTGACCATGCCGCAGTCATACGTCCGTCTTTCTGCCGGCCGTGAGGCAATGACCGATGAACTGCAGGCGCTCTGTTTTTTTGCTGGCGCCAACTCTATTTTTTATGGTGACAAATTGCTCACCACAGACAATGCGGACAGCGCCAGGGATCGCGATCTTTTCGAACGCCTGGGAATCGAACCAATCAGCCATGCTGAAGGGCGGGTGGCGGTTGCTGCCAAGGGCTGATGGCGCGACTTCTAGAGCGGCTTCCAGATCGGTTGCAGCGCTACCGGGATCAGACCCGTTACCGGCAACGGCAGTCGCATAGTGATTCCGGGTCGGTGGTTTTCAATAGCAATGATTACCTTGGGCTTAGTCAGCACCCGCGCCTGATAAGCGCGTTTGCAGAAGCGGTCAGTCGTTATGGTGCTGGTAGTGGTGGGTCACACCTGGTCTGTGGTCATCATCGTCAGCACCAGTTGCTTGAGCAGGAGCTGGCCGATTTTGTTCAGCGTGAACGGGCGCTTCTGTTCAGCAGCGGATACGCGGCCAATCTGGGAGTTATGCAGGCACTATTGAGTCGCCACGATCGGGTGGTGGGGGACCGGCTAAATCACGCGTCCCTGATTGATGCTGCCCGACTGTGTGGTGTGACTCATCATCGCTATCGTCATCTTGATATTGAGCATGCCCGGCAGTTGCTTCAGCGAGAAAGCGAGCGGGGTCTGCTGCTGGCTACCGATGGGGTATTCAGCATGGACGGAGACATCGCGCCTCTTGCCGGACTGGCTACAGTGGCTGGCGACACCGAGGCGACGCTGTTTGTCGACGATGCGCACGGGTTTGGGGTTCTCGGACCCCATGGAGAGGGGTCGGTGACAGCCGCTGGGTTAGATAGTGAGCAGGTGCCGGTGCTGATGGCTACGCTGGGGAAATCGGCAGGTCTGCAAGGCGCTTTTGTGGCCGGCAGCGAAGCGCTGATTGAAGCGTTGATCCAGTTCTCCCGTACCTATATTTACACGACAGCGCTACCGCCAGCGGTGGCTGCCGCATTAAGGATTAGTATCAGGCTCATCGCCGAGGAGTCCTGGCGGCGCGAGCGCCTGCAGGAGAATATCGCTATTTTTCAATCGTTGGCGCGACAGGAGGGCCTAAGCCTGCTTGATTCAACGACTGCGATTCAGGGGGTCTCTGTGGGTGATGCACAGTTGGCGTTGCGGTGCGCAGAGCAGGTCTGTGAACAGGGGTACCTGGTAACCGCTATCAGGGCGCCGACAGTGCCTGCCGGTAGTGAGAGAATCAGAATCACGCTGACCAGCCTTCACCGTCATGAACAGATCGCGGGTCTGGTCGTTGCGCTGGCGCGAGCGATGCCAGAAGCAGCGCACAGCTCAAAGCGGGATGTGCTGGAAAAGAGTTCGGAGGCCGCGCATTAATAATCTGATTTCGACCGGTAACGCTGAAGCCCCGATTTCTGATCAGCGGCAGACTCGGCGGGCGTTTAACCGCGCGGCGGCCAGTTATGACCAATATGCGGTGTTGCAGGGCGAAGTGCTGCAGAGAACCGTGCAACGGTTGGCGCCGATGGTGATGCAGCCCCGGACTATACTTGATCTAGGCTGCGGCACTGGCGCTGCTATGCGGCTGTTAACCGAACGTTATCCGAGAGCCAGGATCCTCAGCGCTGATTTTGCCGAGGAGATGGTGAGGCGCGCGCGTCGCAGAGCGCGCTGGTGGCAGCGGCGGAGTTTCACGGTGATGGACGCCCATCGTCTGCCGTTGGTGGATGGTTCTGTGGATCTGCTGTTCAGTAGCCTGGCCTTTCAGTGGGTCGTCGATCTTGATCAGGTATTGCGGGAGTGTTTTCGGGTGTTGCGTCCCGGAGGTATGCTGATATTCAGTTCTCTTGGCCCTGATACCCTGTCGGAGTTGCGTCAGGTGTCCCGACAGGTAGACCAGACAGAGCGGGTGAACCTGTTTCTCGACATGCACGATGTAGGCGAGGGATTGGTACGGGCGGGCTTCGCGGCGCCGGTGCTCGATGTCGACCGTATCGTCACTACCTATTCCGAGTTTTCTGACCTTGCCCGTGATCTGAAGGGCATTGGCGCCCAGAACATCACGACCGGGCGCCAGAGAGGGATTACCAGTCGCGCGCGTTGGCAAAAATTGGTGCAGGGTTATGAGGGATTCCGCCAACAGGGGCGGCTGCCGGCAACCTGGGAGGTGGTCTATGCCCACGGCTGGAAGCCGGAGCACTCTTCCGGGGTTGCATCGACCGACCCGCTTGAAGTCCCGGTTCAATGGCATCGCAAATGATTTCTCCGCCGGGGTTCGATCATCATCCCGCACTGTTTGTGACCGGGACTGATACCGAGGTGGGCAAGAGTTGGGTGAGCTATGGTCTGATGCACCTGTTGGCGGGGCGAGGATACTCGGTAGTCGGCATGAAGCCAGTTGCCAGTGGCTGCAGTGCTACCGCAGATGGGTATCAGAATGAGGATGTACAGCTGCTGCGACAGGCTGCTACTGTTGCGGTTGACGAATCGTTGATCAACCCCTATCTGTTCGTCGATCCGGTTGCTCCTCAGGAGGCCGCGCGCAGGGAGGGAAAAACAATAAATGGTCAGCGAATTCTGAGCTGCTTCGGGGAGCTTGGTGGTTTAGCTGATCGCGTCGTCGTCGAAGGCGTGGGTGGTTGGCGCGTGCCACTGTCTGACGAACTGGATATTGCTGGTCTGGTGGCGCTGCTACGTATCCCGGTGGTCATGGTGGTGGCGGTCAGGCTCGGGTCGATCAATCATGCTCTACTCACTGCAGAATCAATTCGGAATTCGGGAGCAAACCTTATTGGCTGGGTGGCCAATCTCGTCGGCGATGATGCTGACAGCCGGTCGAATCTGGAGGGCTTGACCCGCCTGTTAGCGAGTCCCCGTTTGGCCGTGGTTCCTCGCGTCGACTCCCCAGAGGAAGTTGCCAGCTACCTTGGTAGGGAATGGCGGTAATCTGACGATCTGATTGGTGAATCCAGGTCCTCGGCCTGTCTTTCCAGCTCGGGGAAGCTGAGGCCACTTTTGACGCCAGTCAAGTTAATCTGGGATAACCGTCGTTTTAGTGGTTGTCACCGTGGCGAACGACGTTAATTTTCGGTAGTATTGCGCCGCTGAAAAATTCACTGTTAAAAACAGTCTGCAGCAAACCAGAGTCCATCCCAAACGCACCTGTCAGACCAAGCGATTTGATCACGGGTAGATCTCTCACGTGAGTGACCACAAGCAGTTTTATCGACTGCTTGGTCCAGCGGTGAGGGCCAGCAGTATGCGCGATGGTGAAATGATAGTAAGGAGACGTTTTCTGATGTCAGCTAACGCAAAGTGGGTGACGCGCCTCGGCGCGGCAGTCGTCACTCTTGGCACCTCAATGATGGCCCATGCTGAATGGGAAACCAATCTCATGCGTGGGGTCACTGAGATTAGTCGCGAGGTTTATGACATCCACATGATCCTTTTCTGGATCTGTACCGTGATCGGTGCCGGGGTTTTCGCGGTGATGATCTACTCGATTATCAATCACCGTAAATCGAAAGGTGTCGAGGCGGCGCAGTTTCACCACAGCACAACCGTCGAGATTCTCTGGACTATAGTGCCAACCTTGATCCTCGTGGTTATGGCGGTGCCAGCAACCCTTGCGCTGATCAATATCGAGGACAATTCTGATTCCGACATGACCATACAGGTGGTTGGCTATCAGTGGAAATGGCAGTACAAGTACTTAGACGAAGAGTTGAGTTTCTTTAGTAATCTTCACGAAGACAGTCGCAACGCGATTAATGGTGATCCGACCGGGGTTGAAAATTATCTGCTTGAGGTGGATAACCGGCTGGTGATCCCAACCGGTAAGAAGGTGCGTTTTCTTATTACCGCCAATGATGTGATCCACTCCTGGTGGGTTCCGGACTTTGGCTGGAAGCAGGATGCAATACCCGGTTTTATCAATGAGGCCTGGACCCGTGTTGATGAACCCGGGGTTTATCGTGGGCAGTGTACTGAGTTATGTGGTATCGACCATGGCTTTATGCCTATCGTGGTCGAAGTCAAACCGCAGGAAGAATACGATGCCTGGGTTGAAGAGCAGAAAGTGGCTATAGCGGCAGCAGCAGCCAGCGGTGATCGCGAGTGGGCAATGGGTGAGCTGATGGAAAAAGGGCAACAGGTCTACATGCGTGTCTGTGTTGCCTGTCATCAGGCCAACGGCATGGGTATACCGCCGGCGTTCCCGGCGATTGGCGGCAGTGCTATAGCTACGGGTCCTATTGATGCTCATATGAGTTTGGTGATGGACGGCGTCCCCGGCAGTGCCATGCAGGCGTTTGCCGAGCAGCTTAATGATGTGGAAATCGCAGCGGTTTTGACCTATCAGCGTAATTCGTTTGGGAATGAGGTGGGTGATATGGTTCAGCCTGCCGAAGTTAAGGCGGCGCGCTAAGTTTCAGGCCTGACGGTATTTGGAGAAGTCAATGAGTACGACAGCAACTGCAGTGGCAGAAGAGCATCACCATCACGGGCCAGCAAAGGGATTGGCGCGTTGGCTTTATGCAACAAACCATAAAGATATCGGCACCATGTACCTCTGGACATCGCTGGCGATGTTCCTGCTCGGTGGCTCTTTTGCAATGGTGTTCCGCGCGGAACTGTTTCAGCCGGGACTGCAGCTGGTTGACCCAGAGTTCTTTAACCGTATGTTCACCATGCACGGTTTGGTGATGGTGTTCGGCGCGGTGATGCCGGCGTGGGTCGGTTTTGCCAACTGGATGGTGCCGTTGATGGTTGGTGCACCGGACATGGCAATGCCAAGAATGAACCTGCTCAGTTTCTGGCTATTGCCGGTAGCAATGCTGGTGCTGGTGAGCACTTTCTTTATGGAAGGGAGTGCGCCGGCCTTCGGTTGGACTTTTTATGCCCCCCTGTCAACGACCTATGCGCCGGATACCACCGATTTCTTTATCTTCGGTGTGCATTTGTTGGGGATCTCTTCAATCATGGGCGCAATCAATGTCATTGCCACCATCCTCAATCTGAGGGCGCCCGGCATGACGCTGATGAAAATGCCGCTGTTTGTCTGGACATGGTTGATTACAGCATTCCTGTTGATCGCGGTGATGCCGGTGTTGGCTGGTACCGTTACCATGATGTTGACTGACCGTAATTTCGGTACTGCCTTCTTTGACGCAGCTGGTGGCGGTGATCCGCTGATGTTTCAGCACATTTTCTGGTTCTTTGGTCACCCCGAGGTTTACATCATGATCCTGCCGTCTTTTGGTGTGATCTCGGAAATTATTCCAACGTTTGCGCGTAAACCGTTGTTTGGATATTCATCGATGGTCTATGCCACCGGCGCGATTGCCTTTCTCTCTTTCATTGTTTGGGGGCACCATATGTTCGCCACCGGTATGCCGTTGGCTGGTGAGCTCTATTTCATGTACGCAACCATGCTGATCGCAGTGCCCACCGGGGTGAAGGTGTTTAACTGGGTCGCGACCATGTGGCGTGGTGCTATGACCTTTGAAACGCCGATGCTGTTTTCCATCGGTTTTGTGTTTCTTTTTACCATCGGTGGCCTCACTGGATTGATGATGTCCATGGGCCCAGCGGATATGCAGTATCACTCTACCTACTTCATCGTCGCCCATTTTCACTATGTGTTGGTCCCCGGAGCCGTTTTCGCATTGATGGCCGGGGTTTACTACTGGTTGCCGAAATGGTGCGGGAAGATGTACGACGAGCGGCTGGGCAAAATCCATTTCTGGATTTCAGCGATATCGGTCAATGTGCTGTTTTTCCCGATGCATTTTGTCGGCCTGGCGGGAATGCCACGGCGAGTGCCTGACTACCCGCTGCAGTTTGCTGACTTTAACGCAATAATCAGTGTGGGTGGCTTCGTTTATGGTGCTTCTCAGCTGCTGTTTGTCTATATCGTGATCAAAGCGATCCGTAGTGGTGAACCAGCAACTGATCGCGTTTGGGAAGGCGCGAAGGGGCTGGAATGGGATCTTCCCTCACCGGCACCGTTCCATACGCATACTGTTCCCCCGCGTGTCGACTAAGTGGCGTGACTCAGGATTAGTGTGATCCATGGCTGAACAACAGATCAAAAAAACTGCAGTCCGGCTTGTGGTGGCGGCGGTTGCTATGTTCGGTTTTGGCTACGCATTGGTGCCGCTGTATGAGGTGATTTGCGATGTCACCGGTATCAACGGAAAATCGAGCGGGTTGCAGGAGGTAGCCGCAACAGTGCCGACTGATGTTGATCGGACGCGGACGGTCACTGTTGAACTGGTTGGTACACCGAACAGCGAGTTGCCCTGGGAGTTCCATCCCATTACCAAGGAAATCGACGTAAACCCGGGACAGGTGACCGAGGTTTATTATCATGCGCGAAACCTGACTGATCGAGAAATAACCGGACAGGCGGTTCCAAGCGTCGCTCCTGGTTCGGCAGCCCGTCATTTTGACAAGATTGAGTGCTTCTGTTTTACCAAACAGACGCTCAAGGGCAATGAGGCAAAACCGATGCTAGTGCAGTTCAGGGTTGATCCAAAACTGGACCCGAGTATAGAAAGGCTGACGCTTTCATATACTTTTTACGCATTAGCGGCGGATGGGTCAGTCAAACAGTCTACAGGCAAACCGATAGAGATGGATCACTCACAACACGGTGGTCACGCCGGCGGCTGAGTGCCGTAAATGTATTCCATGCAGTTAATGCATCCGAAAGAGATGGAGTTGGACCATGGCAGAGCAAGGTAGTTACTACGTTCCGGAAGAGACCCGTCAGCCCTTTTTATTGGCTATTGGTCTGGCGCTCACCGTAAGTGGCGGGGCGGCACTGATGCATGGCAGTACCGGCGGCGGTCTGCTCATGGGACTCGGTGCAATTATCGCTATCGTGATGATCTGGAACTGGATGAGCCATGTTATTCGTGAAAGTGAAGCGGGTCTGAATAGCGAACAGATGGACCGCACCTACCGCATGGGAATGGGCTGGTTCATCTTTTCCGAAGTGATGTTTTTCGCCGCGTTCTTTGGCGCGCTGTTTTATGTGCGTGTGTTGGTTCTACCCTGGTTGGCAGGTGACTCCAACAACGAAATGACACATCAGATCCTTTGGCCGCTTTTCGAGGGTCTCTGGTCCCCCACTACGGCTCCTATGGCTGAAGCTTATTCCCTCGCCAGCGGTACTGTGGGTGCCTGGGGTGTGCCGGCAGTAAACACCGCTCTGTTGCTGACCAGTGGTGCGACCTTGACCTGGGCACATTGGGGGTTGTTGAAAAACAATCGAGGCCAGCTGATTATTGGGCTTGCGCTGACCGTGCTGTTAGGTGTGATTTTCATGGGCTTACAGATTGAAGAGTATGCTCACGCAATGGGTCACCTTAACCTGACCATGAATTCAGGGATATACGGCTCGCTCTTTTACATGATGACCGGATTTCACGGGCTCCACGTTTCTCTTGGTGTGCTGATGCTGGTGGTCGTTCTCGCACGGTGCATCAAGGGGCACTTTACGCCAGAGCACCATTTTGGCTTTGAGGGGGTTGCCTGGTATTGGCATTTTGTCGATGTGGTCTGGTTGATTCTGTTCGTGTTTATTTACTGGGTGTAGTACCAGCGGCTGTCGTATCAAATGCGGGGTTACCCTCAATCTGGTTGGGGGTAATCCAGCCCATCTGGAAACTGAGCAATAACAGCAGAAACAGCCCTATCGATAAAGCTACTCGCCAGGTCAGCGCTCTGGCCATATCGGTGGTTGATTCCTTCTTTCGATAAAGTGCCTTTAACCCTAGCGCCATCATCAGGATAATGGCGATCAGGAAAAACAGGATAATCAGTTTCAACGCTAGAGTTGCTCTCTGTAAAGTGTGGCTCGTCAGTGATTGCGGAATTGCATGGGTCCAACTAAGCCTCTGGGAAGCGTAGAGTTTAACGGTTTTCGTCTCTCCATTTCCTGGTTTGGCGTCATTGTCCTGTTAGTTTGCCTTCCTATATTGCTCTCTTTGGGGCGTTGGCAGTTGCAGCGGGCTGAGTACAAGACAGAGTTGCTGCTAGAACTTGAGTTGGGGCAGTTAGCTGAACCGGTTGGGATAACTTCACTAGCCGAGCTTGAATCCCTCCCCAAGCATGGCCGGGTAGAGTTTTCCGGTGAGTATCTGCGGTCACGATCACTGTTGCTGGATAATCGCTATTATCGAAACCGTGTCGGGTTTGAGGTGGTTTCGTTATTTCGGCTTGAGAAATCAGCTGAGGTGCTATTGGTTAATCGGGGATGGCTGCCCCTGGGACGTCTTCGCTATCCGCTGCCGGAGATTGATGAGCCAGCGGGACCCCAGAAACTAAGTGGTGAAGTGCGGCCCGTACCGACCGACACCCTGGTGCTCGAAGAGGAGCATTTTGATGACTGGCCGCAACTGGTTCAAAAGATCGACCCTGATCAGTTGAGCGAGCTAAGTGGCTACAGTTTGCCGAGGACCTGGGTGTTGTTGGGCTCCGACTCTGATAGCAGTTTAAAACGTGAGTGGCCGGTAGTTGTCGTTGGGCCGGAACGTCATTACGGATATTCCGTCCAGTGGTTTGGACTGTCATTAGCGCTGGTGGTTATTGTGATAGCCAGCGGTCTCAAAAAGGTTCCCTAGTCGTGACTTTGGATAACGCTTCGCTCCCTGAGAATTTGCTGGCACCCGAAGAAATAAGAAGAGGCCGGAGACGCTTTTTGCTGCTGGTCGCGCTGTTTTTTGGGCCGCTGATACTATCCTGGGTGCTAGTGAGATATGGTGCGGAACATATGGATATTGAAGCGCACTCTTATGGCGAGCTGTTAACACCGGTAGTGACACTGGAAACCTTTGAGATAGAAGGTGATCCGGGCTTGACCATAGACCAGCTGCGCGGCGTATGGACCTTGATCTATCCTCTGAATGGATCCTGTGGCGAGCAATGCGAGACGGTGGTCACGCAGACGCGTCAGGTGCGGACCGCTTTGGCCAAGGATATGGGGCGCCTGCAGCGGGTGGTGATTTGGGCAAATGGGAGTCAGCAAGCGTCACTGCCGTTGGATGATCCAGCGCGCCACCCGGCGTTGACCGTAATCCGTGGTAGCACGGAACAGTTGCAGCCGCTTTGGGGCCAGTTGCCTGGAAAGGTAGAAGAGGCGCTTTATCTCGTAGACCCCATGGGTAACGTGCTGATGCGGTATCCACTTGATTTTGAGGGTAAGCCGCTGCTTAAAGAACTCGGTTTTCTGCTAAAGAGTTCGGTCCTGGGATAGTCAGAAATCACTGAAATCTCTTGCTAACCATGAATCGATTGTTACCTTCAGTTGGGGTAGTTCTCGCGGTGATCGTCGTCGTGCTGGGAGCCTACACACGTCTATCTGATGCCGGTCTCGGTTGCCCGGACTGGCCGGGTTGTTATGGTCATGTCGGTGTCCCTGAAAGCCATTCCGAGATAGCTGCAGCCAATTCAGCGTTCCCTCAACGCCCAGTCGAGGTGGGCAAGGCGTGGAAGGAGATGGTTCACCGCTATGCGGCAGGGCTGCTCGGATTACTAATTCTGGTGCTTTTTCTGCAAGAATGGTTCACACGGGGTGAACAACGCGGGGTGGTTACCGCTTTGGCGGGTCTAGTCATATTGCAAGTGCTGCTTGGTATGTGGACAGTGACACTGCTGGTTAAGCCGCTGGTGGTTACCGCGCACCTGGTGGGCGGCTTGGGAACCCTGACCCTGCTCTGGCTGATCGTGCTTGGCAGGCAGCCAGGAATAGCTCGTGACCTGCCTGGGGGTTTTCCAATTGGCGTGCCCGCGCTGATGCTGGCGATTTTGGTCGTCCAGATACTGCTTGGAGGCTGGACCAGTACCAACTACGCTGCGCTAGCCTGTGTCGGGTTGCCCCAGTGTAATGGCCAATGGCTGCCGGCCATGGATTTTGCCAATGGTTTCAAGCCCTGGCATGGGCTGGGTATCGATTACGAGGGAGGTATCCTGGATAGTCCGGCACGTATCGCGATTCATTATTCTCACCGGGTCGGTGCAGTTATTACCTTTCTTGTGATTCTGGCTGGTGTGGCGGTTCTGTGGCGCAGGAGTACCGCTAGAGTGCTGCGGCAAACGCTGCTGATGATCGTTGTGCTTCTTCTCGCTCAGTTCTGTCTGGGGCTGGCCAATGTCTGGTTTTACCTGCCGTTACCGGTCGCCGTAGCGCATAACGGAGTTGCCGCCCTGTTACTACTGGCGGTCGCGACGTTAAATTATCTGGCATGCCGTTCTCGAGCAGTGAGCCAGTGAATGAGTCAGCTGCAAGAGACGGTGTTGCCAAACCGAGTGTTGCGGTCTGGCGCAGTTATCTGGCGCTCTGTAAACCGCGGGTTGTCGCGTTAATCTGCTTTACTGCGGTTATCGGTATGTATATGGCGGTGCCGGGTCAGGTGCCGCTGTCTGCGCTTTTATGGGGTAATCTTGGGATATTCCTGGCTGCCTCAAGTGCCGCTGCAATTAATCAGGTGATTGATGCCCGGGCCGACGCTTTGATGAAGCGCACGCAGTCCAGGCCGTTACCGCAAGGGGAGGTCTTGCCCCACAGGGCGATGCTGTTTGCGGTGGTCATCGGTGTACTGTCGATGGTCATTCTGGTAGTGCTGGTTAATCCATTGACGGCGCTGCTGACTTTTCTGTCGCTGATCGGCTATGCAGTGGTGTACACCGTCTATCTTAAGCGGGCGACGCCACAGAATATTGTTATTGGTGGTATCGCCGGAGCTGCGCCGCCGGCGTTGGGGTGGGTGGCGGTAACGGGCCAGCTTGACCCTGAAGCGCTGCTGTTGGTGATTATTATTTTTATCTGGACGCCTCCCCATTTTTGGGCACTGGCGATCGCGCGGCGGGAGGAGTATTCATTGGCCGCTGTACCCATGCTGCCGGTGACTCATGGTGTTGAGTTTACCCGTTTGCATGTGTTGCTCTACACCATTTTGCTTCTGGTAGTTTCCCTGTTTCCGTTTGTGTTCGGCCTCTCGGGTGAACTATACCTGCTGGGAGCCTTAGCCCTGGGTGGGCGGTTTATGATTTGGGCCTGGCGTCTTTACCGTAATGGAGACGACCTGGTTGCAATGGCTACCTTTCGCTACTCGATTGTTTATCTGATGGCAATTTTTGCGGTGATGCTGGTTGATCACTATCTACCCGGTAGGTTGTCAGGGCTTTGGTAGAGAACGTCAGCGGGTTGCATAACTGATTGCCAGGTAGGCTATCGCAATCAGGATCAGCACAAACAGAACAGTAGTGAGGATCCCGACCAGAATCAGGTCGCGCGCTCTGGCGTGTTGAAAGGCGTGTTCGTAGCCCTTGTGTGTGCGAACGCCAAGGAATGACCACAATATTTCTTTCAGCAGAGAAAAAAAGCCCAGCTTTTCGGCTGGGCTTTCAGCTTTGTCTGGCTGTTGCTGGTCAGGCATCGACCAGCTGGGCCCGCAGTTTTTTCATCGCCTGGTTTTCCAGCTGGCGTACTCTTTCTGCGGAGATTCCATAGCGGTCGCCCAGCTCCTGCAGACCAACCTTCTTTTCGCTTAACCAACGGGACGAGATGATCGTCTGACTGCGCTCGTCAAGGCTGCCGAGCGCCTCCTCAAGCTGGAGAGACTGCTTCTGATGCAGGTCCTGTTGTAAAACATCATTTTCAGGATTGGCCAGGTCTGATTCGAGATACGCTGCAGGCGTCGTTGCAAGGCTCTCTTCATCGTCATCATAGCCGTCAAACGCCAGCGGCCGTTCGTTTAATCGGGCATCCATTTCCAGGACTTCATCTGAAGAGACGCCGAGTTCTTCAGCCACCTGCTCAGCTTCCCGCTGGCTGATCCAGCCAAGCCGTTGCTTCTTGCTGCGCAGGTTGAAGAACAGTTTACGCTGGGCCTTGGTCGTCGCTACTTTAACGATATGCCAATTGCGCAACACATATTCGTGGATTTCGGCCTTGATCCAGTGTGCCGCGAAGGAGACAAGTCGTACCCCCCGGGTGGGGTCGAATTTACGTGCGGCTTTCATCAGGCCGATACTGCCTTCCTGAATCAGGTCTGCAAGTGGTAGTCCGTAACCTTTATAGCCGCGCGCGAGATAAATAACGTAGCGTAAATGAGACATCACCAACTGCCGTGCCGCATCGAGGTCATTCTCCTGCTGCAGACGATGGCCGAGCGCGAACTCCTCATCCTCAGAGAGATAAGGAGCAGCATTGGCTACCTGAATAAAATGGTTCAGATTGTCGCTAGTCGGCGACAGGCTCATAATCGCGTGGCTCATAATGGTTCTCCGCTGTCGGACCATCCCGATTGATGGGTGATTTTAGCACTCCCCGTCTTAGAGTGCTAAGCCGCGTTTAAGTTCAGGTTTGGCCTGGTCTGGCGTGCATTAACCGGGTTGGGGGAAAAAGGCTCCGCGGGCGTTCTAACTCGCCTTGCGAACCGGGGTGAGAAGCTCATAGAGTCCGCCATGGAGGACACTAACCTTGATACCCTCTTTGGCCATGGTGTAGGCGGCTGCGGAACTGCGTCGTCCGCTATTGCAGTAGCAGATGTAATGTTCATTCTTGCTCAGTTCGTCCATTCGCTCCCGCAATTCATGTAGAGGCATGTTGATCGCGTTGGGCAGGCGTGATTGCTGGAACTCTATGCCGTAGCGAACATCGAGCCATTTCGCGCCCTTTTTGATCAGCTCTGCAGCCGCCTTGCCATCAACCCAATTCAGTACCGGCTGGCTCAGTAGTTCAAGAAAATCGTCTTTGTAGAGCCTCAGCAAAACTCCCCGAGTGTCCATGCGCACAGTCGCATTTCGTTTATTACTGGTTAGTAACGCATCTTCACCGAAGCTTGCCCCTTCACCGATGTCGGCAAGATGAACTTCTTCACCGGTTTCCGGGTCTTTGCGGGTTACCCTGGCGACCCCATATTCAATCAGATAGAAATAGTCGCCCTCATCCCCTTCCTGGATGATCAGTTCTCCCTGGTCAACCGGAATCGGTTCCACACGCTCAAAAAGTTCGTTGATGTGGGCGATAGGAATCTGCTGGAAACTCTTATGGTAACCGTTGAGAAACTTGCTGTTATCAACCTGGCTGTCATCGGCGGCGGCCTTGGTTTCGGCGGTAGCTAACTGGTCCCAGGCCATCATCATATCGAGGACATCTCCGTCGATACGAATAAACTTGCAGGGGGTGACGGCAACTGCAGAGAGATAACCGGGGTTGGTCAGCGAGAAACGGGCTTTGACATCTCCAGCAGTAACGCGTATTGGGTCGGGTTTGCCTTTCGCAGTGATTTCAACATCACCTTCGAGCAGAAAAATTGCCTGTTTCTCGGTGAGGTGCTCATCGAAAATCACCTCTGACGGCTCGGCCGTGTCCAGAGAAGTGAGGGTAGCTAACTGCTCAAGCCGATGACCGGCGAGCGTCGCCAGTGGTTCAAAGCGCTGTAATTGATCCTGTTCTATCTCACTGAGCTGATCAGCCATTGCAGATTCTCATTCTCTGTTTTGCTAATTGTTACAGTGCGTTATCGCACGATCAAGCTGGATCTATAGTTACAGCGAAATTTAAGGGAAACTTAAACGTTTACCCGGTTTCTCTATCAGGCTGCTTCTGATGGAAAGGTAACTCAAAGTGGTGGCTTCGAAGCCATCAAATAATCCTGATACCCGCTGTTGTAGCGACGATGATCCGGTCTGCTTTGCGTTGACTGAAAATTCCGTTGGCGATTACGCCAGGGATGTTGTTGATCTGCTGTTCCATTTCAGTGGGGCGGGTGAGGTCCATGTTATGGACATCCAGGATGATGTTGCCGTTATCGGTTGTAAAATCCATTCTGTATTCTGGCGTACCGCCCAGCGCAACCAGCTTGCGGGCAACAAAACTGCGCGCCATGGGCAGTACTTCAACCGGCAGTGGAAATGCGCCGAGCACTTTTACCATTTTCGATTCATCGACGATGCAGATAAAACGCGAAGAAGCAGTTGCAACGATTTTCTCTCGGGTTAATGCTCCACCTCCGCCCTTTACTAATGAGCCGTTCTCGGTAGCTTCATCTGCGCCGTCAACGTAGAGCGGCAGAGTTCCGGTAGCATTGAGCTCCAGCACCGGCAGACCAGCGTTTTCCAGTCTTTTCCTGCTTGCCTCTGAGCTGGCTACAGTCCCTTCTATGCGGTCACGAATGTCTGCGAGCAGGTCGATGAAGTGGTTGACCGTTGAGCCGGTGCCGATGCCGACGATCATCCCTTCTTTAACTTCTTCGAGAGCAGCTTCCGCCGCCGCTTTCTTTAAATTATCCTGGGACACTCGGTGACTCCGTTTGCGTGTAGTGGCGGGCTATTTTACTCTGGTGATGCTTATCCATTTTCGCTGCGAATCGAACCGCCGATTCTGCTTTCCGTTCCACGGAGCAGATTTCTGATATTTTGTCGGTGTCTGATGACGATGGTGGCTGAAACGACCACTATGCCGGCGGTAACGGTTGGTGCGGCGATGATCCAGTGAGCGTAAAGCGGTGCCGCCAGAGCCGTAATCAACGCGGCAAGGGATGAATAGCGAGTGGCCGCCGCGACCAGCAGCCAGGTCAGTACCGCCGCTGCTCCAATGGGTAATGCGAGACCGAACAGGCAGCCTGCAGCAGTCGCGACGCCTTTACCACCCTGGAATTTGAAAAACAGCGGAAACATGTGCCCGCACAGGGCGGCTACCATTACTGCGACTACCGCAGCGTCTGGCCGGTGCAATAAAATCATCAACAGCACCGGTAGATAGCCTTTCATAAAATCGCCGACCAGTGTGGCCAACGCAGCTTTCTTTCCACCAATCCTGAGTACATTGGTGGTGCCGGGGTTGCCAGACCCTTCGCTGCGCGGATCTGGAAGCCCCATTATACGGCAGACGATGATCGCGCTCGACAGAGAGCCGAGCAGATAAGCGATAAGAATTAGAACCCAGTCGATCATTGATGCTTGTCTGAGATCGCTCAGCGATTATCTAGAGCAGGACCACTGAAAGGTAGTTAACGGTGCAGAGGCTGAACAAGCGAGAGGTCAATGAGCGCTCCAGTCAATAGGTTGTGCAGGTCGGAGAGCACCAATCGCATGCAGTTCCGATGAAGTCTGTAATTCTACTTCAACGCGTCAGCGCCACCTGTCGTTTTTTTTTACCCCAGGGAATATTGTCCGGGTTATGAGCGAAGTTCACGAACTTAGTGCCCTTGAAAGGTTGCGATCAAAAAAAACATCTGCCGCCGTATGTCATTTAATTGACCAGAATGGAGGCTGGATTCCGTTCGACCGCTATATGGAGCTGGTTCTATACGATCCTGAATTGGGGTACTACTCAGCCTGTGATCAGCAGTTTGGTGCGGGTGGAGATTTTGTGACTGCGCCAGTTATCAGTGACCTGTTTGGTCAGGCGATTGCTGGTCAGCTGAGTCGGCTGATTGGTCAGATTCCCCAGGCTGGTGTTATTGAACATGGTGCTGGAAATGGCCAGCTGGCGCTACAGGTGTTGAAGGAACTGGAGAGGGTGGGAAGGACTGATTTCACTTACCGGATTGTTGAGAAAAGTCCTGCGTTGAGGAAACGCCAGCAGCAAGTTCTTGGCCAACAACTGCCGCAGTGGGCAGGTCGTATTGAGTGGGTTGACGAGCAGCCTGACAACTTTAACGGGGTGGTGGTTGCCAATGAACTTCTGGATGCGCTGCCGATAAGAAGGATACGTAAATTCTCTGGTGGGTATGAGGAGATGGGCGTTGTTCACCATCAGGGTCAGTTGCAGTGTGAATTTCGGTTGGTTCATGAGCAGGAAATTCTAAATCGGCTCGAACCGCTGCAGCTGGCTGATGGTTACCTCACCGAGATCGGTCTGGAGGCTGAACGGTGGGTCAGGAGCGTGGCAAGCTCAATCAGTTGTGGAGCGCTGCTGCTTATCGATTATGGTTATGGCCGACGGGAGTTTTATCATCCGCAACGCAGTGATGGAACCTTTCTCTGCTACTTTCGCCATACCGCAGCGGATAACCCACTAATCCTTCCCGGACTCCAGGATCTAACCGCGCATGTGGATTTCACTGCAATTGCCGAAGCGGGCGAAGCGGGTGGGATGCATTTTTCCGGTTTCACCAGCCAGGCTCAGTTTCTGCTTGCCAGTAAGGTGATCGAAAGGTTGGAGTTGGACGATGGGGAAAGTATTGAGCATCTCCAGCAGATCGCTGGACTCAAGCAACTGTTGCACCCCGGCGGTATGGGTGAAGTGTTCAAGATTATTGGATTTACCAGCGCTGCCGATAACCCGATTGATTGGGGTAGAGCACGGAGTCTGGCGCACACGCTTTGATAAACGGTTGTCAGGTCAGGGTGCCTGATAGCCCCCTGGGTTCTCCCCAGGGGGTAGTGGTGGCGTTTTAATAGCCGTTCGAGTTCCAGGTTCCCAGGTATCACTGGCCCGAGAGGTGATCTGACCTGAAAAACTACTCCTGAAATTGTTTAGAGGAGTCTGCGCTCAGGCGGCGATCTGATGGCCGGCCGGAATCTTCACGCCGCTGCGTTCCAATGCCCGTTTCCAGCGCAGCGGGTCACGGCCTTTGAGCGACTGCAGGCAGGGCTGCAGCATCTCCACTTCTTCGTCCATCAATACTTCTGCCTCTTTAGCGATCTCCCGGTTGTATTCCTCGGCAATTGCGTTGTAACAACGGGCATTCTCGCTGCGCATCGTTAATGCATGTTCCAGACAGTCGTCGTAACTTTCGTAATGACTCAGTCGAAGATGGGTGTTGGTTGCATTGCCGTTGGTTAGATTTCTCAGTGAAATTGACAGAACTTCCGTTTCAGAACCACTTCGACTCACCTCGACGCGGTGATAAATGCCAGCCCAGCCGGTGTTGCTGCGCGTAGAGCGGGCCCTTAACGGCAGCTCGCGAATTTTCAGTGCTCGTGGCAGTCCGTGGGTTCGGTAAAGCTCATTGCGCGCGACCAGGCAGCGACGCAGTGCATCTTCATAGGTGGAGAGGCCGAAAAAGGGCTGGTGCTCCACGCCGTCAACCTTGTACTTGACTTGCCAACCGTTAACGTATTCTCCGATGGCGCGGGTGATGTTCATAAATTCCATGATATTTACTCCGGTTTTTTTACAGGGGCTTGGCGCTATTGCAGCTCGCAAACCCCGGCTAGCAATTCATAACTTTTAAGTCGATCAGCGAAGTGGTAGGTGACCGAGACGATACTGATTTCGTCGCAATCATAACGATTGGCCAGTTCATCGAGCTGGTCCCGGCACTCATCCGGGGTGCCGATTACGCTGTTGGCCATTTGTTGCTGGAAAACAGCCAGTTCCTGTTCCGAAAAATCCGCACAATAGCGTTCGACTTCTGCGGGCGAGGGTAACGGGATGATCTGACCCTGATAGAGAGCTTTGAAAATCCACATGGCACGGGTGCCAGCGATACGAAACGCATCTTCGCGATTTTCCGCACAGGTAGCTGCGACCGCGATCAGGTGTTTTGGTTCGCTTAATCCCGTGGACGGTACGAAGGCTTTGCGATACTGATCGATAATGTTGGCGGGTCGGTCGTGGTTGCCGATGAAAAGCGCCAGCGCAAAGCCAGCCCCTAATTGGCCGCACATCTCCGCACTGCCGTCACTCGAGCCGAGCATCCAGATTTCCGGGTTCTCGGCGACCTGAGGGGCCACCTCGAGAGATTTGAACGGATTGTCATCCGGCAGGTTGTCGTATAGGTGCCCCATGACCTGGTAGACCTGATGGGGATAAGCCTGCGGGTCGATCTGTCTGCGTGGATAGGAAAGCGCCGCGGATGCCAGTTGATCGCCACCCGGTGCCCTACCGACACCCAGATCAATACGCCCGGGATGCAGAACCGACAGCATCCGGAAAGTTTCTGCGACCTTGAAAGGGCTGTAGTGAGTAAGCATGACACCACCACTACCAACGCGGATGTTCGATGTTGCCTGAGCGACATGTCCGATCAAAATTTCCGGACAGGGGCTGGAATAGCCGGGCGTACTATGGTGTTCCGCAATCCAGTAGCGTTTGTAACCGAGCCGGTCGCAAACCCGTGCAAGTTTGATGGTATCCCGTGGCCCCTGGCTGGCGGGTGCTCCATCGTGTACCGGTGACTGGTCGGTTACGCTCAGCGTAAGTTTTCGTCCCATGAATAGTTAGCATGCCTGTTTTGGTATCGCACCGCGTGGTGATCCTTCGGCGAATGCGTTGCTTCTATGTCCAGAAAAGCTGGGTGGCTAAATAATTTAGCAAAATCTAATATAAATAATACTAAATAAATCGACCCTTGAGTAGCCACCTTTAAGAAATTTCTTCAGTTATTTTTCCGACAGAAGGTTAATGCAATCCTGTACAGACGGTTGCAGCAAGCCATTAGTATGGATCGAGCGGGTTAGTAGAGTTTTAGGCCGTCAACCATTATCAGTGTTAGTTTGCGGGGGCTTAACGCGATAACGCCTCCAGGCGTAATCGATTTAGCTCGTTTTTGATCTCAATGCCGCTGAGACCCTGTTCGACCAGAGGTTTTGCAGAGACTGACCGGACTATGTCAAGGGCGGAGAGCAGTAGCTGCTTTGGCGGATAACCGGTTGCTTGCTGTGCCAACGCATGGGCTTCACAGGCCAGCAGGAAATCTTCAACTCGTTGAGGCCGGCGTAAGCCATCAAGCGCCTCCAGCAGCTTTAAGAGCTCCTGTTTATTGGTCCAGTCAAGAGAGTCACAGCGGGCTTTATATTGCGAAACCAGTAGTGCTAGTTCGCGCCAGCGGCCCGGTACGGACAATCTTTCGCACAAGTCGCCAAGTTTATCTTCGCGTAGCGCGCCGCTGAGGGTGGCAAATCGAATCGATGGCTGTCTGGTTTGTGTGCCCACTTGTCGCAATGCTGCGAGCGCCCTATCACCTGTACTGGGTAACGTGGCGTCACCCGGCGGTTGGTCAGGGGACTGTTGAAACAGCTCTTCCAGTTCGGGAGCCAAAGCATTCAGAGCACCGCATTTGCGAAGTACGACGATGAACTGGTCAGGGTTGGCGTCCCGAAAAGCCTTGTCCCATTCCTGGCAGACTCGTTCTGCAACCAGGTGATCAATCTCGCCACTGGCGACCATCTGCTGCAGTAGCGCCATGGTTTCCGCTGCAATGTGAAATCCGCGGTCACAAAATCGCGCCGCAAAGCGGGCAACGCGCAGAATTCGCAACGGATCTTCGCGGAATGCGGGAGAGACATGGCGCAGAATTCCCGCCTGCAGGTCATCTCTGCCGTGAAAGGGGTCGACAATGTGGCCATGCTCATCTTCCGCCATCGCGTTGATGGTCAGATCCCGGCGTAGCAGGTCTTCTTCCAGCGTCACCTCCGGGCTGAAATCCACCGAAAAACCGTGGTAGCCATGTCCCTGTTTGCGTTCGGTTCGTGCCAGTGCGTACTCTTCACCGCTATGAGGGTGTAAAAATACTGGAAACTCAGCGCCGACCTGGCGATAGCCCAGGGCTTTGAGTTCAGTTGGCGTTGCTCCTACAACCACATAATCGCGGTCACTGACCGGGAGTCCAAGTAATTGATCTCTTACTGCGCCGCCTACCAGATAGCTCTTCATCGTCTATGGTCTACCCCGGATTAAGATGGCGGTTACCTACTGGTTACAACGAATACGGGTGTCGACTGGTGATAAGGTCATCAGCCTTTCCTGAAGATAGCCCCGGCTGGATAGTCGCCCGTGGCCGCGCCATTGTCGGTGGTCACGGTCGTACTGTTCAATACCCATGTCACGTGGGCAGGGAAATCACCACCCCAGCAGGCAGCGCATGAAGCGGCTGCAGATATCCAGGCTGCCAGTATCGCTGGGGCTTCTTGCGGCGCTTCTGGCACCTGGCTCGGGTGAGGCAATGCTCGGCCTGACGACAGATCTTGGCGAAGTTGAGGGACAGGGTTGGCGTTTGGATCAGGTAAGTCTGCGCATAGAGCATGATTCCCAATCGACGCGTTCCAATCTAACGATCGGCAGGGTTGTGTTGCCTGAGCAGGGTGTTGTCATTCAGAAGGTCGAGTTGAGCTGTCCGGGCCTGGTCATCAACTCCGGGGTCGATTGCGAGCGCGCTACTGTGGAGTTGGAACTCACCGAGTCCGCTCTCGAAGCAGCAGCAAACAGTACAGTCACGGCGCAAATTGATGCCAAAATCGGTCCACTGTCTGCAGACGGCCTGGCCTGGTCTGTGACTCTAGAGACCGACCCATTTCCTGCTTCCCTGTTCAGGTCGTTGCTGAATTCTGGCTTACAGCGGGTAGTCGAGACCGCTGAAGAACAACTGGAATATCTCCTCGGAGAACTACAACTGCAACTGAAAGCCCAGGGACGCGGTGGTGAGTTGGGAGAAGTTAGCGCTACGGTGGGTTTGAGCGGTTTCGATTTCGGCAATGCGATGGGCACCAAAGCCGGTGAGGGTCTAACCGGAGAAATCGATTTTTTTCTGCACCGGCCGGCAGTACAGCAAGGCTACCGGCTGAGTTCCCGGCTGCAGTTTTCCGCCGGAGCATTGTTTATAAACCCAATGTTCCTGACCGTCGCTGAGGAGCCGGTTGAACTGGCTGTTGCAGGGCACTGGGATCCCTTCGCCCAGCAAGCGAGGGTCAATTATGATTATCGTCACCCGCATCGATTCCGCTTATCGGGTGGTGCAAAGCTCTCGCAAATGGCCATTGTGCCGACGCTTGAGGAGGGTTTCCTGCGGATGGAGGTGGAAAATCTCGATCTTGTCTATCGACACTACCTGCAGCCGTTTCTTTTAGACACTGTTCTGTCGGACCTGAACGCCTCAGGAGCGCTTTCGTTAAGGCTTTCCTATCAGCAGCAACTTGGCGTTACTTCCCTCGGGTTGACTGCCCGGCAGCTGGAAATGGTCGACCGACAGGGACGATTCGCGCTGACCGGACTCTCCGCCAATCTGCCCTGGGTTGGTGATGGCTCTGACAGTAGGGGTGTGGTGAGCTGGCAGGGGCTGCAGCTCTACCGAATACCTGTTGGTGCCGGAGAGAGCCGGCTGCTGTTTGAGCCGGGCCGTCTGCAGGCCGATTTTCTGCCAATAGCGCTGTTCGATGGCTCACTCGACGCCGGTCGTGTCGTTATCGATAACCTCGGTAGTGGCGAAATCAGTGCCAGTCTGCAGGGTGAGATTACGCCGATCAGTCTTGAGCTGGTCAGTAAAGCCCTGGAATGGCCAGCACTGTCCGGTAGTCTCTCTGGAACCATCCCGCAAGTTCGTTATCGTGATGGCCGCGTAGAGCTCGACGGCAAGGTCATGCTGGATGTTTTTGATGGTCAGGTGGAAATTACCCATCTACAGACGCGGGAATTGCTCGGGGTGAATCCGTGGCTGTCCGCAGACATCGTCTTTGATGACCTCGACCTGCGGCGGCTTACCAATACCTTTGAGTTTGGCGAGATCAGCGGGCGATTGGAGGGCTACGTTCGTGACCTGCAACTTGAGTCATGGAGACCGGTCGCCTTTGATGCATGGTTACAGACACCCGCATCAGACCGTAGCCGGCATCAGATCAGTCAACGTGCGCTCGACTCCCTCTCATCGATTGGTGGGGCCGGAGCTGTCCTGCAATCAACGCTGTTACGTTTTTTTGAGCGCTTTTCCTACCGGCGGCTTGGTATTGGCTGCCGGTTGCAACACGGCGTCTGTAGCATGCGTGGTATCGATGAACGAGAGTCTGGTTTCTATATAGTTCAGGGGGGCGGGCTCTGGCCGCGGATAGATCTGATCGGTTATAACCGCCGCGTTGATTGGCAGGAACTGCTGCGTCGGCTGGCAGCCGCGCTGGATGTCGAGGCGGTTGAAATCCGGTAAGCTTGGTTGACGCAGGTCTCGCCACTCACCGTCTGTCTTCAATCCATGAGGAGCTCGACCGATGACTGAGAGCTACAAACGCTTTTTTAACCCCGCTGTTGTTGGGCCTCTTGGCCTGGTCTGGTTCCTGAGCAGTTGCGTCACCATCAACATCTACTTCCCCGCAGCGGCGGCCGAGCGCGCGGCAGACGTCATTATTCAGGAAATCCTGGATGAGAGCGCTGCACAGGACGATAGTGTTGATCAACAATCGTCGAGCATTCCCCGGGAACTGAGCCGACAGCTGCTGGTTAAGGCTCTTGACTGGCTGGTGCCGTCGGCCCACGCCGCACAGGCTGACCTCTCGGTAGAGTCTGCGGTAATCAATCGCCTGCGCAGCTCGATGAAACAACGTTTCGGCAAGCTGAAACCCCACTTCGATAGTGGTGCGCTAGGCTTTACCCGCGATGGTCTGGTAGCTCTGCGCGATGTTTCAGCGCTGCCGTTGCCCCAACGTGCTCAGCTCAACCCACTGATCAGCGCAGAGAACCGCGATCGAAGCGCGCTCTATAAAGAGATTGCGCGGGCCAATAATCACCCCGAGTGGGAACCACAGATCCGCGATACTTTTGCCAGACGCTGGGTTTCCAACGCCGCCTCTGGCTGGTGGTACCAGGGGGACAGCGGCTGGCAGAAGAAGTAACACTTTGATGTTAACCGCTGATCAGCATCGCCAGTTGGCGCAGAGGCTGTTTGTTGCAGAGCAGAATCGCCAGCCATTGACCCCGTTGAGTGATGAATATCCGCAGTTGCAAAGTGGTGACAGTTACGCCATTCAGGCACTACTGCTCGATTGTCACGGCAGGGCGGTGGAAGGGTTTAAGCTTGGTTTTACCAGCGCCGCGATGCGTGAGCAGATGGGTGTCGATGAGCCAAACCTGGGAGCATTATTGACTGGCACCAGGGCTGATCAGCAGGTTGCTATTGGTGGCTTTATCCATCCGCGGGTGGAGCCGGAGATAGCGCTGCAAACGGGGCGGTCTCTGGAGGGTCGAGAGCTCTCCATCACGCAGATTGTCGAGGCAACAGAGGCTATTTTTCCGGCCCTGGAAATTGTCGATTCCCGCTTTTGCGACTACCGTTTCCGCTCCGTCGATAATATCGCCGACAATAGTTCGGCAGCCGGCTATGCATTAGGCAGGGGTGTTCCGGCAGGCTCCATAGCCGCGCCCGAGAGCCTGCGCTGTAAGCTGTTTCGCAATGGAGAGGTTGTTGGCCAAGGCGTGGGAGCCGATGCCATGGGCGGTCCGTTTCAGGCGCTGCTCTGGTTGGTAAAAAAACTGTCGACAATGGGAAAAATACTGCCCGCCGGCAGTATTGTACTAACGGGGGGGCTGACCCGTGCCATGGTTGCCGCTCCGGGCGATCAATTCCGGGTGGAGTTTGACCCACCCCTGGGCGACCTGGAGCTGACGTTTACGTCAGCAGGATCAGCTGCCGGTTAGCTGGAGCAATTGAGTGTGAGGTTAATATGAAATCATCAGGGAGCACTGTGTAATGAAATCCGGAAAAGAGTTATTTGTACCGCTGCTTGTCGCCTTGTTGATGCCTGTATGCGGTGTCACCGCTGCCGTGGTTACGGAGGAGATCCGCTATCTTGATGGCGATACCGAACTCCAGGGGCATATTTATTACGACGATTCTTTCGCCGAAAAGCGGCCCGGGGTGCTGGTGGTCCATGAATGGTGGGGGCTGGATGATTACGCAAAGCGACGCGCCACCATGCTCGCTGAACTTGGCTATGTTGCCTTTGCTGCCGACATGTACGGTGTTGGTAAAGTGACAGAGCACCCGGATCAGGCGCAGGAATGGATGATGGTCAATGCCAGTAATGTCGACGGCTGGCGTGCGCGTGCCAATCTGGCGCTGCAGCAACTGGCCAGCCACGAAAAGAGCGACGGTAATCAGCTGGCAGCCATCGGTTACTGTTTTGGTGGTGCCACAGTGATGCAACTGGCTTACACCGGCGCTCCGGTCAGAGGTGTCGCCAGTTTTCACGGCTCCCTGCCGTTACCCAAAGAGGATGAACACCCACCGATTGATGGGCGAGTGCTGATTCTGCATGGTGATTCGGACCCCTTTATCGAGCGTGATCATGTGGAGAAATTCAAGGCTGCACTAACGGCCGAAAATGCCGACTGGGAGATGGTCAGCTATGGCGGTGTGTTGCACAGTTTTACCAACCCCGGCGCTGATCAGCACGGCATGCCGGCACTGAAATATGACGCGCAGGCCGACCGACGCTCCTGGGCGCGGTTACAACAGTTTTTTACCGAGATTTTCGAGCAGTAAGTCATTAATAATCTGGGCGGTAAGCGAAACTGGAAGCAATCGGACAGGTTGTTTTACAGAGGGAGGGGAGAAGGTGAATGATAAACCAGTCATAGTGATTCCCATCGGCGACCCCGGTGGGATTGGCCCGGAAGTGCTCTGCAAGGTGATCGCCACTGGCGAAATTCAGCAGACAGTGCGACCGGTGGCGATCGGCTCACTGGAAGCGCTGGAGATGGCCAATGAGTTTTCCGGTACCGGACTGGCGCTACGCAAGATCGACCAGGTCGCAGAGTCGAGCGGTGATCCAGGGGTTCTGGAAGTGGTGGACACCGGGCAGCTACCCCCCGGTAACGTGACCCTGGGGGAGGCTACAGCGGTGAGTGGCAAAGCCCAGCTCGCCTGGATTGTTGAGGCGGACCAGATCTGCCGCAGCGGAGAAGCTGACGGGTTGGTGATGGGCGTGATCAATACCACCGCGCTGGAAATGGCCGGCGGTTGGGAGCAGATCGAGAAGCTGGTTGAACCGACGCCTTTCCAGAGTTACCTGCTGGTGATTACCGGACCATTGCGGGTGATGCACCTGGTACACCATCGTCATGTCCGTGAAGTGTGTGACCTGATCAGCAAGGAGCTGGTGCTAGATGCGCTGCAAATGACCCACAACAGTTTCGAGCAGTGGGGAATCAAGTCGCCCAGAATTGTCGTTTCCGGCTGGAACCCCCACGCTTATGGGCCTGAAGACCAGCAGGAGATTGCTCCGGGAGTAGAGTTGGCAAAAGCGCAGGGGATCAACGTCGTTGGTCCGGTGTCGCCGGATACCGTCTATCGGCAGAACATAGAGGGTGACTATGACGTGGTCCTGGCCATGTCCCACGACCAGGGGCACATCGCGATTAAAACCTGGGGCTTCCTCGGTAACTGTTCGGTTACCCTGGGCATGCCCTACGTATCGACCTCCGTGGCACACGGTACCGCCTACGACATTGCCGGCCGCGGCACTGCGCGAATGGAGAATATGCTTGAGGCGATGAAACTCACCGCCAGTCTGGTCACCGGCGAAGGTTTTCTGCCATTAGCTGACGAAGTTCAGGTAGCGTAAATATGGGCAATAGAAAACTTTAAAAATTGATATTAGTGCCCGCAGAGGCATCTTTTCAGAGGAGAAGCAGTCGTGCACGATATCCTGATTCACGGCGCGACTATCGTTGATGGTAGCGGTAGCGGCCCGTTTACTGGCGACCTGATCATTGATGGAGATACGATCACTGGTATCTCTAATACTCGAAGTGGGGTCAATGCCCGGCGCAAAATCAACGCGGATGGGCTGACGCTGACACCCGGGTTAATCGACGCCCATACCCATTATGACGCCCAGGTCTGCTGGGATGGCCT
>JBPEXY010000146.1:0-14187 GCA_052031065.1 Immundisolibacteraceae bacterium | reverse complement strand
GGGTCAGAGCCCCCATTGACACCACCATTGATACACCAAAGCAATGCCTTCGACGAGGGTTGTTTGCACCTGGTTGGTGCGTTTTTTCGCCAAGGGGTTTGTTTTGAACACGCTATCTCTCTGTTTTAAAAAGCAATTGGGTTATGGCATGAATAATGCTGAGCATGAATCGGTAAGTGAGGAGCAGAGCGGCGGCTACCGCCACGGGTAACCCGTGTGCCAACTGGCGGTAACCGGGCGACCCGGGTCGTTGGCTAGTTTGCTGCGGACAGTCGGGAATACCACCGGCTAGAATGCGGGCGCCCCAGGCACTCGAGGCTGATGATATCCAGTCATGACCTGTGAGTGGTGAAACTTTCAACATAAACTTCGGAGATTTAGAAACAGTGAAAAGTAAGTTGGAATATATTTGGCTGGACGGCTACAAGCCTACCCAGAGCCTGCGTAGCAAAACCATGATCCGTAAGGACTTCAGCGGCAAGCTGGAAGATTGCCCGATGTGGTCGTTTGACGGCAGTTCCACCGAGCAGGCAGAAGGCAATGCTTCTGACTGTTTGCTGAAGCCGGTGATGGTGATTCCTGATCCGGGTCGCAATAACGCCTACCTGGTCATGACCGAAGTGCTGAATGCTGATGGATCACCACATGAATCTAACGGTCGCGCTACCATTGAAGACGACGATGATGATTTCTGGTTTGGTTTTGAACAGGAGTATTTTCTGTGGAACCCGGAAACTAACCTGCCGCCCGGATTCCCTGCCGGTGGTTACCCGCCTCCACAGGGGCCTTACTACTGCTCGGTCGGCGCGCGCAACGCCTACTGTCGTCCGCTGATCGAAGAGCACCTGGATATGTGCCTGGAAGCTGGGCTTAACGTCGAAGGTATTAATGCCGAGGTGGCCGCAGGCCAGTGGGAGTTCCAGATTTTTGCCAAGAGTGCCGCCACCGCCGGTGACGAAATCTGGTTGGCCCGCTATCTGCTGGAGCGCTGTGCCGAGCAGTATGATCTGGCTGTCGACTGGCATCCTAAACCGCTGGGAGACACCGACTGGAATGGTTCCGGCATGCACGCCAATTTCTCCAACGGCCAGATGCGCGAAACCGGCGACGAGTCGGTGTTCACCAAAATTTGCGAAGAGTTCGCCAAACACATTCCCGAATGTATCGGCGTATACGGAGCGCATAATGACCAGCGCCTGACCGGCAAGCACGAGACTCAGGCGATTGATCAATACAGTTATGGCGTATCCGATCGCGGCGCTTCAATCCGTATCCCCATCGGTACGGTAGAGGATGGCTGGAAGGGTCGTCTGGAAGATCGCCGGCCTGCGTCCAATGCTGATCCCTACAAGGTTGCTGCGACCATCATCAAGGTGACCAAGAAAGCGCTGGCCTGATAGCGTTATTGAAATGCTTGATGAAAAGCCGGGGCGGCTAATCCGCCCCGGCTTTTTTTGTGTCAATGACTGGCGGTTACCAGTTCTGCTTCCCAGTCCTGTTGGAGGACATGCAGGAATTCATCCATGGATGCGGGTCGTCTGTTGGGCTCTTTTTCCAGGCATTTCAGACATAACTTTTCAAGGAGCTTCGGAACCGGGTATTTGCTAATTTCAGAGGGTTTGGCGGGTTGCTGGTTTTCCACCATGTCGAGAATCTCATAGCTTTTATCGCTATCGAATGGGGGTTTGCCAGTAAGGATTTCGTAGAGCACCGAACCCAGACTGTAGGTATCCGTGGCGAAACTGATCTCCGGATCACGGCGGATCTGCTCCGGTGACATATAGCAGAGCGTGCCCTGTAACTGGCCGTGTCCGGTCATGCTTTTGTTCGAATTGCCCGCGATTAGCTCCTCGTTGTCAATCTCTTCGACAGTTGCGGTGCCGTCTTTACTCCACACTTTGGCCAGTCCCCAGTCCAGCAGTAACACTTCACCATAGGGTCCTACCAGGATGTTTTCCGGCTTGATGTCACGGTGGGCGACGCCGTGAGCATGGGCATACGCCAGTGCCTGAGCCACCTGTTCGATAACCTCTATCAACTGTGTTAGATCGTAGCGTTCTCGATAGTCCATAATCTCCCGCAGGGTGTAGCCGTGTACCAGCTTCATGGTGAAATAGTAATGCCCCTGGTTGTCGCGGCCGATCTCGTAGACCGGCACCGTGTTGGGGTGTTGTAGCATCGCTGAAACTCTGGCTTCACGCAGCAGGCGGGTATTTTCTACCTCATCGTTCTGGAATTCTTTACGCAGCTCCTTGTAGGCAATCACCCGGTTTAGATGCCGGTCCTTGCAGGATTTGATCAGCGATTTTCCACCTTTGGCGATGGTGCTGAGCATTAGGTAGCGGGTGTGCGGGTTCAGCTTCTCCGGCAGGGGTTGATCGGTATCTTCCAGGTAGACATGTTGCTGTTCTTTCGAGGGCTGTTGAAAGGTGGGCATCTTGATAAACCTCTATTCACCGCTGCCATCAAGTGTAGCAGCCAATATGTATAGAGTTGCCGCCGTTCGACACTCTGACCAATTAATAAATTTGTCGTCGCAACGTCGGGTTAGTGTTGGAGTATGTGTTGAATAATGATGCCGGATTTAAAGACTTTAAAACGCTGGCGAAGCCACCTCAGCTAACGAAATTACTTTACTGAGCATGATTTACAGATCATCACGGTTTTTAGAACTGCACTCACTTTATCGCTAAAGCCAGAGCTTCAATCACCGACCAGTTCCCGTCCGCTATTGCCTCAGCGGGGGTTAACCAGCTGCCGCCCACCGCAAATACATTATCGAGTGCCAGAAAATCCCGATAGGTCTCTGCGCTGATTCCGCCGGTGGGGCAAAAACTCACATCCGGGAGTGGTCCAGCGATTGCCTTCAGCATGGCGCGGCCGCCACTGGGGACGGCGGGAAAAAACTTCATCTGAAGAAAACCGGCCTCGCGCACCTGCATAACCTCACTGGGTGTTGCAACCCCCGGCAGGTAAGCGCCACCCCATTCGGTTGCGGCGGCTAACAGGTCAGCGGTAAAGCCGGGGCTCACCGCAAACCGGGCACCCTGCTCTACGGCGCGGTGAAGTTGATCGGGCGTGGTTACCGTGCCCACGCCGACAATCGCATCGGGGACATTCCGGCTGATTTCGGCAATCGCCGCTAACCCATGTTCTGTCCGCAGAGTGACTTCAAGCAATTTCACCCCGCCGGCGACCAGGGCTTTTGCCATGGGAACCGCCGCTTCAAACTCATCGATAACGATCACCGGCATGACCGGTTTGGCGTTTAGTAGCCACTCATTCCACATCATTTATGCGCCCTTTCCCAAACTGATCGCTCCCTGGTCGGCAGGCCCTGCTAACTGGCGAAAACCGGCGAATAATTCTCGACCAACGCCTTTTGTCGATGCGCTTACATCCAGCGCCGGCCGGGGTGATTGAAGCCGTCTACTGAAATCGGCGGCGGTCACGTCAAGAGTACCTTTATGGCCATCCAGTAAAATCATGTCGCCGTCTTTCACGGCGTGCAGCGGGCCATCGATGAGGGCTTCGGGACTCAGATGAATAGCTGCAGGCACTTTGCCTGAGGCGCCGGACAGGCGACCGTCGGTCACCAGGGCAACCCGATAACCGAGTTCCTGCAGGTTAGTCAGGGCCGGTGTTAGCTGGTGTAACTCAGGCATGCCGTTGGCGCGGGGGCCCTGTCCCTTTAACACGACAATAACGTCCTGATTCAGTTGATCCGCCTGATACGCCGCCAGGACCTGTTGCTGACTGGTAAATACCCGGGCCGGGGCTTCGATAACCCAGCGATCGTCCGGTACCGCAGAGACTTTCATAATGGCGCGTCCCAGATTGCCACTGACCAGTTTCATACCGCCTTCGGCCACAAAGGGCGCCCTGGCAGGTGCCAGTACACTCAGGTTTGATGATCGGGTGGCGGCAGGCTCCCACGTCAACTCATCAGGGCCGGATAACAGTGGCCGTTGGCACCACTGGCGCAGTCCGTTGCCTAGAATCGTATTTACCTCTTCGTGTAGTAGGCCGGCATCCAGAAGTTCGCGAATCAGGAAGGGCATACCGCCGGCGGCTTCAAATGCGTTCACATCGGCGCTGCCATTGGGGTACATCCGCGTCAGTAGTGGCACCACTTCCGACAGGTCTGTCAGATCCTGCCAGTCGATAACGATGCCCGCCATGCGCGCAATCGCCACCAGGTGAATGCTGTGGTTGGTCGAGCCTCCGGTCGCCAGCAGACCGACCATGGCATTGACCATGGCTTTTTCATCGACAATATGGCCGATCGGCATATAGCCGGACTCCAGCGCCGTAATTTCTGTTAGCCGATGGGCCGCGGCGCGATTCAGTGCATGGCGAATGTCACTGCCAGGGGGCACAAAGGAAGAACCGGGCAACTGCAGTCCCATAATCTCCATCAGCATCTGATTTGAATTAGCAGTGCCATAAAAGGTACAGGTGCCTTCGCTGTGGTAGGAGCCCATTTCACTTTCAAGCAGTTCCGCTTCACCAACGTCACCGCGGGCGTAAGCCTGGCGGGTTTTCGCTTTACTAGCGTTACTGATCCCGCTGGGCATCGGCCCCGAGGGGACAAACACCGTCGGCAGATGACCAAAGCGTAACGCCGCCATGAGCAGTCCCGGCACAATCTTGTCACAGATGCCCAGCATCAGGCTGCCATCAAATACCTGGTGGGACAGGGCGATGGCAGTGCTCATGGCAATCACATCCCGGCTGAACAGTGAAAGCTCCATGCCGGTTTGCCCCTGAGTCACGCCATCGCACATCGCCGGTACGCCACCGGCCATCTGCGCGACATGGTTTTTTTCAGCCAGATACCCTTTTAACTGCTCCGGGTAGTGGCGATAAGGAGCGTGGGCCGAGAGCATGTCGTTATAGGCGTTAATAATGGCGATGTTGGCGCCACCGCTACTGCTTTTGAGAATCAATTTTTCATCGTCACTGGCCGCTGCACAGCCATGAGCGAGGTTGGTGCAGCTTACGGCGGTCCGCACCGGCCCCGCGCGAGCCGCCTGTTCCATATCGGCCAGATAGTCTGAGCGGGTGGGACGACTGCGCTCCTGTATTCTGGCTGTTACGGCTTCGACGGTGGGGTGGGTCATGGTTCGCTCCGGTAGATGCTCAACGGCACCTGCGTTTGAAAAATCACCGCGCGGATCGGCATTGCGCTTATGCGGTCGCGCTGTTGCGCTGCGCGGGCCTGTTCAAACACAGCGTTTTTCTCAGCCCCTTCAAAATGCAGATAGAGATGGCGGCACTGTGACAGCAGGCTCCAGGTTAGTGTTATCCGAGGCAACCCGCCGGGGGCGTCGGTTACCGGGCAGCACCAGTTGGGGTTATCCTGGTCGAGGCATCGCGGTAGCGCGGAGGAATCTGCAAACCACGAGGCGGTGTGGCCATCATTGCCCATGCCCAGTACCGCGAAATCCAGGTGCTCCATGAACCGGTGCAGGCTGCTTTCACAGTGCGCGAAACCGTCGACCGGATCAGGCGCGTCATTGTTTAATGGCAGAAAGCGCGCCTGCTTAGCCTGGTGCTGAAGCAGCTGATCCCTAACCAGGCGCGCGTTGCTGGCTGCATCTTCAACACTTACCCAACGCTCGTCGACGAGGGTGATCGATACTTTGCTCCAGTCCAGTGGGCGCCTGGAGAGTTGCTGAAAAAAACCTACTGGCGTCGAACCGCCGCTGACGGCAATCGTCACCTGCCCCTGGGTGGTGATCACTTCATCCATTTTTTTCGCAAGCTCATCCGCCAGCTGTTTTGCGAGCAGGTCGGGGGAGTGAAACTGGTTATCTGTCACTTTAACCACCTCCGGCAGGTGGGTTCGGTATTAACTGTTTTCGTCCCACAAACGGCCGTCACGTGCCAACAGCAGGGTTGCCGCCGCCGGCCCCCAGCTACCGGCGGTGTAGGGTTCCGGGCGCTGCTCCTGCTCGCCCCAGTAATTAACGATCGGATCCACCCAGCGCCAGGCGTCGAGCAGTTCATCATCCCGTAGGAACAAGGTGGTGTTACCACTGAGTGCGTCATGAAAAAGCCGCTCGTAGGCTTCTGGCACCCGGGTCTGTCGCTCGCTCGATGGGTTAAGGCTCAGATTCATAGGCCGTACGTTCATACCCGGCCCTACCCTTTTCTCGCATAACATCAGGCGCACACCCTCGTCGGGTTGTAAACGGAACACGAGTTTATTGGCCATGGTGTTTTTGTGCTGTAGCGGAAAAATTGAGTGGGGTATCTCCTTAAACTGCACCACAATCTCACAGGCGCGCTCGGTGAGACGCTTACCGGTGCGCAGATAAAAGGGGACGCCGGCCCAACGCCAGTTATCGATCTCGACCTTGGCCGCCACAAAGGTTTCGGTCATGCTTTTGGCGTACACACCCGGTTCATCGCGGTAGCGTGGCACGGGCTTGCCCTCCGCGACCCCCGAGTCGTACTGACCCCGCACCACACACTCATTAATCAGGGTGCCGGTAATCGGCTTAAGCGCTTTGAGTACTTTTACCTTTTCATCGCGTACCGCATCCGGTTCCAGTTTCGCCGGCGGTTCCATCGCCGTGATACAGAGCAGTTGCAGCAGGTGGTTCTGAAACATGTCGCGCATGGCACCTACCTGTTCGTAAAACTCCGCGCGCTGCTCTACCCCCAGATTTTCTGAAATGGTGATCTGAATGTGGTCGATGAAATGCTGATTCCACTGCGATTCAAACAGGGAGTTGGCAAAGCGCAGTACCATCAGATTTTGCACCGTCTCTTTGCCCAGGTAATGATCAATTCGGTAAATCTGATGCTCGGCAAAGAACTCGGCAACGTCTTCGTTAATTGCCTGGGCGGTTTCCAGATTGTGACCAATTGGTTTTTCAAGAACGATCTTGCTTCGCTCACGAATCAGGCCGGCTTCGTTCAGACCTTTGCAGATCGAGGAATAAAGATCAGAGCCCGTTGCCATATAGAAAAGCCGGTTTACGTCATCAGCAGAGAGGGTGTTGGCAAGCAGGCTGTAGGCCTCAAGGTTATTTACATCAAGGGTGAAACATTCCACTCTCTCGATAAAGGTCTCCAGGAGTTGCTGGTCCATGTAATCAGCCGCTACCTGGGCGCGGACCGAACTTTCAATCCTGGTGGTGAAATCATCGCGCGCCATTTCCTGGCGAGTCGTCGCATAGATCATGCCCTCTGGCAGTCGCCCATCACGGTGCAGCAGAAACAGAGCTGGAATGAGTTTGCGCAAGGCGAGATCGCCCATACCACCAAATAAAACTAATTCAAATGGTGCTTCAATCTGCATTCAACACCTTCAGTGATTCAAATATAGAGCGCAGTGGCATTCTCTACGAAGATCGCCAGTAAGCGGGTTCAGAGCACCCTCGCCGTTTCGATATTGCCCCCGTACCAGTCCGTTAGGTGTTGGGTGTGATGCACAGTACTTCTGTTTATTTGGCCCAGCCAGGTCGAGGGTGTCGACCAGCCCCACCCGCAGACCGTAAGCCTGGCAGCCAGGTCAGCCCCTTTCTGCGCTAATACCTCCCTGGCTTGCATGGCCCTGCTCAGTTTGGCCCGTTCGCTCACCTGAGGACACCAATCTGATTTGCTCGCGCCGGGACACGGCGTAGTGGGTGATCCTTCATTATCCAGCAGTTATGCCAGAAACGTGCCACCAGTTGCCAGAGAAACATGGTGCTGTCCCGCGAGGCCCTGTAACCGGTGAATCAAGCGCCGGATTCTCAGCATTTGTCACCAGGGGCGATGTTCATTCCCTCCCCTCCCCGAAACAGTGCGTGTCGCACCAAGATTGCTCGTGGCAGAAAGATTGCAGAAATATTGGGGTCAGAGAAATATTGGGGTCAGGTCTTTCCATACCACATCATTTCTGATAGTTTGCACCCATGGCCAGACCCCTGAGACTCGAATTTGCCGGTGCGATCTATCACGTGACCTCACGGGGGGATCGCCGTGAGGCGATTTATGACGACGATGAAGATCGCGCTTACTGGTTGGACACCATCGGCAGGGTGTGTGAGCGATTTAACTGGCGGGTACACGCCTATTGCCTGATGGATAACCACTACCATTTGGTCATCGAAACCATCGATGCTAATTTGTCCAAAGGCATGCGCCAGCTTAACGGCGTCTATACCCAGTATTACAACCGTCGTCACGCCCGTGCCGGGCATGTTTTTCAGGGCAGGTTTAAAGCCATACACGTTGACAAGGAAACCTACTTGCTGGAGTTGGCGCGCTATGTGGTGTTAAACCCGGTGCGGGCGGGGATGATGAAAGACATTGCAGACTGGCCCTGGAGCAGTTACCCGGCCACCGTGGGTAGTACCGCGCCACCGCCGTGGCTGGAAACCGACTGGTTGTTGAGTCATTTTGGTAAACAGCGCAAACGAGCGCAGGGCAAGTACATTGACTTTGTTCGAGAAGGGATAGGATTGCCGTCGATATGGGGCGGCTTGCAGAAGCAGATTTTTCTGGGCGATGAGGCGTTTATTAACCGTCACCTCAAGGCAACCAAACAGAAAGAGCGCCTGGACGATATTCCCAGTATGCAAAAGAGTCCTCTGGCAAAACCGCTTGATTATTATCAACAGCAGTTCCCTGACACCCGGGTGGCGATTAAACAGGCCTTTGAGACCGGGGCTTATACACTTAAGGAGATCGGTGACCATTTTGGCAAACACTATTCAACGATCAGCCGTATCGTTAATTCTGAGGAATGATCGGGGATGGGGCATGGAAAGACTCAACCCTGTTCTCCTCGACCTTATTTAGGGGCTGATTTCTGGCCCGGTTTAGTGCTCCGCCCGAGCCCTTAATGAGCAAGAAACTTCTTGGTCAGCTCTTGCACTCCAGCATTTCTGATGTATTGCGCGCCACAGCGCTAATTGGGGACACTGGCACCGGCTGGCTGGATTGCCTTACCAGTTTAGAGTTTAGGGCCAATTCCCTGCAAAGCGCCCTCGCCTGAATCAGCGACTTCCTCAGCGGGCGCTGTGCCTGTAGCAGCACGCTCTTTGCGACTACCGACCAGGTAGGTGTAGGCGGTGGGCACAACAAACAGTGTTAACAGCGAACCGATTACCAAGCCACCCACCACTGTCCAACCGATTGGATGCCGGCTTTCGGCACCGGCGCCGGTGGCCAGTGCCAGCGGGATAGCCGCTAGCACCATGGTGGCGGAGGTCATCAGAATAGGCCGCAAACGTAGCGCTGAAGCGCGAATGACCGCCTCGGTTTTCTCAATGCCCTGAGCCTGCATCTGGTTGGCAAACTCTACTATGAGAATGCCATTTTTGGTGATCAGGCCAATCAGCATCATCATCCCTATCTGGCTGTATACGTTAAAGGTCTGTCCAGCCAGTAGCAGCGCCAGCAACGCACCACTGACCGCCAGTGGCACGCAAACCAGAATGACTAAGGGACCGCGAAAACTTTCAAATTGTGCTGATAGCACAAGATAGACAAATGCCAGCGCCAGCACAAAGGTGATGGCCAGCCCCTGACTGGCCTTTTTAAACTCGCGCGACACCCCGTTGTAATCAATTTGCGACGAGGCAGGCAGAATTTCAGCCGCCGTCGTCTCCAGAAACTCAAGTACTTCCCCAAGGGCATAGCCCGGCGCTACATTGGCCTTGATAGTCGCCGCTCGTAAACGATCAAAATGGTTCAGCTCTTTCGGGGAGACAGTTTCTCGTAGCTCCACCAGGTTAGAGAGTTGCACCAGTTCACCACCACGACCACGCACGTAGATGGATGTCAGATCCGTGGGGTTAGTACGATTTTCATCCGCTAGCTTTACGATCACCTCATACTGCTCACCAGCACGCTTGAACCGCGTAACTTCACGACCACCCAGCAAGGTTTCCAGTGTACGCCCGATATCGGCTATCGCCACCCCGACATTGGCTGCTTTATCTCGGTCAACCGTGACCTTGAACTGAGGTTTGTTCAGCTTCAAGTCTGTATCCAGGTTAACCAGGCCGGGATACTCTCTCGCACGGGCCATCATTTTGCTGACCGACGCTCCCAGCTCTTCATAGGTATTGCCTTGAATGACGAACTGAACCGGTGTTTCCCGATAACCACCAACTCCTAATGAGGCCCGGTTGATCGGAAACGCCAACCCACCTGGCAGTGCAAATAGTTTGGGAGCAACTTCTCGAGTGATATCAAACTGGGTTCGATCACGCTCGGACCAGTCAGTGAGGGTAACGAAACCCACGCCGATATTGATGGGTGCCGGCCGGGACACTCCTGGTGACGTGACCATGAATGAAGTTTTTACCTCTGGAATACTACGAATAATCTCGTCAAGTGCTTCAACCTGGCGCTGGGTATAGTCGATGCTGGAGCCCTCCGGCAGGATCATCATCGCGACAAAGTCACTGCGATCTTCAAATGGTGCAAGCTCTGACTCAAGGCTATTCAGCAGAAAATAGCTGGCACCAGCAGCAATTACGCCGGCCAGCACCACCAGAGGCCGAACTTTCAGCGCGCGCCTCAACACCCGTTCGTAAAGCCCGAACAGGCCCTGCAACCAGGTTTCAGTAACTGTATAGAAGCGGCTATGTGTGGTCGGTTTCAGGATATTAGCGCAGAGCATCGGCACCAGGCTGAGGGCAACAAATGCTGATGCCAGCACCGCACCCACCAGGGCCAACGCAAACTCCTGAAACAATTTCCCCGTGGAACCGGTAAGAAAGCTCAACGGGACAAATACCGCGACCAGAGTAATCATCATTGCCAAAATGGCAAAGCCGATTTCGCCACTACCTACCAGCGCCGCCTGACTCGGTGACATCCCCTCTTCCACCCGGCGGTAGATATTCTCCAACACGACTATGGCGTCATCCACCACCAGACCGATAGCCAGCACCAGGGCAAGCATAGTCAAAACGTTGATGGAAAAACCCATCATCAGCATAAATAAAAACGACCCGGTAAGCGCCACCGGCACCGCCAGTGCAGGAATCAGCGTGGCCCGCCAGGAACGTAGAAACAGGAAGATCACCAACACTACCAGGACCATCGCCTCAACAAGTGTGACGTAAACAGCGTCCAGTGACTCTTCGATGAAGAGCGCACGATCTGTGCCAATTTTGAATTGCATGCCCTCGGGCAACGCGGCAAGAATTGAAGGTAACTCGGCTCGGACAGCATTGGCCACTTCCAGTGTGTTGGCAGTAGACTGCTTAACCACCCCCAGCGCGGTTGACGGCAAGCCATCGACACGGATGGAACTGCGGGTCCGTTCTGGCGCAATTTCCGCCCGCCCTACATCCCTTAGGCGTACCGGATAATTGTCAATTTCGCGAATGATGACCGCCTCAAACTGCTCTGGTGTTTTCAGATCGGTTTCCGTGAGCACGGTAAATTCACGGCTACGGCTTTCGATACGGCCGCTGGGCACTTCCAGGTTTTGAGCGCGCAACGCATCTTCAACATCTGCGGGGGTTATCCCAAAACCAGCCAGACGCTCGCGGTCCAGCCAGATCCGCATGGCATAGCGGCGTTCACCGCCGATCATCACCGTCGCCACCCCTGGAAGGCTCTGTAACCGGTCTTTGACGAAACGGTCGGCGAAATCACTAATCTCCATGGCGCTGTGACGGTCAGAGAGGAACGCTAGCCACATGATCGCCCCGGCATCGGCTTCAATTTTCGAAACTATCGGTTCCTTAATCTCATCCGGCAACTGACCCCGCGCTCGAGCGACTCGGTCGCGCACATCCGCTGCTGCTGCGTCCACGTCACGGTTGAGCAGAAACTCAATGGTGATCTCGCTGACCTCCTCTCGGCTGTTGGAGTACATCAGGTCGATACCTTCAATTCCTGAGAGCTGATCCTCCAGCGGCCGAGTCACTTCACTTTCGATAATTTCAGCACTGGCACCGGGGTAGACAGTTCGCACCGATACCTTAGGGGTATCGATATCCGGATATTCACGCACCGATAGCTGTCGATAAGACATAACCCCCAGCAACACCACCATCAACGACATGACAATGGCCAGCACCGGCCGCTGTACGGAAAGATCTGAGATCCTCATGGCCGGCGCTCCGCTGCTGTACCCCCGGCCGACTTACCGGGTCCTGGCTGCTGAACATCCACCACAGCACTACCATCGCGAATTTTCATGTGGCCAGAGGTTATGATGGTCTCGCCAGCCGCTAACCCACTGCGCACTTCGACCTTGCCGTCAAAGCGCTCCCCCAGCTCAACTGAAGTAAGCGCCGCCTTGCCGTCGATCACTCGGTAGACAGCAGGCTGTTCCCTGCGGGGCCAGATTGCTTCTTCCGGTACAGTGACAGCATTTTCACGACTATCAGCGACCAGGTTGACCCGGGCGAACATACCGGGCCGTAGGCTACCATCTGCATTGGCTACGCGAGCACGCAATGAAAACGCCCGTGTCCGGGGATCCAGACGAGGATTAACGGCGTAGATTTCGCCGATAAAAATACGGCCAGGCAGCGCATCGACCAATACTTCCACCTGCTGCCCCACCGCTATCGATGCGGCAAAACGCTCCGAAAGCTTGAACTCCACTTTGATCGGGTCAATATCTTCAAGGTTGACCAGATCCTGGCCAGGCTGAATAAGTGCACCGGGGCTAACATGGCGTAAGCCAACCGAACCACTGAACGGCGCTACCAACCTGGTTTTAGCCAGCACGGCCTGGTTACGCCTTAGCGCAGCCCGAGACTCCTTTAGCCGAGCCCGGGCCTCGTCATATTCCTGGCGGCTCATCATCGACTTCTGGTGCATATCTTCAGCACGGGCAAAGCTCAGTCGCGCCAGCTCGACGGTGGCCTGGGTCTGCTCAACCAGCGCCCGGTGTTCGTCGGAATTGAGTACCACCAGCACTGACCCGGCCTCAACCTCACTGCCTTCATCAAAAGAGATAGACTCGATTAAACCCGAGATCTCCGCGCGCACCACTATCGACTCATTAGCCAATAGCGTACCCACCGCAGGCACCCGTTCGACTACCGTTTCGGTATTAGTGACTTGCAGGGCAACCGGCATCGGCCGCGAGCCAGAGGTCACGGCAGTCGCTTCATCCTGTCGACCGCAACCGGTTGCTAAGAGGCTTAGCGCTGCGATCAAGGGCAATACAACCGCTAACCAGAACAAACGGCTAGCCAGAGCTTTCAACCTCCCCATTCCTCATCCCTCCTGGTGGTTCCCCAACCCGCTTCAGGTGACTGATCTAACCAACACCCTGGTTGCCAGAAATAAGCGCCCTGACCAGAGTCAGCGGTTAAAGAACTGGACCAGCCGCGGCTAGTTTTTATTGCATTCGCGGAATTACGGTGACAGTTTGCTTGATTATCAACTCTCTTTAGTCATCGGGGTCAGATACCAATTAATCAGAGCTGGGGGTGACCTACACCTTTCAATATGACGACAGCGATCGCCTGATGTAGATGACCCCGCCCAATGGGCGGATATTTGATTATCAGAAGCTTAACAGCTCAGAGTACGTATTTCGTAGAAAAAACCATGTTCAGATATCGTCTTGCCCATCAAGCAGAATCAGCCGTAAAGGGTTGTTTTTGTTTTAAGACAGCGTAGATGATATGAATGAGTTTACGCATGGCCGCACCGACGATGGCCAGCTTGGCTTTTCCTGCCTGGGTCAGCCGTTCCTTTAGCGCCACGATGATTGGGTTATACCGCAGCGCGACCAGGGCGGGCATGAAGAAACTCTTTCGCAGTTTTGAGCGCCCCATCTTCGACATCATTGAACGGCCCCTGACGGAGCTGCCCGATTCTCGAATCTTTGGCGTCACGCCGACATAGGCGGCCAGTGCCTTGGCGTTCTTAAACTGATCGATCTGGCTGAACTCGCTAAGCACGGTATTGATGGTGGCCTCACCGACACCCGGGATGCTCTTGAGCAAGTCCCGTTTTTCTCTCAGATCAGGGTCGTCATCGATCCTGTCGCGGATCAGGGCCTTGATGGTGTTGATTTCTTCGGTCAGAAACGCCAGGTGTTTGTGTACCTGAGCTTCGACTAACTCGCTCACTGCCTCTAAACGATTGCTCTCCTGCTGGTGCATGGCGGTGAGTGATTCCAGTCTACGCACCAGGTCTCTGATCTGACGAATGCTCTTCGAGGGCGGTGTCCACGGCTCCGGGTCAATGGCCGCGCAG
>JBPEXY010000145.1:0-9484 GCA_052031065.1 Immundisolibacteraceae bacterium | reverse complement strand
TGCCTGAAAGGAGCAGTCGCCATGATCAAATTACTCAACAAACTACAGAACCTGCTCGACCGGACGCTGGCGGTCGATTTTCTTGCTCCGCTGATGTTGCGGCTCTACCTGATCCCGGTGTTGTGGATGGCGGGTACGCAGAAAATCAGGTTCACCAGCGCGACCATTGAAGAGGATGGACTGTTTGGCTGGCTGCTGCCCAACGAGGCGACTGTCTCATGGTTTGGTAACCCCGACTGGGGGCTGGGATTGCCGCTGCCGGAACTCATGGCCTTTCTCGCCGGCTGGTCGGAGCTGGCCGGAGCCTTCCTGCTCGCGATTGGCCTGGCGACACGCTGGATCTCGATTCCGTTAATGGTCACCATGGTGGTGGCGATTGTGACCGTGCACTGGCAATACGGCTGGCAGGCCATTGCTGATGTGACCGCACCTTTTGCCACCGAACGGGTCGCTGGTGCGGCGGATCGGCTCGAAGTGGGCCGCAGTCTGCTGCGCGAACATGGACATTACGACTGGCTCACGGAGAATGGATCCTTTGTGATTCTGAATAACGGCATTGAGTTTGCCGCTACCTATCTGGTGATGCTGCTGGTGCTGTTTTTCATGGGTGGTGGTCGTTATCTGAGCGCCGATTACTGGATTGCCAGAACATTTCGCCATTGAGCGGAGCGTACCAGGCCAGCGCCGGTCGGCGCTGGCTAGATTCGATTCCCCAACCGGTCCCGGTGAGGCCTCGCAAGTTGGTAAGATAATCCCGCTCCGGCTACCGCCGGGGCGATTGTCACCATAAAACCAATTGGGGAGAGCCATGTCACGGGATCGGCGCCACGCCTACTGGCGTGCCAACCTGCGTTATCTGATTATTCTGCTGCTGATCTGGTTTGTCGTATCGTTTGGCTGCGGCATTCTGTTTGTTGAGCAGCTCAACACCATCCGGGTCGGTGGTTTTGGCCTCGGTTTCTGGTTTGCTCAGCAGGGTTCCATCTACGTGTTTGTGCTGCTGATCATCGCTTATGTCTGGCTTATGAACCGTGCCGACCGGGCTTATGAAGCACGTAAACAGGAGCCAGGAGTATGACCGTACAGGCGTGGACCTTCGTCATGGTCGGGCTCTCGTTTGCCCTCTATATCGGTATTGCGGTCTGGTCGCGGGCCGGCTCTACCGGTGAGTTTTATGTTGCCGGCGGTCAGGTTTCACCACTGACCAACGGCCTTGCCACGGCGGCCGACTGGATGAGCGCCGCATCTTTCATCTCCATGGCCGGCATTGTCTCGTTTATGGGCCGTGATGGCAGTGTCTACCTGATGGGGTGGACCGGTGGCTATGTGCTGCTGGCGCTTCTGCTCGCCCCTTATTTGCGTAAGTTTGGCAAATATACCGTGCCCGATTTTGTTGGTGATCGTTACTATTCGCAGCTGGCGCGGGTGGTGGCGGTGTTTTGCGCCATCTTTGTCTCCTTCACCTATGTGGCCGGGCAGATGCGTGGTGTTGGCATTGTCTTTTCCCGATTCCTCGATGTCGGTATCAATGAAGGGGTGTTGATCGGTATGGGCATTGTCTTTTTCTATGCCGTCCTCGGTGGCATGAAGGGCATTACCTACACTCAGGTGGCCCAGTATTGCGTGCTGATTTTTGCCTTTATGGTGCCGGCGATCTTTATCTCGCTGATGATTACCGGCCAGCCGGTGCCGCAGGTGGGTTTTGGTTCCACGCTGGCAGATGGTAGCGGTGTCTATCTGCTTGATCGCCTTGATGGCCTCAGTCAGGAGCTCGGGTTTGCTGCCTATACTGCTGGTGGCAAGAGTACCCAGGACCTGTTTTTTATTACCGCAGCGCTGATGGTTGGCACTGCTGGCCTGCCCCATGTGCTGGTCCGTTTTTATACTGTGCCCAAGGTTGCCGGTGCCCGCAGTAGTGCTGGCTGGGCACTGCTGTTTATCGCCCTGCTTTACACCACCGCGCCAGCGGTCGCCGCTTTCGCCCGTACCAATCTGCTCAGTGTCATTCCCGATACGGTCTACACTGAGGTACCAGACTGGTTCAGCAAATGGGAAACCACCGGGCTGATCAAGTTTGAAGATAAAAATGGTGATGGCCGCATCCAGTACACCGGACCGGCGAGCGCTATCGAAAATGAGTTGACCATTGATCGTGACATTATGGTTCTGGCCAATCCTGAGATCGCCCAACTGCCGGCCTGGGTGGTGGGGCTGGTGGCGGCCGGCGGACTCGCTGCGGCGCTGTCGACAGCCGCCGGACTGTTGCTGGTGATCTCTACGGCAGTTGCTCACGACCTGATGAAACGGACCTTTGTGCCCGGCATCACTGAGCGTGGCGAGCTGGCGGTTGCCCGTATTGCGGCAGGTCTGGCGGTCTGTGTGGCCGGCTATTTCGGTATTAACCCGCCGGGGTTCGTCGCCCAGGTGGTCGCTTTTGCCTTTGGACTGGCCGCAGCATCGTTTTTTCCGGTGATTCTGCTCGGTATATTCTGGAAACGGGCCAACAGCATCGGTGCCATTACCGGCATGATCAGCGGCATCGGGTTTACCGCCGGTTACATCATCCACTTTAAATTTATCAATCCCGAGCTCAACAGCGCCGACCACTGGCTGTTTGGTATTTCGCCAGAGGGGATCGGCACCCTGGGTATGTTGATCAATTTTGCGGTAACGATCCTGCTGTCGCTGGTCACCGCGCCACCACCACAACAGGTGCAGGAGCTGGTGGAGGAGATTCGGTTACCCGACCATGTTGGCCCGGCACACGAGGTTTCCGCCTGATTTTCAGGCAGCTTGGTAATTCCTTGCGTTAATTTTGTCGTTAATCCTGGTGTTAATCCTTTGGGGGGTGGCAATGAAAGCGATCTGGAACGGTTCGGTGATCGCCGAAAGTGATGAAACCATCGTTATTGAAGGCAACCACTATTTTCCACCAGACAGTGTCGATCAGCGCTTTCTGGTTGCCAGTGAAACCCACTCCCACTGTGGCTGGAAGGGTGATGCCAGCTACTACCATCTGCAGGTGGGTGGCGAGGTTAACGCAGATGCGGCCTGGTATTACCCGGCGCCCTATGAGGCGGCACGGCAGATAACAGACTATCTGGCGTTCTGGAACGGGGTTGAAGTCAGCGAATAGCCGAGCCGGGCACAGTTGTAGCCGCACTCTGTGGCTGCTGCTGGCGCTTGTTTTTCTCAGTCGCAACGCTGGTGGCGCAGAGCAACCGCTGCAGACAGACCAGGGCATGCTCTGGCAGCTGCAGTCGCCAACCGGTCTGGTCAGCCACCTCTACGGCACCATTCATGTTGGCGAACCGTCGGTGCTGGCGCTGCCGACGCCGGTTGCCGAAGCCTTTGCTGAAGCGCAGACGCTGGTGGTCGAGGTGGTGATCACTGCAGCCGACCGACAGCGGTTTGTAGAGCGCATGCGGCTCGGCGGTGGCAAGCGCCTGGTGCAATTGGTTGGCGAGAGTCTCTATGCAAGGGTCTTGCACGCGGCTCACTACCGGGAGCTGGATCGGCCGCTGTCGCGGTTACAGCCGTGGGCGGTCGCGATTATGCTGTTTTCACCGCGACCGACCGGTTTGCCGGTGCTGGATACTGCGCTGCAGGAGCAGGCACGCAGAGCGGCCAAAAAGATTGTGTCGCTGGAGAGTTTTGATGAGCAGCTGGCGGTTTTTGAGGAGATGCAGCTTGCCGACCAGATCGACCTGCTGCACGAGGCGGTGCTCGCCTCGCTCGAATTTGATGTCTACTACGGCGAGTTGCTGGTCGCCTATCTCGACCGCGACCTCGGTAGGTTGCAGCAGCTGGCCAGCCTGCACCTGGCGCAGGATACCCGGCTGAAACAGTCGCTGCAGGTTCGTCTGGTGGAGCAGCGTAACCAGCGGATGGTTGAGCGTCTGGTGCCGCTGTTGCATCAGCAGGCACTGTTTATTGCGGTCGGTGCCCTGCACCTGCCCGGCCCGACAGGAATATTACAGCAGCTCGCCGAGCGTGGTTTTAAGGTGACTGCACGCTATTAGCCCTGCCCCAACGGTCATCACCAGCTGTCACCATCAGCTATCAATACCGAAACGGTATAATCCCGCGCCCCGACCGGGGTCTGCCTTAATTTCGAATTGAATTCCGGCTAATTTCACTTGCATTCGAGCCTCTTGATGTCAGGCTGCTTAAGCTGAAATTAACTACAGCGCTACCGCCAATTGAGGATCGAGTATGGATACTGACCAGTTGACCCGAGCCCTGTTTCCGGCGGCCAGTAGCCGGGTGGCTCTGGTGCAGCTGCAACAGAGCTGGCAGCAGGTGCTCGCCTGTCACCACTACCCGCCGGTGGTTAAGGGTTTGCTGGGTGAAATGCTGGCGGCGACCGCCCTGCTCGCCTCCACCATCAAAAATGATGGTCGTTTGAAAATGGAGATTCGGGGTCAGGGTCCGGTGACACTGGTCGCCATAGAGTGTGGTGCGGAGGGGCAGTTGCGCGGTTTGGCCCGCAGTCAGCCGGAGGTAACCGGCGATGATCTGCAGGCTGTCACGGGTGGTGGGCTGCTGGTGATCACCAGCGAGTCGGCGAGTGGTCAGCGCTATCAGGGAATCGTTGCGCTTGAGGGCGACTCGCTAGCCTGCGTGCTGGAGCGCTATTTTCGTGATTCCGAGCAGTTACCGACCCGATTCTGGCTCTCTGCTGATGGCGATTGTGCCAGTGCCCTGCTGTTACAGCAGCTTCCTGGAGAGCGCGAAGAGGATAGCTGGGAAAGGTTGCAGTACCTCGCCGAAACCGTCACCACCGATGAGTTGGTATCACTGCCGGCGCGGGATTTGTTTCATCGGTTGTTTCATCAGGAGGAGTTACATTACCTGCAGTCGCAGCAGTACCGTTTTGAGTGTAGCTGTTCACAGCAGCGGGTGACGGAGATGTTGATCTCGTTAGGGCGTGCCGAGCTGGAGGAGACCCTCGACCAGGAAGGTGTGGTAGAGGTTAATTGCGAGTTTTGCAACCGTAACTATCGGTTTGGTGCTGAAGAGGTCGCTCGCTTGTTTGGTGCGCCGGGAGAGCCTAGGATTCATTAGCAACAAGCAGCGGTAGCAGTTGTAACAGTAGTTTGCGGGTATGTACTACGATTTCTGGCTGCTTGCTTGCTCTGGGTCCGGCGATGTTAAGAACCGTCACCCCAAGGGCGCAGAGCTGATCGGCGATTTCAGCCATTGGCTGCGGGTGGCGCAGATCGAAAACCAGGCACGGTTTGCCGTGTTGCAATGCCGTTTCCAGGGTTAAACGGGTGCCCCCTTCCAGACGGCCGGTGGTGACAATCAGTGTCGCGTCGCTTTGAATCACGTTCAGCTCCGTACGCTCTTCATAGCGAGGTGATTCGGTCTCCGTCAATGGGTAGTGGTCGGGAATCGGGCCATCTTCGGCAAGGCGCCCACGGGGACACCAGCCGCTACACTCAATGCCAAGTTCCATGGCGCTGTCGAGCGCCGCCCTGTCGACGCCGCTCTGGCCGCCGGAAATGACCTTAAACCGTGCCATCGGAATAACTGGGCTTGGCCGTTCCGTGACCGTCAGGCTGTTTGGTAAAGAGCGATGGCCAGTAGCAGCCAGCTGGTCAAAAACAGCAGACCCCCGAATGGCGTGATCATGCCGAGTATGGGGATGTCGACAAGCGCCAGCACATAGAGAGAACCGCTGAACAGCAGCAGACCGCCAAACATCAGCCAGCCGCTCCACTCCAGCAGGCGGCTTTCGGGTCGGTGGTAGCGGGCCAGCGCTATCAGAATCAGCCCCAACGCGTGGTAGAAGTGATACTCCACCGCAGTCTGGTAGACGCTGAACAGCCGGTCGCTCAGTTGACCACGCAGTGCGTGGGTGCCAAAAGCGCCTGCGGCGACCGCCAGCAGTGCGCTGAGCGGGCCGATTAGATTAAATAGACGGTGCATGGTCTTTTTCCGACAGAAGTAAGGTGAGCTCTACGGGAACGGTGGCTGCCATTATAGGTGCGGTGGCCTGCTGCCAAGCGGGTAAAATTTGGCCAGTCTGGCGGTCTGCCCTTTACACCGTCAGCAAACCCGACCAATCAGGAGTTACTGAAGTGAAATATATCGGTGCCCATGTGAGTACCGCCGGCGGGGTGGAGAATGCGCCGGCCAATGCCGGGGAGATTGGTGCAACAGCCTTTGCGCTGTTTACCAAGAACCAGCGCCAGTGGCAGGCCAAACCGCTGACCGAAGAGTCGATAGCGCTGTTTCGCCAGCGCTGCGATGAGCTAGGTTTCAGTGCTGAACAGATTCTGCCCCACGATAGTTATCTAATTAATCTGGGTCATCCTGAGATGGAAGCGCTGGAAAAATCACGCGCCGCCTTCATTGACGAGATGCAGCGCTGTGAACAGCTCGGGTTACACCTGCTGAATTTTCATCCCGGCAGCCATTTGAAAAAGAGTGAGGTCGACGACTGCCTGGCCACTATTGCCGAGTCGATTAACCAGGCGCTGGCGGTAACAGAGTCGGTGGTTGCGGTGATCGAAAACACCGCTGGGCAGGGCAGTAATCTTGGTTATCGTTTCGAACATCTGGCGGCTATTATTGCGGGCGTGAGCGATAAATCGCGGATCGGCGTCTGCCTCGATACCTGCCACATGTTTGCGGCTGGGTACGATCTGCGTGACCAGCAGGCGTGTGCTGACAGCTTCGCCCAGTTTGATGAACTGGTGGGGTTTGAGTATCTGCGTGGCATGCACCTGAATGATTCGAAAAAGCCACTGGATAGCCGGGTTGACCGACACCACTCGCTCGGCGAAGGTGAAATCGGTATGGCACCTTTTAACTATGTGATGGCTGATGCCCGCTTCGACGGCATCCCGCTGGTGCTGGAAACTCCTGACCCTGCGCGCTGGCCGGCGGAAATCCAGCAGCTAAAAGAGATGGCAGGCGTAAGCTGAGCTAAATCTGAACTAAGGTTCGGGACGGCGGAGCCGTCCCTGACCCAAAAGCTGCGCGTGCTCTTCACATCATCGCTGGCAATGAGAACCCGCCAACGCTGATCGTTTAATCCTGCTCCGGCTCTGTGGAGCCCTCTTTTTTCGCCTTGCGCCGCTCTTTCATGTTTTTCATTCTGTCGCGCATGGCCTGGCGTTCCTGGTCATCGATATAGCCGTCGCCATTGTGGTCCATACGGCTGAATTTTTCCCGCTGGTGAGACATGAACTCCTGGTGACTGATGCGGCCATCGCTATCGCCATCCAGCTTCTGCATCATTTGCTGGAAATGGTGGCCCATTGCCTTGCCGTGTGGCGGCTGTCCGCTCGGGCCTTTGCCTTCAGCGGCTGCCACCAGCGGCAAAGCCGTAATCGAAAAAACCAGCGCCCCGGCGATGATTCCACGTTTGCTAGCAAGTCGTTGCTGTGTCATGACACTCTCCAGATTTATAAATCGATATCACCCTTAACGAACCATCCTGGTGATGGGTAGACAAGCCTCAACGCTTGTCGTTCCGCACCCGGCAGCCCATTAACCGAAATCCTGCTGCGCCGCCTGTTTAACTGCGGCGGCGACCAGATGGGCCACCGCATGGTCGAGTGGGTCGGGGAGAATTTTCTCCGCTGTCGGTTCATCAACCGCGTTGGCCAGCGCATGAGCGGCAGCTATTTTCATGTTTTCGGTAATTTTTGGTGCGGCAGCGTCGAGGGCCCCACGGAAAATACCGGGAAAAGCGAGCACATTGTTTACCTGATTGGGGAAGTCGCTGCGCCCGGTGCCTACCACGGCTGCACCAGCGTTCAGCGCCACTGCCGGCATGATTTCCGGAATCGGGTTGGCCATGGCCAGAATGATCGGCTCTGCCGCCATGGTTTTTACATCTTCGCCGCTAAGCAGGTTGCCTTTGGAGACGCCAATAAAAACGTCGGCATTTTTTAACGCGTCCTGCAGATTACCGGTGACGCCGCTGTTGTTGGTGTAGCTGAGTAGCGCTTTTTTTTCATCGGTAAGGTCGCTGCGTTGAGGGCAGATGATACCGCGGGAGTCGCAGACCAGAATATCGGCCACCGGCACGCAGACCGAGGGGTCGTGGCCAACACATCGCAACAGCCTGGCGATGGCGGTGCCGGCGGCCCCGGCGCCGTTGATTACCACTTTCATCTGTTCCAGTGGCTTACCGGTCACTCGTGAAGCATTGATCAGCGCGGCGAGCAGCACAATTGCGGTGCCGTGCTGATCGTCATGAAACACCGGGATGCCGAGATCCTGTAGTGCCGCTTCGACTTCAAAACAGGCGGGTGCAGCGATATCCTCAAGATTGATGCCGCCAAAGGTGGGCGCAATCGCGCGTACGGTAGCGATAATCTCCTCGCTGCTGTTGGTGTCAACCACTATTGGAACGCCATCAATATCGGCAAACGCCTTGAACAGAATGGCCTTGCCTTCCATTACTGGCAGTGCTGCCCGTGCGCCGATGTTGCCCAGACCGAGTACCGCGGAGCCGTCGGAGACGATGGCAACACTGTTGCCTTTCATGGTCAACTCGTAGGCTGCAGCGGGGTCAACCGCAATTGCTTCTGAGACCGCTGCGACTCCCGGGGTATAGGCTCTCGAAAGGTCTTCACGGGTTTTCAGTGGTACTCGCGAGTGGATCTCCCATTTCCCCCGCAACTGGCGGTGAAGCTGTAGTGATTCGTTATCATAGTTGGGCATTTAATTTCGATTCCTGTAGCTGGAGTTCTTGATTAGTTTCTCACGTCTTCGTGCTGGCGGCCTGGTCACATACAGCCGCCGATATCAACGCCAGATTATGCTGTTAAGGAGTGTCATGATTTTAGTGAAATACAGTCTATTCCTGTTGGCCCTGGTCCTGTTGGCCCTGGTGCCTTTGAGTGTCTCTGCCGGGCAGTTGACTGCTCAGTTTGAGAATGACCTCTGGGGCAGTGGCAGCGATCAGCACTATACCCACGGTTCGCGGTTTAGCTGGAGTTCTGAAAACCAGTTGGGCTGGGTGCAGAAATCGGCCCGCCGTGTAGGTGGGCTGTTGCCCTGGCTGCCGGCACTTGATGAGCAGACCCTGAACCAGTTTGAGGCGGTCCGTTTTAACGCTGCCATCGGCCAGAATATCTATACCCCTGAGGATATCTCTAATCCGCTTTTGATCAGTGATGACCGCCCCTATGCTGGTTGGCTCTATATTGGCAGCGGTGCAGTGCTGGTGCGTGGTGCGGTCAACCATCGGGTGATCGACTCGTTTGAGGTAAACCTTGGAATCGTCGGCCCGAGTTCCCGCGCCAAACAGGTGCAGCGTGAGTTTCACAAACTCATCGATTCGCCTGACCCCAGGGGATGGGATAACCAGCTTCGGGATGAGCCAGGCCTGATAGTAATGGCCGATCGCCAATGGGTGTTCCCACTCGGCGACGCGGACAAGGGGCTCGACTGGGATCTGGCGCCCCATCTGAGTGGCGCGCTGGGCAACGTCTTTACCCATCTGGCAGCGGGAGCCACC